>JALWFE010000066.1 GCA_027039975.1 Flavobacteriales bacterium
CACGGAGTTACACAGAGTTTTTTTAATATTTCCTTTTTTTTACTCTGTGAAATTTACTCTGTGTGACTCTGTGGTTAATTTATATTTATAATTTTTTAAAACAAATTTAAACTATTCAAATTGACAACAAAATCCTGCGGGTATTGCTCTTCTCTGAAAAATAACAATCCGAAATAAAACGTATCAACCGATTGCTTGACGTTGGGGTGTTGTTTTAATTTTTGCCATGCCGTTTTCATCTCTTCAGACCAATAAATATCGTCAACTATTACCACCGAATCGTTATGTAAATGTTTTTGTAATTTTTCAAAATATCTCAAGGTCGGCTCCAACAGGTGGTTGCCGTCCATCATCACCAAGTCAAATTTTTGATTTGTTTGGTTGATTTTATCAAGAAATGCATCAAAATCGCTGTGAAGTATTTCTATATTTTTAAGCCCCTTTTCTTTAAATTGAGCTTGTGTGAATTTTGCTAAATTTTCATCGCCTTCTACAGTTATTATTTGCGCTGACGGATTACCTAACGCCATGGCATAAGCCGATTTACCCAAAGAAGTTCCTAACTCTAAAATATTTTGTGGTTTAAAATATCTCACCAATCTAAATAAACGTTTCATATCTGTGAGACTGCTGCCGGCAACCTTAGCTATCTCATCAACCTGTCGTTTTCCGTTACGAAAAACCCGGCTACCGGCTCCCAAATCGGTTACTTCAATTATGGTTTTATTTTGTAATAATTGTTTGTGGTAGTCTTTTAATAAACGATATCCGGGATATTTGGTTTTATCATAAAAACATTTTGTCGCCAATGCATACATAAACGGCGAATGTAAGCCGTGTGCATTGACCGAACGCCTGAGAAACTTTAGATAGTCTTTTATAAGTATAAAGTTAATAGTTGAAAGTTGATATTTCGGCAAGCTCAGTAACCGGTTAATAAAAGTTGAATTTTGGAAGTTGAATTTATATTTCTTTGAATACATTGAGAAACAGGAGATTATAGAGTTTCAAAGCTGTACACTAATACACTAACATTTTAAAAAGTCAATATTCAATTTTATCATCTGTTTCTTGCCATAATTTAAAAGCTTTCAAAGCTTCTTCACGCATCATTTGAATGGTTTTTATTTTTCTCTTTTCGTAAGGTTTGTTTATTTCTTCATAAATAAAACTGTCATCAAAACCTATATTTTTTGCATCGTTTTTGTCATTGGCAAAATATATTGCATCCAAACGTGCCCAATAAATAGCTCCAAGACACATAGGACAGGGTTCACAAGATGTGTAAATTTCACAACCTGACAAATTGAATGTATTGAGCTTTTTGGCAGCCAAACGTATAGCATTTACCTCGGCATGCGCCGTTGGATCATTGTTTTTGGTAACCGAATTAGATGCTTCGGAAACAATCTTTCCGTCTTTTACAATCACTGCTCCAAAAGGTCCACCTCCGTTTTTGACACTTTCAATAGAAAGTTCAATGGCTCTTTTCATAAATTTATTTTCCATTTCTCATCAAATTTTCTTAATATATTTGGTCAATATAACTATTTGTTGTCCTTCCACTCTACCCTCGATTTGTTCGGGATTGTCAGCTTGATTTTCAGGAGCTACTTTATAAACGGAAAGATTATGTTTGCTGCCACACAACTCACAAGCTCCGTTACTCCGTTGTAATAATTCTTTGTCTATTTTTATTTTTTTTGTTAATCGGTTAACTGGTTATTTGGTTAATCGGTTATTTGGTTATTTGATGTCAGATGTCCGGTGTTTAATGTCATTTCGAACGATCCCGACTTTCGTTGGGAGAGGAGAAATCTCATTTTGATTTCGGATTTTCAATTTTTTAGACGTTACGGTGCATATTAGACGTTGCATGCAACGTTTCTACATTCACACTTTACCACTTCGGTTACTGAGCTTGTCGAAGTATGGTTACTGAGCTTGTCGAAGTATCCACTTCGCACTAGGCACTTTCCACTAATAAACCCGCACTTTCCACTTCGCACTAGGCACTTTCCACTAAAAAATCCGCACTATATCGCTTTCCACTTGATTATCAATTCTCTATTTTCAATTAAGACCACCACGTTTTAATCTTTCTAAGAATAACTTCGGCCAGTTTTACTTTACTTTCTTGCGTCCAACCGGCAATATGCGGTGTCAAAATCACATTTTCCATTTGTATCAACTTGCGAAATGCTTCCGGTAATTCATTACGATCGAACATATTTTCAAAGGATGATTTTTCATACTCCAATACATCCAATCCGGCGCCTCGTATTTTTCCCCGTTCCAAAGCTTTAACCAAATCAGCCGTGTCAACGACCGTTCCTCTTGCTGTGTTGATAAGCCAAAAATTCTTGGCAAATTTATTGATAAATTCCGAATTAACCATTTTAAAAGTCAAATCGGTATGAGGTACGTGCAACGACAATATATCTGCTTTGGCTTGTAGTTCGGATAAATTCACTTGACGGGCATTATCGTCCCCCACATTATCTTTAATATCATAAGCTAAAACTTCTACATCAAATCCACGGAGTTTTTTGGCAAAGGCTTTTCCCGTATTACCGTAGCCTATAATTCCGACGGTTTTCCCGTCCAACTCATCACCCCTGTTTACCTCCCGTTGCCAAATACCCTGTCTTATTTCTTTATCCGCTTTGTTTATCTTATTCAACAAATTTAATAGCAAAGCCAACGCATGTTCTCCAACGGCATTACGGTTTCCTTCCGGTGCATTAAATAATTGAATTTGATGTTTTAACGCGTACTCTACATCTATATTTTCCAAACCTGCTCCTACCCTTCCGATAAATTTGAGTTTAGTCGCTTTTTGTAAAAATTGTTTATCAATAGGAAAACGGCTACGAATTATGATCCCGTCATAGCTGGCAATGATTTTTTCTACTTCTTGCTTTTGAGAAGTATAATCTTCATCTACATCAAAGCCTATTTTGAGCAGGCCTTCTTTTAGTAGCGGGTGGTTTTTGTCCAGGAGGAGAATTTTCATTTCAGATTTGCGATTTCAGATTTGCGATTTCAGATTTCAGATTTGCGATTTTGTTAAATGTTGGAAATGTGTCTGTCTTTTCAGATGAATAAGGTACGACATGTGTCAGTACCGTAATGTCAGTATGCACAGTCATAAATAAAAGCAAAAATACAAAAAACAATTCATCTATACCTAACGCTTTAATATACAACTTTCAACCTGCAACTTTATAAACTTTCAACTAAAATGTTATATTTGCATAGATGAAAACCAAATTAACCAAATCACATAACAATTACACATGGATATAAAATTTAACCGCAACGAAGATTACAACAAGCTCAAATGGGCGGAAGTGCGTCAAAAATTGGATAAAATAGCTTTGGGCGGGGGCAAGAAACGTATAGAAAAAGAACATGCCAAAGGTAAAATGACAGCCCGGGAACGTATCGCCTACTTGCTTGATGACGATAAAGAACAATTAGAGATAGGTGCATTTGCCGGTTATGAGATGTATCAGGAGCACGGCGGGTGTCCTGCCGGAGGCGTCATCGTTAAGATAGGCTATATCAATGGTCGACAAGTTATCGTCGTAGCTAATGATGCGACAGTTAAAGCCGGGGCTTGGTTTCCCATTACCGGTAAAAAAAATCTCCGGGCACAGGAAATAGCCATTGAAAATAATTTGCCAATTATTTATTTGGTCGATTCGGCCGGCATTTACTTACCTATGCAAGACCAAATTTTTGCCGATAAAGATCATTTTGGACGCATCTTTCGTAACAATGCCGTAATGAGCAGCAAAGGTATTATCCAAATTGCCGCTATTATGGGTAGTTGTGTCGCCGGTGGCGCATATCTGCCTATTATGAGTGATGAAAGTTTGATAGTAGATAAAACCGGCAGTATTTTCCTTGCCGGTAGTTATCTGGTTAAAGCCGCAATAGGCGAAGAAATTGATAACGAAACGTTGGGGGGAGCCACGACGCAAACCGCCATTTCCGGAGTAGTTGACCATAAAGCCAAAGATGATAAAGACGCACTGGATAAAATCAAAAGTATTTTTAATAAAATAGGAGATTTTGAAAAAGCGGGATTTAACCGGATAGAATCCAAAGAACCGGCTAAAAATCCCGAAGAAATTTACGGTATTTTGCCGGTATCTCGCCAAGAGCCTTATGATATGTACGAAATTATTGACAGACTGATAGATGCCGGTAGTTTTGACGAATACAAAGCCGATTACGGCAAAACCGTAATTACAGGCTACGCCCGTATTGACGGTTGGGCGGTCGGGATTGTTGCCAATCAACGGAAAATCGTTAAAAACGCCCGTGGTGAAATGCAATTTGGAGGCGTTATTTATTCCGATTCGGCAGATAAAGCCGCACGGTTTGTTATGAACTGTAATCAGAAAAAAATACCTTTGGTCTTTTTGCAAGACGTGACCGGATTTATGGTCGGTAGTCGCTCCGAACACGGCGGTATCATCAAAGACGGTGCTAAAATGGTGAGTGCCGTCAGTACGTCGGTAGTACCTAAATTTACGGTGGTTATCGGTAATTCGTATGGTGCCGGTAATTATGCTATGAACGGCCGTGCTTACGACCCGCGTTTGATGGTAGCTTGGCCGACCAGTGAAATAGCTGTTATGAGCGGTGCCGCCGCTTCCAAAGTTTTGTTGCAAATCGAGGAATCCAAACTCAAAAAACAAGGCGAAACCATCACAACGGAAAAAGAAAAAGAACTCCTCGACAAAATTCAAAATGATTACAACCGTCAGATTTCGCCTTACTATGCCGCTGCCCGCCTCTGGACAGATGCCATTATCAATCCGTTGGATACCCGCAAATGGATCAGTATGGGTATAGAAATGGCAAATCATAAACCGATTACGGAACGTTATAATGTAGGTGTTATTCAGACGTAAAACGAGTTGAAAGTAGAGACATTCAATAAATTTTGCTATATTTGTAATATATTCCTGTAATACAAAAATATTTTTTTGTAAAAAATATTTTTTATTATGAAAAAACTACTTTTACTTTTCATCTTTTGGCAAATTAATTTGTATGGACAAAATCAAACTGCACACTGGTTTTTCGGCACTCATGCCGGATTAGATTTTTCCGGTGGCTCACCTGTCATTGAATCAGGTGGGATGACAGATACAGAAGAAGGTATTTCAAGTATTTCCAATGCGTGTGGTGAATTACAATTTTACACGGACGGTATTCATCTCTTTAACGCCAATCATACTATTATGCCTTCGGGAAACGACTTGCTTGGATCCGACTCATCAACCCAGTCTGCCATTATCATTCCAGCTGTTTCGCAAAATAATTTTTTTTATGTTTTTACAGTTGACGATGCTTATAGCGCTCCTTCACTGGATGGTATAAATTATACAGTTGTAGATATGTCGCTGGATAATGGCTTGGGCAATGTCATACCGGGGCAAAAAAACATATCACTAATCAACCATGCCAGTGAAAAAGTTGCAGCTGTTATGACATCTGACCATACAGCTGTATGGGTTGTTTTTTTAGCACCGGGAACAACCGGCACTTCTGCACCTTATTATACCAACGGTAATAATATGAATACTTTTTATGCCTTTAAAATTACCGACTCGGGAATAGGTACCACGGCAACTGTTACGCAATTTCCCAATATTAATATAATGAATGGCGTTGGTTATATGAAAATCTCACCGGACGGCACCAAATTGGCTATTGCCAATCCGAATGACTATTCCGCTTATCTTTTTGATTTTGACAGTACTACAGGTGTAGTCAGCAATCCGGTTCAATTAAATTTGAACGCCGGCAATAACCGTCCGTATGGATTAGAATTTTCACCTGACAGTTCCAAGTTGTATTTAAGTGATTGGAACGACCGTTTGACCCAAATAGATTTGTCTAACAATAATCAGATGACAATTATAAGTACGGCTACCAATTATAGAGCGGCATTACAGTTGGGTTTGGATGGAAAAATATACAGACCATATACCACCAGTTACGGTTCTGTTGAGCATGAATTGAGCGTAATAGAACAACCTAATGAAGCCGGTAACGCCTGTAATTACCAACATCGTAGTATCAATCTGGGGAGCAATATGTACGTTCATCAAGGTTTACCTAATTTTATTTCTTCTTATTTTGACTATCAAAATTTTTCTCAAATTATTCACAATCAACAATATACAGAATTTGAAATAACAACTTTCGATGCGTTTGACAGCGTCGATTGGAATTTTGATGACGGTACAACTTTAACAACTTATCCTGATAATTCACCATATAATAATCATACAACCGCACAGCACACTTATGTTTCAACCGGTTCTTATCATATCTCGGCAATCGTTCATTATTCGGCTGGTTGTGACAAACAAATGTCATTAAACATAGATACTGCCAATAATAATGAAGATACAGTCATAAATAAGATTAATTTTTATCCCAATCCAACGGATGATTTTATCACTTTAAATCTCAACGGAATCAAAAATCTTCGAATAGAGATTATGGATTTATCTGGAAAAAGTGTATTCAATAAATTTATTGAAAAATCCGGAACCTGTAAAATCGATGTCTCCGGTTTGTCCGGTATTTATTTTCTAAAAATTTCAAACGGAAAAACTAAAAAAACATTTAAGCTTGTTGTTAAATGACAATTGTTCGCTGATAATTTAAATTGAAAATGGTTCAAAATGACGACCATTCCACCTGTAAAAATATGATTGAAAATTAAAATTTTTACCTTGACAAATGTCAAGACAGCTATCTACATTTTATCAATTCATCAATTCATCAACCCGGTCACTTCGATACTATTTTGTTCGTTCCTCACAAAATCACTCAGTGACCTACCTTTCATTTCCTCAGTTCCTCAACGCATCAATTCATCAAATAATCATACAAAAATCATTTTTATACCCGTAATATGCCTTACTTTTGCGATATAAAAAAATGAAGGATGAAAATACTTGTCTTAAATTCCGGTAGTTCGTCTTTAAAATTTAAATTATTTGATATGCCGCAAGCCAAAGTTTTGGTAAAGGGTTTGGCTGAGCGTATCGGCGAAAAAACATCACGCTTTGTTGCCAATGATTATGAAATACATCAACCAATTGCCACGCATAAAGAAGCTTTACAATTATTGACAGAATATTTACCGGACGGAAATAATCACTTTATCAAAGATACTTCCGAGATTGTAGCTGTCGGACACCGGGTTGTACATGGTGGCAATACATTTGTAGAACCTGCTATCATCACCGGTGCCGTTAAAGATAAAATCCGTGAGCTTTTTTCATTGGCGCCTTTGCATAATCCGGCAAACTTAACCGGAATTGAAACGGCGGAAGAAATTTTTGGCAATGCCAAACAAATTGCTGTTTTCGATACGGCGTTTCATCAAAGTATTCCTATTGAAAACCACAAATATGCCATTCCCGTAGATTTTTACAACAAAGGTGTTCGTAAATACGGTTTTCACGGTATCAGCCACCAATACGTATCACGGGAAGCTAATAAAATATTAGGACGAACGGATACCAAACTTATCACTTTGCATTTGGGAAACGGCGCCAGTGCTACCGCTGTCCTCAACGGCAAAAGCTTCGATACCAGTATGGGCTTCGGACCTATGAACGGCTTGATTATGGGAACACGTAGCGGTGATATCGACCAGTCCGTTATCTTTTATTTAATGGACAAATTAAATTACAAATCGGCAGAGATTCAAAACATCCTAAATAAACAAAGCGGTATGAAAGCGCTTGCCGGTAGTAACGACTTGCGGGATATAGAAACTGCTGCCGGTAATGGCGATAAGCAAGCACAACTGGCTCTTGATATGTATGCCGGCGCCATTAAAAAATATATCGGGAATTATACGGCCCAAATGAACGGTATGGATGCCCTTGTTTTTACCGCAGGTATCGGTGAAAATTCACAAAAAATCAGGGAATTGGTTTGTAAGGATATGGATTATTTAGGAATTGAAATTGACAATGCCAAAAACAAAAATCCCAAAGCTCACCAAGGTGATATCACCGGTAACAATTCAAAAGTACGGATTTTGGTCATTCCCACTAATGAAGAATTGGAAATTGCCAAACAAACCTTTGAATTGATGTAAAACCGATCGGTCAAAACCTTCTGCCCGGAGCAATTTTAATGATATTCAATTGATAACAAAAAAACCTGTCAGGTTAAAAAACTTGACAGGTCTTTATTTTTTCAGAACAAAAGGATTTTTACCTAATAGTCTGCTACTACTTAAAAACTCATCAGAGAATCAAACACTTCCAATACTTGTTTGACATATTTTTTAAATGCCGGATATTCAGAAGGTTGAATATCATCAAACGGAATTTGTGCCTTTACTTCAACTTGTAATTTGGAATCCGATAATTTTTTATAAACGGCAGTAAAGTGATGTTTTTTATAAGTTAAATCCAGGTTTTCTGGAATTTCGTTAAATTTTTTACCGTTTTTTAACTCAATGATATAATGTGAAGCATACAGTCGTGTATCTTCATATTTGGTATAGCGGATTGGATAATGGCGTTCTTCCGTGCTGATTAAATTTTGTGTATAAGATTGTAACAACAACGGCAATTTGAAAATATATGATTTGCCCAACTTTTGCAATTTGTTTAGTACTTTGAATTTGGCTTTAAATTTCGCTACGGGATGTGTCCGGTCGTTATCGATAATTTTATATGATATCAAATCCAAATCCAAATTATCCATATTTTCAAACTTTCTTAAAATATCTTTTTTAATTTTCGCCTCACTTTTTTGGTTTAACAAGCTATGAATTGCCGAAGCACGGGCACCTTTTCCCGACAAAGTAACATCAATTTCCTGCCTGTCCGGATATATCGTATAAACAATATCCGATTGATATTCGGAAGGTATGGCATTCTTTTGCTTGATATGAAGCAAACCTTTGTTGACAGGTTCACCTTCTTTATAAGGAATTTCAAGAGCATTGGCATTGTACAAACCGGTTATTTCGGAATTAAAAGGCAAATCCTTGTCAGTCAGTTCTATATAATGTTCCTTACCGTTAATTTTCACTTTTACAATACTGTGATTGAAATTGATAGCCGGCAACACATCGCTGAAAACACCGTTATCGGAAGTATTGACCAGTACCAAATTAACTTGCAATCCGGCTTTACGGCCCAGTGCTAAAAATAAGGTGGAAAAATCTTTACAATCTCCCAACTTGGAATTTATGGTTTTGGAAGGTTTTTGCGGAATAAAACCGCTTTGTTTAAAATCGACATAACTGTAAGTCAAATTAGCCGCCATATAATCATAAATCTTTTTGGCTCTTTCATATTCCGGAAGGTTTTGATAACCATCCGGGAAAATTTTGTCAAAAGTTTCGTTGACCGTTTTATCATATTTAATGGAAGAACGGGATAAATCGGCATACCAACGGGCAATATCGTCCCAAGAATTGATAGTGCTTACGTGTACCACGCGAGCTACATCAATAGTAGGTGGCATAAAATTTTCTGAAGGCGGCAAAGCTTTTAACATTTTATCTTTCCAATGATATATAGTGTATTTACCGCTATTTTTTTTATTAGATTTAATCTTACCTCCTGTTACGGCAGAATGAATTTTTTTACTTTTAGGAGCAATGACTCTGAAATTACAAGCTAATGAAGGCGAATATGAATCAAAACGGTAATCTTTTGTCAAATCTTTATAAAAACGGCCGGTTGATGTATAGTTAATCTCATATTCAACCAAAATGACATCTCCCGGCGATAAACTGTTAAATACCAAATTGGAACCCGAACGTTCCGCAGGAACAATTGTGCCGTCGGGCTTAACGATTTCCGATTTAACAATTTCATAATCGCCATACAAATTCATATTGTATTCTTTCAAATTTTCAACACCTTCTTCGGAAGTTATTTCGTAAATCATCGTGCTGTGGTTGGTGTGAGCCCCTTCATTATATAAAAGTATATTATAATCGTCAAACAAAATATTATAACCGTGGTTATTTTCGGTAATTTTTCCCCGGTTATCTTTGATATACTTATAAGGATCTTTGAGAAGCACTTTTTTTAACGGATTTTCAATTTTTTCCAAATCGTTGATAATTTTTCGCAATTCAAAATCGGCACTGTTATGCGACAACGATTTTTTATACCATTTGAGCGCTTCTTTTTTCTTGCCTAATTGTTGAAATAGAAATCCTTTATGTTTCATAAAAGTAAAAGAATACGGATAAAGCTCCAATGCCTTGTCAACATACTTCATAGCTTCTTCATAACGTTGTAAATCAATCAGTTCGTCAACCAAATAAGTAAATAATTTGGTAAAAATAATCCCATTGGCTAAATATTTATAAATCTGAATGGATTTATCGTGTTCTCCTTTTTTATCATACAAATCGCACAAGGAATGCGCAATGGAAAAATCATAATATTTTTTGTAAGCTTCTTCATATTTTTTAATAACAAAATCATCCTCATAAAAAATACTGTTGTACAATGTCAAATATGTATCGATAAGTTGTGTAGATTCCAATTCTTCACCTACTTTTATCAATTCTTTTGCCGCTTTTTTCATCTTTTCCTGATCTTGTTGACGCAGAGCCGATAAAAGATCACAAGTTGGCGGTATATTCGGTATGGAAATAGTATTTTTAATAAGTTTTAATTCTTTGTTAAATTCATCCAAATCTTTCTTTATGAGTTTTCCAACATCCGTTAATTTTTGAAGCAAGGTCCAATAATAAGTTTTGTCATTGTTTTCGATATTTTTTTGCAGTTCCAAAATCTTATCATCATTTTCTTCAAGATTTTTAACTATGATAAGGTTAACTTTTATCCAGGAACTTGCAGGAAATTTACCGGTAAATTTATCGATAATTTCTCCGGCATTTTTTTCTTTTTCATTTCTCAAATAAGTTTTAAACAGACAATAATTATAAAAATAATCATCAGGATGTTCTTTTACTTTTTGTTCAAAATAAACTTCAAAAATATTTGGTAATTGCACCGGATTAATCTCATCTTTACGAATTTTGACATAAGGTTTGTAATGACTTGTAATCTTAATGTTATTGAGCGGTTTGTTATCTGTTCCTGTTAATTTCAAAAT
>JALWFE010000067.1 GCA_027039975.1 Flavobacteriales bacterium
GGGCAAATCGGACACTGAGTGTCCCGATGCTAATCGGGATGTACCGAAGTGTCAGATTTTCGATTTCAGATTCGGTCGCCGAGTGATACACCCTACTTTTGTCGGGGGGGGTTGTATCGAGGCGCAGATTTGCGATATCTGATTTTCTAATTGAAGTTAAGTTTCCGGTCTCATAACATTTTATTTTAAGTGTTTAACATAAGTATTTTAATTACCTAAATTAAGGATAAAATAAAACTATGCATAAAGTTAATAAAAAATTTTTTATGTTTTTGTGTTAAATGTTAGTTTTTAGTGGAAAGTGTCAAGCTACAAAGTGTAAAGTGTTGCAGGCAGGACAAGGCGGTTGGACTGGGACGATAAAAACTGTTACTTAACCTCCGTTGATAATATATATTATTGTAAATTTAATAAAACACAAAAAAAAACGGCATCGATTTTTCGGTGCCGTTTTTTAGATATAGAACACACATTTTTATTCATCTAAGGAAATAATATATTTCTCGGCATCCAATGCCGCTTTACAACCCGAAGCGGCTGCTGTCACCGCTTGCCTGTATACCGGATCCATTACATCACCGGCAGCGAATACTCCGGGCTTATTGGTCTTGGTATTATCACATTGGGTTTTGATATAGCTGTTTTCATCTAAATCTATTTGTCCGCCCAAAAAGTCAGTATTGGGTTGATGACCGATAGCTATAAACAAACCTTCTAATTTGATATCTTCTTTTTCACCGGTTTTGTTATTAACCACCCTGACGCCTTCTACTACTTTATCACCCAAAACTTCTTCGACTTCGGTATTCCATTTGATTTCGATATTTTCTATACGCTTAACCCTTTCTTGCATCGCTTTTGATGCCCGCATTTGGTCGCGTCGAACAAACATATAAACTTTTTTAGCCAAGCCGGCCAGATAACTGGCTTCTTCGGCGGCTGTATCGCCACCTCCGACTACCCCGACCGTCAAGCCTCTGTAAAAGAAACCGTCACAAGTAGCACAAGCAGACACACCACCACCACGTAAACGTTGCTCACTCTCCAGCCCGAGATATTTGGCCGTGGCACCTGTGGCTATAATCACTGCATCCGCTGTTATTTCTTTATTGTTGTCTATCGTTACGATATGTTTTTCACCGGGTTTGTCTGCAAAGTTTACGGCAGTAGCCATACCGAAACGCACTTCCGTACCGAAACGCTCGGCTTGTTTTTGCATATTTTCCATCAATTTCGGGCCTTGTAAGCCGTTGGGAAAACCGGGATAATTTTCAACGTCAGTAGTAGTTGTCAATTGACCACCCATTTCCATTCCGGTATAAATAACCGGCTTTAATCCGGCTCTGGCTGCATAAATGCCCGCCGTATATCCGGCAGGTCCCGAACCTAAAATCAAAACTTGTATGTGTTCTCTTCCGTCACTCATAATTTTTATATTTTTTTAATTTCCGCAAAGATACATCTTTTTTAGAGCTGATTTTTAAAAATTCAATCAATCGTTTTTATATTCAAATAATGATATCTTATATTGTATTCTACCAAGATGTTTCCGACGCTTGTCGGGGCTCAATGGTATTTTTTATTGTTTCAATATCAGCTCCGTAGGAGCAACCCATTACAAACAGGATTAAAAAAAATATAAGCCCCGACGTACGTCGGGGTCAACCCGAAAACTAGTTAAATGATATATTTTAATATACATTAAACGGGTCACCCCTACGGGGTTTTATTGTTCTAATATGATATTTTATACTACTACTAACAGGTCGCCCCTAACGGGGCTTAATGGATTTCTTTATCGTTTATACCTGGAAAATGTGCCGTCGGGGTCGGGAGACCCACGACGGAGCGGTTAAAAAAATCTGAAATCTGAAATCGAAAATCTGCACTTCGACAGGCTCAGTGACCGTTTCTGAAATCAATAAAAATTCCTCAATTCCTCAATTCATCACTTCATCATTTCATCAACTCCTCGGCTCCTCGGCTCTGTATGAGCCACACTTTTATTTTTTTGATTTCACAATCTCTATCATCTCTTCCAAATCAACTTCACGCTGGCTGCCGTCCGTCATATTTTTAAGTGTAAAAGTATTGTTTACCATTTCGTTGCTACCGGCAAGGGCTACGAAGGGTATTTGACGTTTATTGGCGTAGGTCATTTGTTTTTTCATCTTGACGGTATCGGGATAGAGTTCAGCTTTAATGCCTGTCCGACGCAATTTTTGAACGGCTTTTAAACTGTAAAGGGCTTCTTTTTCTCCGAAATTGATAAAAAGCACATCCGGTTTGGGAATACTGACGTTTTCAAACAGACCGAGCTCCTCCATTACGAGATAAATCCGGTCCAAACCGAATGAAATACCGATACCGCTCATGTTTTTCAGTCCGAATATACCGGTCAAATCGTCATATCTGCCGCCACCGCCAATGGAACCCATTTGCACGTTTTTGGCACTAACTTCGAAAATACTGCCTGTATAATAATTTAAACCGCGGGCTAAGGTTATATCAAATTCAATTCCGGCGGATTGTAAGCCGGTTTCCGACAAGCTGTTTAAGACAAATTCCAATTCTTCCAAACCTTTTTGACCGGTTTCGGAATCAGCCAATAAAGTTTTGAGCAAGTCAATCTTGGCTTTATTATCGCCTTTGAAATTAAAAATCGGTGTGATATTATCTATAGATTGTTGCGAAATGCCTTTGCTTGCCATTTCTTTGACAACGCCTTCCTCTCCTATTTTATCCAGTTTGTCGAGTGCTACGACAAAATCGGTAAATTTATCTTTTTCTTCCAGCAAATCCGCCAAGCCGGAAAGGATTTTACGGTTGTTTATTTTAATGGTAACCGGTAATTTTAACGCTGTAAAAACGGCATCGTAAAGGAGAACAAATTCCACATCTTGCCAAAGCGAACGGCTACCGACCACATCGGCATCGCATTGATAAAATTCTCTAAAACGACCTTTTTGCGGACGGTCGGCACGCCAAACCGGTTGAATTTGGTATCGTTTAAAAGGAAAAATCAATTCGTTTTGATGTTGCACTACATAACGGGCAAACGGCACGGTTAAATCATAACGGAGGGCTTTTTCCGAAATTTTTGTTGTCAATTTTTTCGCATCTTTTTCAGTTAATAAATTGTCATCAACTTTGCGTAAAAAATCACCGGAATTTAAAATTTTAAAAATCAAGCGGTCGCCTTCGTCACCATATTTTCCCATCAAGGTTGACAGGTTTTCAAACGAAGGTGTTTCAATAGGTGCAAAGCCAAACAATTCAAATTGGTTTTTGATATGGTTGATGATAAAATTGCGTTTGGCTATTTGTTCCGCCGAAAAATCTCTGGTGCCTTTGGGAATACCCGGTTTTTGTGCCATGTCAATTGTAGTTTAAATTCCTTGCAAATATCGTTGTTTTTGTGACAAGGTGCAAATTCGTAATAACAAGGTTGTAGGAAAATATTTTATACCAAATATTTAAATTAAGGATGACTGATATCCGTTATGATACCGCCGGATATGAGAATTTCTTTCGGTTTATCTTGCAAATTATAAACCGAACTCATCGAAAAACCGTAAGCCCCGGCATTTTTAATCATCAATATATCGTCTTTAGTTACAGTCGGTAGTAAACGGTTATGAGCAAAAGTGTCTTCTTCGCATAAAACACCGACTACATCATATTTTTCAGTAGCAGATCCGGTGTTTGACAAATTGACTATTTCGTGATAAGCATCATAATACATCGGTCTTATCAAATGATGAAAACCGGAATTAACACCTACAAATTTTTTGTCAAAACCTTGTTTGACCACATTGACTTTGACCAATAAAACTCCGGCATCGCTCACCAGAAATTTTCCGGGTTCAAATTTGATACGGACAGGGTAGGGGAGTGCATCGATTTTCTTTTTAATATAAAAGGCATAGGCTTTTAAGTCAATTGTTTTGTCCTCAGGATGATATTTTACTTTGAACCCGCTTCCCAAATCAATATATTTTAACCCTTCGAAGTATTTGGCAAAGTCGAAAATGACATCCACAGATCGGGCTAAATCTTGCCAAGTGCCGACATCCGAACCAGTGTGCAAATGTAAAGAATCAACTTTTAAACCTTTACGGATGTATCGTTTGATAACGTCCAATTGATTTATGGGAATACCGAATTTTGAGTCGTTGTGTCCCGTGGCAATTTTTTGATTACCACCTATTTGATTACCCGGATTGATACGTAATCCAATGCTTGTAGCAGGATAATTTTTTAATATAAAATCAAAATATTCCGTGGCACCTATATGGGTATGAATTTTATGGTCAAAGGCAAATTTCAAATCATTTACGGAAGGACAACTGGGCGTATATATGATTTTTTCTTTTTCAAATCCTAGTGATAAAGCTCTTTTGATTTCATTTACCGATACGGCATCAACCCCTAGACCGTTTTTAAGCATAATTTTAAGGATTTCAGGATTTTCATTGGCTTTCATAGCGTAATGAATGTCAAAAGGTAAATCCTTAAAATCCTTTTGTAATTTTTGTATTTGCCGGTTTATCACGGCTTCGGAATAGACATAAACGGGTGTACCGTATTTTTTGGCTATTTTAAGAAGTAAACGGTTGTCATTCAGTGGATTTGTCATTTTTTGTTATATTGGATAAAATTTAAGATTATTAAGATTATATAAGATTATTAAGATTATAATAAAATGCTTAAAAAATTTTACACGATATTGTCAGCATCGGAAATAACCATTGTTTCCGTTTTTTGCAAAGCATTTTCAATCAATGATGCAACATCCAATTTGGCGTATTGTTCTTTGACATAATCCAGCCGGGCTTTGGTTTCGGGAGATTTTGGGGTAAACAAACTGCAAGCGTCGTCGTGTGGCAAAATGGAGATATCAAATGTGCCGATTTTTTTAGCGGTTTCGATGATAAATTTTTTATCCAAAGTCACTAACGGGCGAATGACCAACATTCCGGTTGCGTCCTCCGTTGCCTTCATATTTTCAAGTGTTTGCGAAGCAACTTGTCCCAAAGAATCACCGGTGACCAAAGCTTTGGCTTTTTCTTCCGTTGCCAATCTCTCTCCGATTTGCAGCATGACACGTCGCAGTAAAATTAAACGTAAACGGGGATCTGTATGCTTGGCAATGGCTTGTTGAATTTCTAAAACCGGAATCACATAGAGTTTGATTTGTCCTTGAAAATCTGTCAATTTTTTGACCAGCATTTTAACTTTGTCAATGGATTGCGGTGATGTTTTCGGGACCGAATGAAAATGTGCCGCCGTAATATGCAAGCCGCGATTCATAGCCATAAAAGTGGCTACGGGAGAATCGATACCTCCGGATAGCATGGCAATAGCTTTGCCCGAAGTGCCGACCGGTAACCCGCCTATACCGGGTATAATCTTGGAATATATCAATGTATAGTCGCCCCGGACTTTGATATACAATTTAAAATCTGGATGTGTCAAATCCACTTTTTTGTTCAATTTTTCATGGATAGCACTTCCTACACGGCGGGCAATATCCATAGAACTAAAAGGAACAGCTTTGTTGATACGTTTGGCAATCACGGCAAAACTGTCAAAACCATCCGAATACCGTTTGGCGTGTGCTACCGATTTTTCTGTAATTTCCTCTAATGTTACCCCTGCTTTATCAGCTACATAAAATCCTGTTATTCCGGGGGTGTTTTTTATTTTGTCAATAATTTTCTCAAAAGACTCTCCGGGAATCTCTTTGACAATTTCTATAAAATAGGAACCGCCATGAGCTTTGGAAAAATTGAGATAATTTTTATAATTTGCCAATTTCCGTTTCAGATTTCTAATCAGTTGCTTGATAAAAATTCTTTGATTTTTGCCTTTTAAATAAATTTCTTCAAAATTGATGATGAGTATTTTGTCAGTCATTTTTATTAAATAAATTTTATTGCGCAAATATGCTAAATTTTGCAAGCTAAAACTAAACAAATTTTATAGATTTTATAAGCTAAAAGTAAGATTTTTTTAAAGTAAAAAATTTTGCAAAAAGATTATTCTAACTAATTAAAAAAGTTTAGTATTTTTGGCACTATTATTGTAAAAGTTAAAAAAAAATAAAAAACAGAATAAAATGAAAAAAATAATTGTATTGACTTTAATGTTGGCTTGGTATTTAGTACCGGCACAAGAACACAAAACGGAATTGAATTGGTTGACCGATTTTGAAAAAGCCAAAGTGATTGCTAAAAAGGAACATAAACCTATTTTAATGTTATTTACCGGTTCCGATTGGTGTCCGCCGTGTAAAGCCATGCACAACGAGTTGTTTCATAATCCGGAATTTATCGAACTTTCCAAACAAGTGGTATTGGTAATGGTGGATTTTCCCAGACGTAAACCAATGAGCATGGAGCAACGTAAGAAAAATCAAATGTTAGCCTCCAAATTTCATCGTGGGGGTGTCCCGACTTTTGTTGCTGTTACTCCAGATGAAAAAGTTTTAGGGAAAATGACCGGGTATATGTTTGGACATCCCGAACGTGATATTAATTTCTTTAAAGAAATTATTGAGAAAAATAAGAAAAGAAAATAAAATCTAAATAACAGTCTCAAAAACAAAATTTGTTATAAAAATTAAGGCTGCCTTGAAAAAGACAACCTTAATAAATTTATTGTTCAATTTTTTTAGTTACATCATCTTCCGGAGGTCCAAGATATTTAGCATCACCAAATGCTAAGACAGGGAAGAAAATTATTCCCAAGAAAACCAAACCAATTGCAAATAATACACTTTTTCCAAAGCTTTTAGCCAATAAATAACAGAGGTAGAAAGCGAAAATAACGCCAACGTAAGGAATGTAAACCAATAAACCGAACCACCCCGGTTTTCCTACTATTTCAGCTAATACCCACAGATTGTAAAAAGGAATGATTGATTTCCAGCCGGGAACTCCGGCTTTTTCATAAATTTTCCAAAGGGAAACAATCATCAAAATAATGATGAGAAAAATTATTATAAATACCATAGTTGAATATATTTTAGTTATGCCTACTCTAAACAGTTTTCGGCTTCCCTGATGCAACAAATATAACAAAAATTTTAATTTTCAATTACGGGATTTTTATGGAAATTTCGGAAATTTTTTAAAATCCGGTTTTCTTTTTTCCAAAAAAGCCTGTTTACCTTCCTGTGCTTCATCCATCAAATAGAACATCAAAGTCGCATCACCGGCAAATTCCATCAAGCCGCGTTGTCCGTCAAGTTCGGCATTTAAAGCCCGCTTAATCATCCGGATAGCCATTGGACTTTTTTCTTGTATTTTTTGACACCATTCAACCGTTGTATCTTCTAATTGTTCCAAAGGAACAACTTTGTTCACCATACCCATCTGTTCAGCTTCTTTGGCAGTATATTGGTCGCATAAAAACCAAATTTCCCGGGCTTTTTTTTGTCCTACGTGTCGTGCCAGATAAGACGAACCGAAACCACCGTCAAAACTGCCGACTTTCGGTCCCGTTTGTCCGAAACGGGCGTTTTCACTGGCAATGGTTAAATCACAGACTACATGTAAAACGTGTCCGCCGCCTATGGCATAACCATTCACCATAGCAATAACCGGCTTGGGAATGGAACGGATTTTTTTGTGTACATCCAAGACATTTAATCGCGGTACACCGTCTTCACCGATATAACCGCCTTTACCTTTGACATTCTGGTCCCCACCACTGCAAAATGCCTTATCACCGGCTCCTGTCAGTACAACAACATCAATATCGGGATCGCGGTGACTGATTTCCAATGCATCCAAAATTTCATCATTGGTTTTAGGGCGAAATGCATTGTAAACATGTGGACGGTTTATCGTTATCTTTGCAATGCCTTCAAAATATTCAAACAAAATATCTTCATATTCTTTAATGGTTTGCCAATTTCTTTTCATTTTTATTTTATGTTTTTTTGTTTAACTGCAAATTTAATGATTATTGAGGAATTGATGATTTGTTCCGGTTCATAGTATATTGCTTTCTTTGATGTTATTTATTACTTCATACTTTATGCTCCTCATTTCCTCATTTCCTCATTTCCTCATTTCCTCAAAAATTTGCCACTTGCTACTTGTTACTTATTGTCCGCGCGTATTCTTTCACCTTTTGATCGTCTTTTCGGGGAATAATCATTAATGTATCTTTGCTGTCCACAACAATATAATCCCGTAAATCTTTTAAAACTACATTTTTACCGTTTGTTTTGATTAAATTTCCTTGACTGTTGTCAGCCAGCAGATTGCTGTTGATAGTGACATTGTCTTTTCCGGTTTGTTTCAATTGTTCGTAAACGGCATTCCAAGCCCCTAAATCATTCCATACAAATTTCGCCGGCAACACATAAACATTGTCAGCTTTTTCCAAAATACCGTAATCAATGGATATGTTTTGCAACTGTGGAAAATTTTCCCTGATAAATGCCGCTTCTTTATCCGTATTATATAATGCATCACCGGTTGACATTTTGGCAAACATACCGGGCAGATATTTTTGAAAAGCATCTAAAATAACCGAAGCGCGCCAAATAAAAATACCGGCATTCCACAAATAATTACCGGCATTTAAAAATTTGATGGCTGTATCCAAATCCGGTTTTTCGGTAAATTTCAAAACTTTTTTTATGTGGTTTTCCGTCGTATTATCATATTGAATATAGCCGTATCCGGTATTGGGGCTATGCGGAATGATACCTAATGTCATCAAAATATTTTTCCGGGCGGTTGCCTTAAAAGCCGTTTGCACATTGGCTATAAACTTGTCTTCATCCGCAATATAATGGTCAGAAGGGGCTATCAATAAATTGGCACCGGGATTTAATTTGTAAATTTTCTTGGCCGCATATAAGATAGCCGGAGCGGTATTCCGCATAACAGGTTCTGCAATAATTTGTGTATCAGATATTTGTGGTAATTGTTCCTTTATCAATTTACGATATCTTTCATTGGTCAAAAGATATATTTGACCGGCGGGAATTAGTTTGTTTAACCGCTCGAAAGTTTGTTGGATAAACGATTTGCCGGTCCCTAATAAATCCAAAAATTGTTTAGGCATATCCGTCGTGCTTTCCGGCCAAAACCGGCTACCGATACCACCGGCCATTATCATTCCATAATGATTGTTCATAATTGAAACAGGTTTTCAAACAAAAATACAATAAAATTGTATTGAATGGTCTAAAATTTATAAAGTTTATAATCTTTGTGAAGTTTATAATGTTTTTTGGCTTTTTAAAAATTTTTGCAATAAACCATTATCATTCATTGAGTTTTCGGTTTTACGAAACAGATTTTTTTTGATTACATTTGCAAAAAAATAAAATATGAAAGCAAAAGTAGTGGTAACCACCAACAAAAACGGTGATAAAATAGCCGGACATGCCGGACATGTCAGATATTTTAAAATTTATGAAATAGACCAAAACGAAGGTTTGACCGGTTCAAAATTAATCAAAGTCGATAAAGAACATACATTACATAATTTATTGCACAATCCGGATATAAATCCCGATGAACATGAAGTGTTAACCGGTCAAATTTTATTGACAGGCAGTATCGGTATGGGTGCTATTCAAAAATTAGCTATGCTAGGGGTTCGTGCATATATAGTGGAAGAAAAAAATCCCGATGAAGCGGTTGAAAAATTGATAGCAGGTACGCTGCGAGCCGTTGATCCGAGAACAATACAGCATTCGCATCACCATCATCACCACGATCATAAAGATCACGATTGTGACGGACATCATCATTAAAACGTACGGAATCATTACAAATATTGTTTACAACTGATGTTATGATTTTTTTGTAATAAATTTGTCTGATATTCGTTAAAATAAACAAAAAGCATTGATAAACCTAACAATTAAAAAAGTATTTTTATGAAAAAGTCTTATGGAATAATTATTGGTATTGTTGTAATCGTATTTGTTTTATACCGTTTTTTTGCAGGATTTTACAACACGGCAGTTACTTATCAAGAAAATGCTAAAACCGCTTGGTCGAAAGTGGAGAGTGCTTATCAGCGACGTGCGGATTTGATTCCAAATCTGGTAAACACCGTCAAGGGTTATGCGGCACATGAAAAAGAAACTTTGGAAGCCGTTATCAAAGCCAGAGCGTCGGCTACTCAAACCAAAATAGACCCTTCCAATATTACTCCCGAACAATTGGCAAAATTCCAACAGGCTCAACAAGGATTAAGCGGTGCATTGAGCCGTTTATTGGTAACGGTCGAAAAATATCCCGACCTTAAAGCCGACAAGCATTTTTTGGAATTGCAAAGTCAATTGGAAGGCACTGAAAACCGCATCAAAGTGGAGCGGGACCGTTTTAATGATGCTGTCAATAAGTACAATATCCATATCAAGCGGTTTCCCGGTAATTTGTTAGCCGGTATGTTCGGTTTTAAAGAAATGGCAAGATTTCAAAGTGAAAAAGGTGCCGAAAAAGCACCAAAAGTTCAGTTTTAATCGATGAAACCGGAAGATTTTTTTACACCGGAAGAAGAACAACGGATCGTTGCCGCTATCAAACAAGCCGAAAAAAATACATCCGGAGAGATACGGGTGCATTTGGAATCCAAAAGCAAGGAAAAACCGACTTTGGAATACGTTTGGAAAATTTTTGAAGCTATTGGCATGCGGCAAACCGCACAAGCCAACGGTGTATTGTTTTATATCGATATCAATCACCGGACTTTTGTAATTGTTGCCGACGAAGGTATCAATAAGGTCGTGCCGGAGAATTTTTGGGAGGAAATAACGAAAATTGTTACCAACGGTTTTAAACAAGGAAAATATGTCGAAGCTTTGGAACAGGGTATTTTAAAAGTCGGGGAACAACTCAAACAATATTTTCCCTATCAAGACGATGATGTCAATGAGTTACCCGATGAAATCTCTAAACACTAGTATCATCAGTGAAACCTTTTTTATCCAAATTTTTTACTTTACTTTTTCTAACGCTTGCATTTAATGTAAGCGGTCAGGATATACCGCCTTTAAAAATCGAAGAAGACGGCTTGCCAGCCAAACCGCCTTTATCTGTCCAACAAACGCATTCGGTTTACGATTACGCCAAAATGTTATCGCCCGAAGAACGCCGGATGCTCGAAACCAAAATCAGTAAATATTACGATTCAACTTCCACGCAGATTGTTATCGCTACGATAATCAAAGTGAATGATGATATTTCGCTTTATGGAACCGAGTGGGCGCACAAATGGGGTATCGGACAGAAAGGCAAGGATAACGGCGTTTTTATTTTGGTATCGAAAGACGACAGGAAGATAACTATCCGTACCGGTTATGGCGTGGAACATTTATTGACAGATGCTCTATCACGTTTTGTTATCGAAAAAGATATTATTCCGAATTTTAAGAAAGGTCAATACTATGAAGGCTTGTCAGGAGCGGTGGACACTATTATGAAAATTTTGACCGGGGCATTTAAAAATGATAATGTTTTCGAGGAAGTTCCTGAACAATCGGGAGATGTTTTTTGGTTAGTGGTTGCCATATTACTTATAATTTTTATGTATGTTTTTATTGTTAAAGGAGGTGGTTCCGGTGGCAGTAGTGGTGGTGGTAGTCCGTGGCGCACGTCAGGACCTATTATATTTACCGGTAGTGGCAAAAGTTCTTCGGGTAGCAGTTCCTGGGGCGGTGGTTCTTGGGGCGGCAGTTCAGGAGGCGGCTCTTGGGGCGGCGGATTTAGCGGTGGCTTCGGTGGCGGTGGATTCGGCGGCGGCGGTGCAACCGGTAGCTGGTAGTTTCTAGTAACAAGTATCAAGTAGCAAGTATCAAGTATCAAGTAGCAAGCGGAGCGTAGCGACGTCCCGTGCCTCCGACGTAAGTCGGGGGAGCGGGATAGATACGTTGCATGCAACGTCTTAATTGAAAAATGAAACAAAGTGACATTCCGTCTCCATTGTAAGCGGGATTGAAAATGAAAAAAAAATCTAAAATCTAAAATCTAGCTTCTAAAATTTATTAAGTTCGTATCTTTACGGCAAAATATTTGAAATGCTCCGGAAACTTCAACAAAATTTTCAAAAAATCCCCGGTTGGCAAAATAAAAAATATTTACTGGCTGTTTCCGGTGGCATTGACAGTATGGTATTGGCTGATATTTTGCTAAAACTTGAATTACGTTTTGAATTGGCACACTGTAATTTCAAACTTCGCGGACCGGAAAGTGATGCCGATCAAGAATTTGTTGAAAAATATGCCTCTGAACACCAAATTCCCGTCCATATTAAAGTTTGCACAATTTCAGATACAGAAAACATTCAAATTGCCGCCCGTAATGCCCGGTATCAATGGTTTGACAGTCTGGTTGATCACTACGGTTTTGATTACATCTTGACAGCTCATCATCTCGATGACAGTATAGAAACTTTTTTTATCAATTTACTGCGGGCTACCGGTTTGAAAGGTTTGTCGGGCATCGTTAATCATCACAAATTATTCCGTCCTTTGTCGGATATCAGCCGTGAAGAAATTGTGAAATATGCCACACAAAATCATTTGTCTTGGCGGGAGGACAGCAGTAATTTATCAGACAAATACCGCCGGAATTTTATCCGGCACCATATTATTCCGGAATTAAAAAAATTACAACCCGGATTTTACAAAAGTTTTTCCAAGACCTTTACTTATTTGCAACAAAGTCAATCGGTTATAGACGAATGGTTTGAAACGGTCAAAAACCGCGTAGTGATAAAGGAAAACGCGGTCTTAAAATTAGATTTGAAACAATTTGATACCGTCATTCAAAAAGATTTGTTTTTGTATCAATGGCTATCGCTCTATGGTTTTTCGGATATGGAAGGGATAAACCGGTTGTTGACCGGTCAAACCGGTAAAGAAATATTCAGTAAAGAATTCCGTTTAACCAAACACGGGGATTTTTTATTATTGCAAAAATCCGGTCCGGTTGATGTGCAAACGTACAAGTTAGATAAACATACCAAGGAAATAAACGAGCCGTTACCATTAAAATTAGAGATTATTGACAGAAATGAGTTGAATGAGGAAGTTTTTAAAACAGCCGGTTTGCATGAAATTTATATCGATTACGCTTTGATAAAATTTCCTTTGATATTACGAAAATGGCAGCCGGGTGATTATTTTTATCCGTTTGGCATGTCAGGAAAAAAGAAATTAAGCGACTATTTTACGGATATTAAATTGTCAAAACCTGATAAAGAAAAAATTTGGCTACTATGCAATGGTGTTGATGTTGTGTGGGTTATAGGTAAACGTATGGATGAACGGTATAAAATTACATCAAAAACTAAAAAAATATTACATTTGCGGTTAATTTAGTATCAAGTATCAAGTATCAAGTAGCAAGTTGGATAAGAGATGAGTGATGAGGGATAATTTAGTTGAAAGTGCGAAGTGCCAAGTGGAAAGTGCGGTTTTGTTAGTTGAAAGTGCGAAGTGCCAAGTGGAAAGTGCGGTTTTGTTAGTTGAAAGTGCGAAGTGCCAAGTGGAAAGTGCGGTTTTGTTAGTTGAAAGTGCGAAGTGCCAAGTGGAAAGTGCGAATGAGTTGAAAGTTGAAAGTTAAAAGTTATACTTCGACAAGCTCAGTGACCTATTAAATGGAGAATTGAAAATGGACACTTCGACAAGCTCAGTGACCAGATTTCTCTCCCGACTTTCGTCGGGATCGAAATGACACCGGCACCTGACACCCGACATCGGACATCCAACATCCGACACCCGACACCGGACATCGGACATCCGACATCCAACATCCGACACCCGACATCGGACATCGGACATCCGACATCCGACATCAAATAACCGATTAACCAAATAACCAGATAACCAACATCATCAAATAACCAAATAACCGATTAAACAATAAAATCATGAAAAAACTGTGGCTTATATTTTTCTGGATATCTTTTACGGCTGTTGCACAATTAGGACAGCAAAAAATTGTCAATCCTCTTAAATGGCATACAAGTGTTGAAAAAACCGGAGATGACACATACAATTTGATTTTTGAGGCGGATATTGAAGACGGTTGGCATTTGTATTCACAATTTAACGATCCGAGGGGTTCTTTGCCTATCGAATTTGAATGGCTTGACGCCAAAGGCAATTATGAAGTCATTGGTAAAGCCAAAGAAATCAATACGCATAAAGCTTATAATAAAGTTTTTAAAGTTACCGAAACTTTCTTTTCAAAACATGCCAAACTGATTCAACCGGTCAAGGTTCTGAAAAAAGATTTGAAAAAAATCGCTGTCACACTTTACGGGCAAGCTTGTAAGGAGTCGTGTATTCAAATTAAAGAAAATTTTACTTTTGATTTGACCAAAGCCAAAACCGTAAAACCGGAAAAATCCGATAAAAGCACAAAAAGCGTAAATGCAATAAAACAATCCGGTGAAACAAATAGTAGTGTTTCTCAAACGGCTGATGTTCCAAAAGATAAACAACAAAAACAATCCGTTGAAACCAAAGCGAAAACTACCGGAGACGAAGCCGGGACAAACGCAACCGATAGTACCAAGCAAGAAAAAGATTTGACGGAAGGTGGCAAATACACACCAATCCCCGTGCCGAAAGACGAAATTGAAACAGGGGAGAAAGTGGAGCAAGCCGGTGATGTGCCTGTTCAACCAAAAAAGCGAACCGATTGGAGTATTTTCTGGACGGCTTTTATTGCCGGTTTGTTGGTATTGTTAACACCTTGTGTATTCCCGATGATTCCTTTAACGATTAGTTTTTTCACCAAACAAAATGAAAAAAGTACCGGTGAAGGCAGACGCAATGCATTGGTATATGCCATTTCAATCGTTTTGATTTACGTGGCGTTCAGTTTACCGTTTCATTTGTTGGAAAAGGTTGACAGTTCGATGTTTAACGCTATGGCAACCAATACTTGGGTTAATTTGTTTTTCTTTATCATTTTTGTTTTGTTTGCTTTAAATTTATTCGGTGTCGAAAAACTTGATCCGGTTCGTATTATTCCGCAATCGTGGGTGAGTTCCGCCGATAAGCAATCCAACAAAGGCGGTATATTAGCCGGTTTTTTTATGGCGTTAACCTTGGTGATAGTTTCGTTTTCCTGTACCGGTCCGGCTTTGGGATTTATTTTAGGAAATGTTGCTAACAGTGCCGGTGGTGCCGTTTCGCTAACTTATGCTATGCTCGGTTTCGGACTGGGAATTGCTATTCCGTTCGGTATTTTGGCCTTTTTTCCGGTCTTACTCAACAAATTACCGCGTTCGGGCGCTTGGCTCAACAGTGTTAAGGTAATTTTCGGTTTTATAGAATTGGCATTTGCTTTCAAATTTTTATCCAATGCCGATTTGGTCAATCAATGGCATTTTTTGGAACGCGAAGTTTTTATTGCTATTTGGATAGCTATTACGGTAAGTATGGCCATGTATTTATTCGGTAAAATCCGTCTACCTCACGATGCGCCTGTTGAAAATTTAAGTGTTTTCAGATTTTTACTCGGTTTGTTTACATTGTCATTTGCTTTTTATTTGATACCCGGATTGTGGGGAGCACCCTTGAATATCATCAGCGGATTTCCACCACCTATGAAATATGCCGAATCTAAATTTGGTGTCGGTTATTCCAAAACCATATCTGCGGCACAAACACATCATCAGGATTTGCCCGAAGGAGCGGAATACGGTCCTCATAATATTATTGCTTTTGAAGATTATGATGTGGCTATGGCTTATGCCAAAAAAGTCAACAAACCTTTATTGATAGATTTTACGGGAAGGGCTTGCCAAAATTGCCGTTTGATGGAAGAAAATGTGTGGAGTAAAGATAAAATTTTACCGATTTTTAAAAATGAAGTGGTTTTGGTCTCACTCTATGTCGATGAACGCACCAAGTTGCCCGAAGACAAACAATATATTTCAAAATATACCGGAGATAAAGTCACTACGGTTGGTCAAAAATGGAGTGAATTTGAAACTTATAAATATAAAAATAATTCGCAACCGCTGTATGTTATTGAAAATCACGAAGGTAAAAATATGAATGAACCGATAGGTTATACGCCAGAAGTTGATGTGTATTACAAGTGGCTGAAAAAAGGTATTGAAAATTTCAAAAAACAACAAAAATAAGCGAAGCCGGTTGCAAAAAGCAACCGGTTTTTTCGTTTTGTAGCGCTTCGGCTCATTTAAAAATTGTAAATTTGTCCAAAAACCGATTTAGTGCAAAAAGTTTTTTTTACCATATTATTATTGTTGATTCACTTGGTTGCTTCCGGTCAAATTATCAAAGAAAAAAGAAATAAAGGCGGAAAAGGTAATGAAAGAATCATTTTTCCTAATGATAATTTTGAAAGAGCCAAAGCTAAAAAAGACAGTTTGACCCGCATCAAAATCAGAAAGTTACCGGCTACCGACTATAAAATTTTTACCATAAAAAACGATACCGTAGCCGTTGATACAACTTTGACTATCAGAGATTATTACCGGTTTAATCCTTTGTTTAAAGACGATTTTGAGTATCTGTCTTTTCAAAATACAGGTCAACCTGTGATGTCATTGACTTTTGATGTGACAACGGAAGATATTCGTCCCGGATTTGTGGCGGATACCAAATTGACGGACTATTGGAAACATTCACAAATACCTTTTTTTAAAACCCCGACACCTTATTCCGATTTAAATTTCATCAACGGTATCAAACAAGGTCAAGTGGTTAATTCCGTTTTTGCAACCAACATTATTCCGCAACTTAATGTGGCGGCAGGTTACCGGGGATTGAGTTCGCTCGGGTTTTACCAACGGAGTGTCGCAGAAAGTGACAGAATTTTCTTCAATTTGAATTATATTTCAAAAAATAAACGTTACCAACTTAAAACTTACTATTTGGTTTATAACAAAACAAACGAAGAAAACGGCGGAATTAAAAATGTGATGCAATTTGAACACCCCGGTGATGATTTTAAAGATAAAGGCAGGATTGATGTAAATTTGACCGATGCTCAAAACGAACTTAAAAAAAACCGTTTTTATATAGGACAATCATACGGGATTTTAAAAAACAAATTTTTGTTGGTTGATCGGATAACTTATCGTTACAATATGTACAAGTTTATCGAAAACAATCCGAATGAATTATTTGGAAATTCGCAAGAAACAAATCATATAAAAGACAGTTTAAATTTAAAATCCTTTGAAAATTTTTCGGGTTTACAATTTAAAATTAAACAATTCAAACTCGAAAGCGGTATACGTTTTTTATACCGGTTTTACAGTTTTGAACAATCCAAGACTTTAAACGGACAATCTTACCCTAAATTTCTGGAATACAATGATTTATTATGGGATAATCAATTACGGGTAAAGTTTGGAAAATTGTCTTTAAACGGACAACTTAAAATCGGATTTACCAACAATATCGCCGGTTATTATCTCAATGCCGGAATGACTTACAGACTACCCAAAAAATTTGTTTTATCTGCCCGTCTCAAAAGTATCTCCAAAAGACCGGATTTCAAATTTATTTTATATCAAAGCGGTTACGACAGGTTCAATTGGTATCATCCGGAATTTAAAAACGAATTGAGTCAAAAATTGGAAGCGGAATTGTCTCATAAAAAATTCGGAACACTTTCTCTCAATCAGATAATTGTCAATAATTATACTTATTTTGCACAAGATTCTTTACCGTACCAAAGCACTTCCGGTGTCAAATATACCGCTTTAAAATATCAAAACGATTATCAGTATAAACATTGGGGAATTTCGGGAGATATTTTATTGCAAAAAGTATTGGGAGGTAACCGGATTTTATCGCTTCCTTCTTATGTGGTTAGGGGAAGTTTGTTTTATTCTCATTTTTATTATCAACACAATTTGTATGTTCAAGGCGGTTTAACCGCTAAATATTTTGAAGCTTTTTATGCCAAGGCATATAATCCCGTTTTAGCGGATTTTGTATTACAAAATTACCGGAAAATTGGCGGTTATCCTCTTGTGGACTTTTTTATCAATTTCAAAATCAAGCGTTTCAAACTATATTTTAAATTACAACACCTTAATGCCTTACTTAAACAAGAGCATCCCGATTATTATGTAGCACCGTTACATCCGTATCGTGATTTTAATATCCGGTTCGGTGTACGTTGGATATTTTTTAATTAGAAAAAAAAACGGTCGCATTTTTTACGACCGTTTTTAAACTATTATGAAAAAAACCGTTTCTTTTAATCGCCAACCGATACTCGTTGGAAACCGGTTATTTCGAGTTCAGTATCAATACTTTTGATATAATCGTTTACGGTCATATTACCGTCTTTGATATAATCTTGATCCAGCAAGCAAGCTTCTTTATCCAAAGTAGTATTGTCATCTATGAAGCGCTGCAATTTACCCGGAATGATACGATCCCATATTTTTTCCGGTTTGCCTTGGGCTTTCAATTCCGCTTCAATTTCCGCTTTGGCTTGTGCGATAACTTCATCTGGCAATTGGGCTTTTGAAATGTATTTTGGAACATGTTTCAAAGTTTTGCCCAAACGTGCCAATTCTTCATTTTCTTTTTCGATAGCGGCAATACGTGCTTCGGTTTCGGCTTCCAAAAATTCGGGTGTAAAATCTTTGTAGCTCAAAACCAAAGGTTTCATAGCCGCTACTTGCATAGCAATATTTCTGGCAACATCTTCAGCTTTGTCAAATGTTTTTGACAAACCGGCCAAAGCGGCTATTTTTTTGTTGGCGTGCACATAAGCACCGACATAAGGTGCATCCAAAGATTTAAAATCACCGATCTCGATTTTTTCACCGATAACACCGGTTTGTTCCACAACTTTATCGGCGATAGTACCATCTTCAAACGGAGCGGCTAAAAATTCCTCTTTGGTATTGTAATTCAAAGCGATATCAGCCATTTTATCGGCTAATTTGACAAAATCGTCGTTTTTAGCCACAAAATCCGTTTCACAGTTCAAAGTAAAAATAACGCCTCTGGTTTTATCGTCGTTAATTCTAGCCACTGCTACACCTTCCGATGATTCGCGGTCGGCACGTTTAGCGGCAACTTTTTGTCCTTTTTTGCGCAAAATGGCAATCGCTTCGTCAAAATCACCGTTTGCTTCGACCAATGCCTTTTTGCAGTCCATCATACCGGCACCGGTCATATCTCTTAATTTTTTTACATCTGCGGCTTTAATATCTGCCATAACTTTATATTTTTTATTGATTAATTGATGTTTATTTTTCTTCTTTAACTTCTGTTGTTTCTTCTTTTCCGGCTTTTGCTTCCGCTTCTTGTTTTTCAGCCATCAATTTGGCAGCTTCTTTTTCGGCTTTGGCTCTTTCTTTTTCTTGTTTCCTGATTGTCAAGCCTTCTTCAATAGCGTCTGTCAAGTATTCCAATATCAAATCAATGGATTTGGAAGCATCATCGTTAGCCGGAATGGGAAATGTTACTTTGCGAGGGTCGGTATTAGTATCGACAATGGCAAAGACCGGAATACCCAGTTTGTTGGCTTCCGCTACGGCAACGTGTTCTTTGTTGATGTCCACAACGATTAAAGCGGCCGGCAAACGGGTCATATCGGCTATGGAGCCTAAGTTTTTCTCCAATTTGGCTCTCATACGGTCGGTTCGCAATTTTTCTTTTTTAGAAAGCGTGTCGTAAGTACCGTCTTTTTTCATTTTATCGATCGCAGCCATTTTTTTAACGGCTTTGCGAATGGTTACGAAATTGGTCAACATACCACCCGGCCATCTTTCGGCTATATAAGGCATTTTGACTCTTTCGGCTTTATCTTTAATGATATGTTTGGCTTGTTTTTTGGTAGAAACATATAAAATTTTTCTACCTGCGGAAGCTATTTGTCTCAAAGCTTTTTGGGCTTCTTCTAGTTTAGCTGCCGTTTTGTATAAATTGATGATGTGAATACCGTTTTTTTTGCCATATATATATGGCGCCATATTCGGATTCCACTTTCTGGTAAGATGTCCGAAGTGGGCTCCTGCATTTAATAATTCTTGAATATCTACTTTTTTCATTTTTTGTTTTTTTAGTTTACGTTCCGTGAAATTAGCAATGCATCAATGCGTAACAGCATACGGGATGCATTTGGATGCTAAACTAAGAACAGATAGGTTGATAATGATTAACGTTTAGAGAATTGGAATTTCTTACGGGCTTTGGGTTGTCCGTATTTTTTACGTTCAACCATACGCGGATCCCTAGTCAAAAGTTTTTCTTTCTTTAACAAAGGTCTGAATTCGGGATTGACTTCAACCAAAGCACGGGCAATACCTAAACGTAAGGCTTCGGCTTGTCCGGTAATACCGCCTCCTTTCAGGGTTGCTTTTACATCGAATTTACCTTCCGTATCCGTAACGGCAAATGCTTGTCTTACCGTTTTCTTGTGTGTCGGTATGGTAAAATACTCTTCTACATTTCTGCCGTTAACGGTAATTTTTCCCGTGCCTTCTTTCAAGAAAACCCTTGCAACGGATGTTTTTCTTCTTCCTATGGTATGAATTGTATCCATTAGTTAAATTTGTTTAAATCGATTTTTTTAGGTTTTTGTGCTTCGTGCTTGTGTTCTGCACCGGCATATACATAAAGATTGTGATAAATCTTACGCCCCAATCTGTTTTTGGGTAACATTCCTTTAACAGCCATTTCCACTAAACGAACAGGATGTTTAGCCATCAATTTTTCAGCTGTTATTTCGCGTCTTCCTCCGGGATAACCCGTGTGTTTGACATAAACCTTCTCTTTCCATTTGTTACCGGTCAATACGATTTTGTCCGCATTGATAACTACAACATTGTCACCACAGTCCACGTGTGGGGTGAAATTAGGTTTATGTTTCCCTCTGATCAATTTGGCTACCTTGGAAGCCAATCGACCTAATGTCTGTCCTTCTGCATCAACAAGTACCCATTCTTTATTAACGGTCTTGTTGTTTGCCGAAATTGTTTTGTAACTTAAAGTATTCACAGTCATTCAATTTAATTGATATTAAATACGTCTTTAAAACGGTTTGCAAATTTATGAATATTTTTTTGATTGACAAAACATTATAAAATGATGATTTTTTATTGGCTAAAAGTTTTTTCTTTACTAAATTGCAGCAAAAAAATATGAGAACAAAAATTGTAGCCGGTAACTGGAAAATGAACAAAACGCTTCAAGAGACAGTTACCTTGATAAATGAGTTGAAAAATTTGTTAAATCCGCATAATAATGTTGAAGTTATTATTGCGCCTCCATTCGTAAATTTGCCGAAAGCCGTAGAATTGTTGCAAGATTTTCCCATAAAAGTTGCCGCTCAAAATATGCATTTTGCCGACAGCGGTGCTTATACAGGTGAAGTGTCGGCCGGTATGTTGAAAGCTATCGGTGTCGATACTGTAATTTTGGGGCATAGTGAACGGCGGGCTTATTTCAATGAAACCGCTGACATGCTTCAAAAAAAAGCTCATAAAGCTTATGAAAAATCTATGACAAATATTTTTTGTGTCGGGGAAAAATTGAAAGAACGCGAAGCCGGTAAACACTTTGATGTGGTTGAATCTCAAATAGCGGATGCTCTTTTTCAATTACCTTTGCAAGCTTATAAAAAAATTGTGATTGCTTACGAACCGGTTTGGGCAATTGGAACCGGACAAACGGCTACGCCGGACCAAGCCCAGGAAATGCACCGGTTTATCCGGGAAACCTTGGCAAAAAAATACGGACGTGATTTGGCCAATGCCATTCGTATTCTCTATGGTGGAAGTGTTAAACCCGGAAATGCCGCTGAAATTTTTTCAAAACCCGATGTGGATGGCGGTTTAATCGGAGGCGCATCATTAAAAGCACAAGATTTTAATGCTATTGTTGAAGCGGCAAAATCTTGATTTTTGTCAGTTTATATTGCACAACAAATTATTACATTTGCCGGCGTTGAAATAAAAATTGAAATTGGTAAAAATTCAAAATTACTTTCAACTTTTAACTTTCAACTTTCAACTATATACCAACTAACCAAAAAAAATAAATTATGAACCTACATGAATATCAAGGAAAAGAAATATTGAGCAAATCCGGGGTGAGAGTGCAACGTGGTATTGTTGCCGATACTCCGGAGAAAGCCGTTGAAGCTGCCAAGAAGTTAACCGAAGAAACCGGTACGAAATGGTATGTCATAAAAGCACAAGTACATGCCGGTGGACGTGGAAAAGGCGGTGGCGTTAAATTGGCTAAAAATCTCGACGAAGTAAAAGAATTGGCTTCTCAAATTATAGGAATGCGGTTGGTGACACCCCAAACACCCCCGGAAGGCAAAAAAGTAAATCAAGTTTTAGTGGCCGAAGATGTTTATTACCCCGGGGAAACCGAACCGGAAGAATATTATATGAGTGTTATGCTCAACCGTGATAAGGGGCAAAATATGATAATGTATTCACCCGAAGGCGGTATGAACATCGAAGAAGTTGCCGAAAAATCACCGGATAAAATTTTTATCGAATACATCGATCCGGCTCACGGCTTGCAAGATTTCCAAGCCCGTCGTATTGCATTTAATTTGGGATTAAGCGGCCAAGCTTTTAAAGAAATGGTGAAGTTTGTAAAAGCTTTGTATGACGCTTATACTAAAAATGATGCATCTTTGTTTGAAATCAATCCGGTTTTAAAAACTTCCGATAATAAAATTTTGGCGGTTGATTCCAAGGTAGTTATTGATGATAATGCTTTGTTTAGACACAAAGATATAGCCGCAATGCGTGATATCAGGGAAGAAAATCCCGTTGAAGTGGAAGCCAAACAGGCCGGTTTGAGTTATGTAGCGTTGGACGGTAATGTCGGCTGTATGGTAAATGGCGCCGGTTTGGCAATGGCAACAATGGATTTAATCAAACAAGCCGGTGGTGAACCCGCCAATTTCCTCGATGTCGGTGGCACAGCCGATGCCGAACGCGTTGAAAAAGGTTTCCGCATTATCTTGAAAGACCCGAAAGTTAAAGCTATCTTGGTGAATATCTTCGGTGGGATAGTCCGTGCCGACAGGGTTGCACAAGGTATTGTTGATGCTTATAACAAGATGAAAGGTGAAATTCATGTGCCGATTATTGTCCGTTTGCAAGGAACCAATGCCGATAAAGCCAAAGAATTGATTGAAAAATCAGGTATTCCGGTACATTTTGTAACCGAATTCCAAGAAGCGGCTAATAAGGTCCAAGAAGTGTTACAGTAGGGTCTGCTGAAAAACACATAAAATACTAATATTCAACCTATTATCTACGCATTAAAGGCTGTAAGTGCAAGGTTTTTACTACATTTCTTTCAAAAGGTATGCATTTTTTTGATTTATTATGGAGTATTTTATTGTTGCTCAGAAGCACGCCCCTTTTTTAACTTCTTCACATCGAAGTATTTATATACGTCTTCTATTCAGAAATTAAAAAATTGACGCACTTCTGAGCTTTTCAGCAGACCCTACAGTAATAGATTTATTAAAACGAAACGGGCTGTCTCAAAAGTCATTGAGACAGCCCGGTTTTTATGCAAAAAATTATTTCTTATTCCTTCACTCCTTCACTCCTCATTTCTCATTCCTCATTTCTTATCAAACTTCTTCAATACCTCTTTAACCGCATCTTTATGAATGATAAAATCCATCATTTTCAGTTTGATATAATCTTGCGAAAAGAAATAATAACCGAATTCCGGAGCATTAGGGTCACCATTGCGGGAACCAGAACTACTGTCTTTTATTAAAAACCAATATTTACCGTCCTTTTTGTTTTTATACCAACCGACCAGATGCATACCGTGGTCGTCAGTAGTGGCACCATTTGAAAAACGCAATTGACGGGCATCATCGTTTATATAATCTGACGGAATATCAAAATCAGGGATGATAGCAACTTGCGGTTCACCCGGACCGTTTAAAAAACCCGGTTCGGAAACATCGCCACCGATACCCATTGTATATCCTTTTTTGATACTTTTGATGATAATATTCATAAAAACATCCAGCGGTACATTATAATAATCTTCCGAATGCCACCAATTATCCGGCACATCATAAGAACATTTTGTATAGTAAGGTGCTTGCTTGTATGATAGAATATCTACGTAATCATCCGGATTGATTTTCAGATAATCCCGCAAATAAGTTTTAGGTGTGTATGTTTTTCCGTCAACCGTAAATTGTTCAGGCGGTGTGCCGATATAGTAATCCATAATGGATTTGATGGTATTGACAACAGTTTTTTCATTCCAAGCGTTGCTTTTCTTGACGGATTCCAAATAAGCTTTCATTTCTTTATACATTTTTTCGTGGGTGTGAAACTTACGCCCTTTCAAGCCGTTGTATACCGACCAAGGCATAGCCCCGAACAATTTATAGTTGCGGGTAACGGCATTGGCTTCCGAACCTTGTGCAAAAAGCGATTTTCCACGGGTGCGAACATATTCTTTTGCCCGTAAAATGTATTCGTGGTAAAAAACAAAAGCTTCCGATAATTTAACTTTTTTTCCAGTCAAACGGTAAACTTCACTTTCATAAAATGAAGTAGTGGAAAAATCCCAACAAGTTCCTGTATTTCCTTGCGAGATAGGCGGATTGTGCCATGCCGAACGGTATAGTTTGACTTTATTGGGAAATTTTTTACCGTTAACGGTAACTTTGAAGCGTTTATAAGGCTTAGGTTTGTTTTTATGGGATTCTTCGGCTTTAATATCTTTTAAAATAGTATTGTAGTAATAAATTTTGCCTTTGTCATAAATTTTAAAAGTTCCTTTGTCTTTGTTTTGAGCCAATCCGGTATTTAAAATCAAGCTTGCCAAAAGTAAGAACAGATGTTTCATTTTTTTATAATTTTAAATATTATCCGCTAAATTAAGAAATATATTTGAATAACATATTTTAAGTTTTATACCGAGTTAAAAGTATTCATTCCGGACTTGCCGGTTTTCATATAGAGATACAGATTCCTGCTTTTTGAAGTCCTCGATTATCAGATAAAAAATTTTATCCGTAAAATATGAAATACAACTTGATTTATAATGATATTTTTATATTTTTGTTAGCTTAAATCCGCCGCCGTTATGAAAAAGCCAACCGATTATTCTCCCGGAGAACAAGAGCAGATACAAGCCGCTTTTGACGACTTGATGACATCCACTTATCAAAAAATTGATAAGAACGGCAGGGCTTTGGTAAAAAAAGCTTTTGAAGTGGCACGCGATGCTCATGACGGACAACGTCGCAAATCGGGTGAACCTTATATTTTTCATCCGTTGGCGGTGGCTAAAATAGTGGCAAAAGATATCGGCTTGGGAGCTATTTCCATTGCTGCCGCTTTGTTGCATGATACGGTTGAAGATACCGAATTGACACACGATGATATTTATGAAATGTTCGGTGAAAAAATCAGCCGGATTGTTCGCGGACTTACCAAAATCAAACGGCTCAAACACGAAAAAGACATTTCACTTCAAGCCGAAAATTTCCGGAAGATGATTTTGACGCTCAACGAAGATGTACGTGTCATCCTTATCAAAATAGCCGATCGCTTGCATAATATGCAAACTATGGACAGTATGCCACGGCACAAACAAGAAAAAATCGCTTCCGAAACATTATATATTTACGCCCCTCTGGCACACAAACTCGGTCTTTACAATATTAAAAGCGAACTGGAAGATTTAGGACTAAAATATACCGAACCGGAAATTTACAAAGAAATCGAAAATAAAATCGAAGAATCAAAAGAAGAACAAGAACGTTATATCAAAACCTTTACAAGCATTATTGAAGATTCGTTAAAAAAAGAACGCTTGAATTTTAAAATCGTCGGTCGTTTTAAATCGGTTTATTCCATTTACCGCAAAATGCGGGATAAAAAAGTCAGTTTTGAAGAAGTTTACGATAAATTTGCTATCCGTATTATTTACAAAGCCGACAGGGAAAACGAAAAATTTTTGGCTTGGAAAATTTATACCACCGTTACCGATCATTTTAAACCTAATCCGAGCCGGTTGCGCGATTGGATTTCTTATCCCAAATCAACCGGTTACGAAGCTTTGCATATCACTGTGGTAGGACCTGAAAAAAAATGGGTTGAAGTACAAATCCGTTCCGAACGTATGAATGAAATTGCCGAAAAAGGTTATGCCGCTCATTACAAATACAAGCACGGCACAAATGAAGAAGTCGGTATTGAAGGCTGGCTCAACAAATTAAAAGATTTACTCGAAAACCAAGATGAAAATGCCGTTGATTTTATCGAAGATTTTAAACTCAATCTATACGCCAAAGAAATTTTTGTCTTGACACCTGATGGTGATATTATTTCGTTGCCCAAAAATGCCACGCCTTTGGATTTTGCTTATGCCATTCATACCGAAGTAGGTTCGCATTGCCGCGGAGCTATTGTTAATGGAAAACTTGTGCAACTCAATCATAAATTACGCAGTGGCGATGTGGTCAAAATCATCACGTCGCCTAATCAAAAACCGAAACCCAATTGGCTCAATTTTGTGGTTACAGGTAGAGCCAAATCCAAAATAAAAGCATCCCTCAAACTGGAACAAAAAGAAATTATTGAAGAAGGTAAAGAAATCTTGCAACGCAAACTCAAACAGTTAAAAATAAAATATAATGATAATACAATCAATAATTTAGTCAGATTTTTCAACCTTAAAACCAGTCAAGATTTATTTTACAATGTTGGCGCAGGCATTATTGACAATAAGATGTTAAAAAACTTTGCCAATGCCCGTTCCAATGTTTTATTTGATTTTTTTAAAAAGAAATTACGCAGAAAACCGGCTGATTTTCAATCCGCTAAGGATGAAATTACCTATAATTACGATACGATAGTTTTCGGTCCTGACGAACAACGGTTGGATTATACGTTGGCTAATTGTTGCAACCCGATTCCCGGTGATGAAATTTTCGGTTTTACTACAATCAACGAAGGTATTAAGGTGCATAAAAAAAGCTGTCCGAATGCATTGAGTTTGTATTCCAATTATGCTTATCGTATCATTCCCGCCCGGTGGATTGATTCATCAAAACACGATTTTATCGTTTATCTCAAAATATCCGGTTTTAACCGTAAAGGTATGGCCAAAGACATCACACGGATGATAACCGACGATGAACAACTTGATATGAAAAACATCAATCTAGACTCACAAGGCGGTTTATTTGAAGGTATTATTTCTTTGTATATCAAAAATACCGAACATCTTAAACAAGTCATTAAAGACCTCAAAAGCATTGATGGTGTTGAAAGTGTCACCCGTATTGAAAAACCTTAAAATAAAAAGCTGTTTTTGTCGTTTTAATTAAATGAATGCTATGAAACGTATTATAATTATTTTTTTGATTTTTTCTAAAATATCAATATATGCTCAAACGGGTGGTAACGCTACGTTCAAATTTTTGGATTTATCTGTTTCGGCCAAACAAGCGGCTCTCGGCGGTAAAGTTTATACCGGATTGAAAAACGATATTTTTCAACCGGCCTTCAATCCCGCTACTTTGGATTCTACAATGAACAATAAATTAGGTGTTAATTATACCGCTTATTTAAGTGATATCAATTACGGTAATTTTGCCTATGCACGCCGTTTCAAGAAAATAGGTTTGGTTTATGCCGCTGTGTCATATATAAATTACGGCCGTTTTGATTATGCCGATGCCAATGGCGACAGGCATGGCACATTCGGGGCTTCCGAAGGAGCGTTAATTCTCGGATATACCTACCGGATACCGCATTCCAACTGGCATATCGGCGCTAATACAAAATTTATCTTATCGGCTCTTGAAAATTATTCCGCTACGGGTCTTGCTTTTGACATAGGATTTTTATATCAAAATGATAAAAACGGTATTGCCACCGGTATAACTGCCCGCAATTTCGGGTTGCAACTCACTACTTACCAGGGTACCAGGGAACCCTTGCCTTTTGAAGTGGATTTGACCTTTGCCAAAACTTTTTTACACGCTCCTTTTAAGTGGTTTGTAACCGTTGAAAATCTTCAAAAACCTGATATCGCTTTTGTCAATACTGCACACAATACACAAGATCCGAACGGCAATGTTATAAAAGAAAATATTAAATTTACCGACCACCTTTTCAGGCATTTTATCGTAGGGGTTGAATTATTTCCAAGAAAAAGATTTAATGTAAGAGCCGGGTACAATTTTCGTCGCGGTGCCGAATTGTCACAAAAAGACGAGCGGTTCGGCAGCGGTTTTAATTTCGGTTTCGGTTTACGGCTCAACAAATTTGAAGTCAATTATGCTTATGGTAATTACCATTACGCTTCCGGAACCAATTTTATCAGTATTACGGTTGATTTGAATGCATTTTTTAAGAAATGAAAAGAGATATCATCATAGCCATTGACGGACATTCCTCTACCGGAAAAAGTACGCTTGCCAAAGATTTGGCCAAAGCACTCGGTTATGTTTACATTGATACCGGAGCTATGTATAGAGCCGTGACTTATTATGCTTTACAACACGGTTTAATTTCCAATAATCACATTGATAAAGAGCGGTTAATCAGAGAATTGGACAATATTCAAATTGATTTTAAATACAATCCCGTTAAAGGCTTCGCCGAAGTTTATCTCAACGGACAAAATATTGAAAAAGAAATCCGGCAAATGCAAGTGTCAAATTTTGTAAGTCAAATAGCCGCAATACCGGAAGTACGTGAAAAATTAGTCGCACAACAACGTAAAATAGGTAAGAACAAAGGCATTGTTATGGACGGAAGGGATATCGGTTCGGTGGTTTTTCCCGGTGCCGAGCTTAAAATTTTTATGACCGCTTCACCGGAAGTCCGAGCCAAAAGACGCTATCTCGAACTATTGGACAAGGGCGAAGATGTCAGTTACAATGATGTTTTGACCAATGTTTTAAAAAGAGATAAAATTGATTCCGAACGCAGTGCTTCACCTTTAATCAAAACAAAAGATGCTATTGAAATTGACAACAGTCATCTCACACGTGAAGCACAATTGGATATGGTTTTGGATTTGGCAAAAAAAAGAATTAATCGAAGTTAATACTCTCTATTAAAACTTTCAACATTTAACTTTCAACTTTCAACTAAAAAGATTTATCTTTGTAACGTCATAATTTACAAAGATGTCTTCAAAAAAAATAAAAGAAGCAAAAGTTTTTGCTGCCAGTCAAAGTAAAGATTTAGCCAAAAAAATTGCCAAAGCCTTGGAACTTCATCTCGGCAAAATGGAATTGCAACGTTTTAAAGATGGCGAATTTAAACCTTCCTTCAAAGAATCAATTCGTGGAAAACGGGTTTTTATCATCGGTTCAACTTTTGCTCCGGCAGACAATTTAATGGAAGTTTTATTGATGATCGATGCCGCCAAACGGGCATCAGCCGAATTTGTCGATGTGGTTATTCCTTATTTCGGATGGGCGCGTCAAGAACGCAAGGATGAACCCCGTGTACCTATTGCCGCCAAATTGGTGGCTAATATGTTACAAGCCGCAGGTGCTTCACGAGTTATCACAATGGATTTGCATGCCGATCCGATTCAAGGTTTTTTTGAAATTCCCGTTGACCACCTTTATTCCAGTACCATTTTTATTCCTTATATTCAAAATCTGGATTTGGACAATTTGGTGATTGCCTCGCCGGACATGGGCGGTTCCAAACGGGCTTATGCTTATTCCAAATTTTTAAACAGTGATGTGGTTATATGCTACAAACAGCGCAAACGTGCCAATGTTGTAGGCAAAATGGAATTGATAGGAGATGTAAAAGGTAAAAATGTTGTTTTGGTCGATGATATTATCGATACGGGCGGTACTTTGGTCAAAGCGGCACAGTTGATGAAAGACAGGGGTGCCAAAAGTGTCCGGGCGGTTTGTACACATGCCTTACTTTCGGACAATGCACAAGAACGTATCGCAAAGTCACAATTAAAAGAATTGGTCGTTACCGATTCAATTCCAAGAAAAATTTTGTCAAAGAAAATAAAAGTGCTATCTTGCGCCCCTCTTTTTGCCGATGTTATGTATAATGTACACGTGCATAAATCAATCAGTTCAAAATTTATTATGTAACGGACAAGTATTTTACAAAGGCATAAAGCGGAAAATTTAAATTGATAAAAACATAAAAACGAAAACGAAATGAAATCATTAACAATCAAAGGCTCTAAAAGAGAAAGCGTGGGCAAATCGGCAACCAAAGCCTTACGTAATGCTGGAAGAGTCCCGTGCGTTTTATACGGCGGTGGCGACCCCATGCACTTCTCGGCAGATGAACGCGAGTTCAAAAAGTTGGTTTACACTCCGGAAACGCACACCGTAGTGATTGAATTGGAAGACGGCTCTAAACACGAAGCCATTATGCAGGATATTCAATTTCATCCTGTTACAGACAAAATTTTACATGTTGACTTTTTCCGGTTATTCCCTGACAAAGAAGTAACTTTAACCGTTCCGGTAAAAACAACCGGTGTGGCACCGGGGGTTATCAAAGGGGGAACGTTGACTTTGACGATGAAAAAACTCAAAATCAGAGCCATTCCCGAAAATTTACCCGATGCAGTTGTTGTTGATATCAGCAAATTGGATATCGGTGATAAAGTCTATGTTTCCGAATTACGCAACGACAAATACAAACTTTTACATCCCGACAATGTCGTTGCCGTACAAGTGAAGATGTCAAGAGCCGCTATGAAAGCCGTGCAAGAAGCCAAAGCGGCTGCGGCCAAAGAATCATAATTTTTTTTAAAATTAATTAAAAGGGGCTGTCTCAAAAGGCAGCCTTTTTTAATTTGCAAACTTCAATAAATACCAAAGCTGCGTAACAACAAGTCCGGACTATGAAACAGTTTCTTTTTGTTATAAAATTATTTTACTAAACAAATTTTGTATTTTTACAAAAATATTTGTCATGCCGACCAAGAAAAAAAAATCAGACGGATTTTTAAAAAATTTATTGAAAAAACTGACTTATCATTATCGTATTTTGATTATCAACGATGATACGTATGAAGAAAAATTCAGCTTCAGATTAAACCGGCTCAATGTCTTTGTCTTTACAGGATTGTTTGCATTTTTTTTGATAATCATTACAACGGTATTAATCGCTTTTACACCGCTTAAAACCTATATTCCGGGTTATAATGATGCAACTTATTTGCGAAAAAAAGCCATTCACCTGCAATTGAAAACGGATTCGTTAAAAAAAGCTTTGATGATCAATACTTTTTATGTCAACCAACTGAGAAAAGTGCTTAATAATGAAATTACAATGGAAGAATTTAACAAAACATATCAAACTAAAAACTTTGACCCTGATACATTAAAATTATATCCCGGCAAAATGGACTCCGTGCTACGCAAAGAAGTTGCCGAAAGGGAACGTTTTGAAATTAACCATCAAAAAAATACACTGACTTATGATTTTATTGCTCCTGTAAAAGGTATTATCGTCAATAAATTTGATGCCGGCAAACATCATTATGCCGTTGATATCGCTTTAAAAAGAGGTACGCCGGTCAAAAGTATTGACAAGGGCCGTGTTATCTTTGCCGATTGGTCGCCCGATACCGGCAACACGATTATTATCAAACATCCTCATAATGTGATTTCCATTTACAAACACAATCAAAAATTGCTGCGTAAGACCGGTGATATTGTCAATCAAGGTGAAGTCATAGCCTTGTCGGGGAATACCGGAGAAAAAACTACCGGTCCGCATCTGCATTTTGAACTTTGGATTAAAGACACACCTGTCAACCCGGTTGATTTTATCAATTTTAATCCTTAAAATATGAGCTTAAAAACTAAATTAGCAAAAATTTATGCTTCTGTTGTCGTCCGTCATAACCGGAAATGGATACAACAGCCGGTTGCCGCACAACAAAAAATGTTCCGGTATTTAATTTCGCAATCCGAACATACGGCTTTTGGTAAAGACCATCAATTTGAACAAATTACAACTTACGATGACTATAAAAAAGCTGTCCCCATCCGAACTTATGAAGAAATTAAACATTATGTAGAGCGTATTATCAATGGCGAAAACAATGTCTTGTGGAAAGGACGCCCTTTGTATTTTGCCAAAACTTCCGGTACCACATCAGGCACTAAATATATCCCTATCAGTAAAGAATCAATGCCTTATCACGTTATGGCAGCCAAACATGCTTTACTACATTATATTCATGAAACCGGAAAAGCATATTTTGTCAATGGTAAAATGATTTTCCTGCAAGGCGACCCGGTTTTGGACGAAGTAGGCGGTATCAAAACAGGTCGTTTGTCGGGTATTGTAGCGCATTACGTTCCTAAATACCTACAAAAAAACAGGATGCCAAGCTGGGAAACCAATACTATCAAAGACTGGGAAACCAAAGTAAACGCTATTGTAGATGAAACTATCAACGAAGATATGCGGCTTATTAGCGGTATTCCGTCTTGGGTGCAAACTTATTTTGAAAAACTCATCGATAAAGCCGGTAAACCGGTGGGTGAAATTTTCCCGAATTTCAATCTATTTGTCTATGGCGGATTAAATTTTGAACCTTACCGGCAAAAATTCAAGCAACTTATCGGGCGGGATATCGATAGTATTGAGCTCTATCCGGCCTCGGAAGGTTTTTTTGCTTATCAAGACAAACCTGATCGCGATGATTTACTACTATTGACCAATCACGGCATGTTTTACGAGTTTGTCCCCGCAAACGAAATTTTTGACGAAAACCCCACCCGTTTGTCACTTAAAGATGTACAAACCGGTGTCAATTATGCTCTTATCATCAGCACCAATGCCGGCTTATGGGCTTACAATATCGGCGATACGGTGATGTTTACTTCTACCACGCCTTACCGCCTGAAAGTTACCGGACGTATTAAACATTTTATATCGGCTTTCGGCGAGCACGTGATTGCCAAAGAAGTGGAAACCGCCATACAACAAGCTATGATGCAAACCGGTGCCGCTATCAGCGAATTTACCGTTGCGCCGCAAATCAACCCGGAAAGCGGATTGCCTTACCACGAATGGTTGATCGATTTTGAAAAAATGCCTGATAATCCGGATGAATTTGCCCGTATCATCGACCAAAGTATGCAAGCACAAAATGTATATTACAAGGACCTGGTTATCGGTAAAATTTTACGTCCTGCCGTTATTACGCCCGTCAAAAAAGGTGCTTTTGACCGGTATATGAAATCTATCGGTAAACTGGGCGGACAAAATAAACTGCCGCACCTGTCCGACAACCGGAAAATTGCGGATTATTTGTATGGTAATGATTTGATTATCAAATAGTAAAAAATCATAAGTAAATTATAATCCAAAACGTATTGTTGTTTTCGTATGAGGCCATTTTATATAATTTCCGCTTCAATATTAATAACCTTAACATTTTTGTGTTATTATTTACCTTACAAGAGTAATAGAAAAAACACAGGTTTTTTGGTAAGTGTAATTCTCGGTATAATCATTACTTGGTCATTAATTGGCGAATTAGATTTTCTTGTAATTTTTATTTGGCCAGTTATCTTTGCTTTTCAAATCATTTTTATCACATATTGGGCATTTAGATTATTCGGAAAAAGGAAATTAGGAACAATATTTTCTTCTATTCTAACCATTGGATTTATCCTGATTGTTATGCAACCTTGGATAACGGATTGGACTTTCAGTAAAAAAGATGCCCGGAAAATACTCTCTTGGCATCATATTGAATTGAAAAAAGACTTTAAAATACTGAAAAATGAAAGCGGTGGATTTTCTGATTATTCGCACACTTTTATATTGAAAATATCCGATTCCGATTTTAATTCGATTTCCAATCAAATAAGACAATCAAAATCTTTTAAAAGAATTTTTTCTGACCTTCAAAAAGACTATCCGGAAGCAGGATATAAAGTATATGATACAATTAATTTTGAAACCGACAGGTTTTTGAAAAGAGAATATTATACAAAAACCTCAAAAGAAGACGGGACATTTCATTTTATAATTACATTATTAAAAAAGGAAAAACAGCTGGAATATTTTGGTATAAACGAATGAATAATAATTGAAATCAATAATATGTACATCTACAACATCACATTCAACGTCGAACAATCCATTGAAAAAGAATGGCTGGATTATATCAAAAAGCAATTTATCCCTAAAATGCTCGATAGCGGCTTGCTCAAATCGTCTTTAACGAGTAAAATTATGGTCGATGAAGACCGGGGCAACTCGTATTCCATTCAATTTACCGCTGACAATCAAGCCGATTTAAAACAATTTATCGACAATGAATTATATCCTATTTTAAACGAATTACACCTCAAATTCAGCCCTAAAATGGTCTATTTTGCCACGGAACTCGATGTGATTGACAGGCAGGGGAAATAAATGAGTTGAAAGTTAAAAGTTGAATGTTGAAAGTTACACTTCACAGAATACTTTTACTAACGATAAGAAATGATATAATAAATAGAAAAATATAGATTGCTAAACGACCTGCCAGGTTTTGGATACCTGGTAGGTTTGATAAAAATAACGTTTTCCTGTCATTTCGTTCTTTTCTTCATTTTCAATCCCGCTCCCCCAACGTACGTCGGATGCACGGGATGTCACTTCGTTTCATTTTTCAATTAAGACGTTGCATGCAACGTCTCTTGCTACTAACAAAGGATTGTTAATAAATTCCTATCTCCTTACGTCAAACACGTTTTATTCTTTATTATCTTGCGAGCTGATAAAATCCGGATTTTTTTATGGCAAAAAAACAAACGGCATATACCGAAGAACACATTCAATCACTGGACTGGAAACAGCATATCCGTATGCGTCCCGGTATGTATATCGGAAAAGTCGGTGACGGCTCTTCTCCTGATGATGGCATCTACATTCTGGTCAAAGAAGTAATGGATAATTCCATCGACGAATTTGTTATGGGAGCCGGCAAAACCATAACGGTTCAGCTCAATGACAATATGGTTTCCGTACGTGATTACGGTCGCGGGATTCCCTTGGGCAAACTTGTGGATGTGGTCTCTAAAATGAATACAGGCGGTAAATATGATACCCGTGCTTTTAAAAAAACCGTCGGTTTGAACGGTGTCGGCACCAAGGCGGTCAATGCGTTGTCGGTACATTTTAAAGTGCAAGCTTTCAGGGATGGACAAACCAAATGGGCGGTATTCAGTCGCGGTGAACTGATTGAAGAATCCGGTTTGGAAGCTACTACACAAAAAAACGGTACGTATGTCGAATTTATTCCCGACCCGGAGATTTTTCCCAAATACAGATTCCGTAACGAATATCTCGTGCGGATGTTCAAAAACTATATTTATCTCAATACCGGACTGACTATCAGGTTTAACGGCGAAAAATTTTACAGTGAAAACGGGCTTAAAGATTTGTTGAGTGAAAATATTCCCGAACAGGACCGTCGCTATCCGATTATTCATCTCAAAGGGCAAGATATTGAAATAGCGATGACACACAGCAAAACCCAATACAGTGAAGTATATTATTCGTTTGTCAACGGACAACACACTACACAAGGTGGCACCCATCAAGCGGCATTTAGAGAAGCCGTCGTTAAAACCATTCGTGATTTTTTCGGCAAAAATTACGATGCTTCGGATATTCGAAAATCCATAGTGGCGGCTATCAGTATCAAAGTGATTGAACCGGTATTTGAATCACAGACCAAAACTAAACTCGGCTCAACGGAGATGGGTGACGGTTTGCCAACCGTACGGACGTATGTCAATGATTTTGTCAAGCGCGAATTGGACAATTATCTGCATAAACATCCTGAAACAGCCGAAGCCATTTTGCAAAAAATCATTCAAGCCGAACGCGAACGCAAGGAATTGTCAGGTATCAGAAAATTAGCTCGCGAACGGGCTAAAAAAGTCAGTTTACACAACAAAAAATTACGGGATTGCCGGGTGCATTACAACGACCTGAAAAAAGAAAACCGCCTCGAAAGCACTTTGTTTATCACAGAAGGGGATTCGGCGAGTGGTTCCATTACCAAATCGCGGGATGTCAATACGCAAGCCGTGTTTAGTTTGCGTGGAAAGCCGGTTAA
>JALWFE010000068.1 GCA_027039975.1 Flavobacteriales bacterium
TAATCATATCTTTTTTGATATCATAAAAACTATTGATAATATATCCCGAAGCGATACTGATAGTGGTAGCCAGTAACAAGGCAATAAATTTATGGTCGTTTAACAGTTGTAAAAAACTTTTGTCCGGAGCAAAAAAATATTTTCCGGTTAATAAAAAAGCGATAGTTAACAAAAGTATATTTTGTAAGCGCACCAAAGCAAAAAAGGAAAAAATCTGTGTTGTTAAGCTTTGTTTGGCGCTCATACCGTTTGTATTTTAAAACCTGTAAACAACTTGAAGTTTAAAATCTTTGAGTTGTTCTTTTGTTTTTTCAAAATCTTCGGTAAATCCCAAAATATAACCGCCACCACCGGACCCGCAAAGTTTGAGATAATAATCACCGTTTTCAATACCTTTTTTCCATACATCTAACATGTGGGTGGGTATCATAGGTTTAAAATTACGATAAACCGTGGCCGATAAATGTTTTAAATTACCGAACAAAGATTTGACATTACCTTGCAAAAAGTCGTTTACGCAAGCATCGGTGTATTTGATAAATTCTCCTTTTAAAGTTTTGCGGAAACCTTCATTTTTCATTTTTTCCATAAAGATACTGACCATATTACCGGTTTCGCCGATCTGTTCCGAGTCTATTAAAAAGATGGCGCCTTTTCCTTCATTTTGTGCGGGAATACCGGTTGGTTCAATGTCCTGTTTGGATTGAATTAAAATGGGAATACTCAAATAACTGTTCAGTGGGTCCAAACCGGAACTTTTACCGTGAAAATAACTTTCCATCAAAGCAAATATTTCTTTGAGTTTAAGCAGTTTATCACGGGTTAAATTTTCAAGGACAGTAATTTTTTGACGGGCGTAACGTTCATAAACCGCCGCCACCACAGCGCCCGAACTACCGACACCGTAACCTTCCGGAATATTGGATTTGAAATACAAACCGTTTTTTAAATCCGTTTCAAATTGTTCCAAATCCAAATTCAAAATACCGGGATGGTCTTGTTGTGCTTTTTTCAAATATTCAAAAAAACCTTGTAATTTGGCATTTGATTCTTTAACAAACGGGTCATTCAAGTCTCCAAGAAACAAACCGCCTTTGTATTGATTGTAGGGAATTGCCAGAGCTTTGGAATTTTTGATAATTCCGTATTCACCGAATAAAAGAATTTTTGCATAAAAAAGCGGTCCTTTTTTCATTGTTCCCGAATTTAGATATAGCAAAGTTAATTTATTTTTTTATAATTTGATTGAAAAATATAAAATTTAACAAAAAAACCCGGCGGTTTTCAAAACCTGCCGGGTTAAGTCATAATGATTTTTATCACGGTTAAAAATCCGGATAAGCATTTATTTTATGATGATTTTCTTTATAAAACTGTTCCGGTTATCCGATATTCTTAACAAATACATTCCCGGTTTAAGGCTGGTTACATTAATAAAAGTTGAGCCGTCAGTCGTTTTTCTTACGATACTTTTTCCGGTCAAATCCATTAAAATGATTGTATAATCAAAATTGTCAAGATTTTCAATATTTACCGTATCGTAAGCAGGATTAGGATAAATATTAAATTTATTTTCCAAGGCTTGATCAATTGTATTAGGTGTTTCATTGTGATATAATTTGGAAACACCAAATACGTTGGAAGCATCGGTACCGGTAACAAACAAATCGATTTTTCCGTCATTATCATAGTCGGCGGCGTCTGCATCACCATATTGAGCACCTACAAAACTTTCAGTTGTGTTTTCGGTAAAGATACCACTACCGTCATTTTCATACAATTTGCCGATAATAGTCTCGGCGCTTCCGACAACATTCATACCTGAAATAAAAATATCCAAAGAACCATCGTTGTTAAAATCTGCCAATTCCAATGCAGAAACACGATGAGCACCGGTCACGTTACCGAAATGCGGATCTTCGGAAAAAGTATTGTTGTTATTTATCAATAAATGCGCTTCACTGTCACTACCGGCAGTTCCTATAATGACAAAATCCAAATCCCCATCGGCGTCAACATCACCCCACTCAAAATCACCGAGCCATAATTGTGGCAGATTGAGGCTTAATTCCGTAAAATTTTGTGAGCCGTCATTTTGCCATACCTTAGTGTATACATTATTGGTGGAATTGTTCCAGCCGTTTAAGGTAATGTCCAAATCACCGTCTTGATCGAAATCTGCAAATTTTATTTTACCGTAATTTATAGGTGGTAACAACAAATTAGGCATTTCAGAAAAGTTATTGCCGCCGTTGTTGATATAAATTTTGGCTAAATTAACATAATTCGGTGTTCCAAATCCCGTTAATGCTATATCTAATTTGCCGTCACTATTGACATCTCCCAAATCGACATCTCCCATATATATTTGCGGCAATCCGGCGTTAATTTCGGTAAATGTGCCGTTACCGTTATTTTTGTAAATTTTGGTTATACCATCAGAGCCATTAAAACCCATAACAACCAGATCCATTTTACCGTCATTATCCAAATCACCCCATTTAGCGGCACCGATACTTAACAAAGGTAATCCCGAATTGGTCACTAATGTAAAGGACCCGTTGTCATTTTGATACAAACCACCCCCGTTGCTGTTGGCATTGAGAGCGCCTGATATGTACAGGTCTAAATCACCGTCGCCGTCATAATCTCCCCAAGCTGCAAAACTGTTGGATAACTGGGGTAAACTGCCTGTTACATCGACAAAATTTTGTCCGGATGCCCAAAAACCGGTCAATAGAAGTAAAAGCGTAATTTTTTTCATATCATTAATTTTTTATGGTTAATAGTTTTGTAAATCTCAAAAACAAACTTACAAAAAAGATTGGAATTTATTTATGATTTTTTCAATTTTAATATTTCTGTATTTTTTTCTTTTGGTTTATAACTTTGCAAATAATTTTCTTTATCTTTATCCTTAAAAATATCTTTATGTCAAAACCATTAATATTTGTGACTAATGACGATGGAATTACCGCACCCGGTATCAGGGCATTGATAGAAGTAATGAACGAATTGGGAGATGTGGTAGTCGTTGCTCCCGACCGTGTGCATTCGGGGAAAGGGCATGCCGTCACCATTCACCAACCTTTGCATTTGGATCCGATAACGATTGACGATGGTCCGCAAAAAGAATTTAAAACCAATGGGATGCCGGTGGATGCCGTAAAATTGGGTTTAGCCCATGCTGTTGATAGAAAACCGGATTTATTGGTTTCGGGGCTTAATCACGGGGTAAACAATTCGGTCAATGTCTTATACAGTGGCACTATGGGGGCGGCTATCGAAGGGGCTATCGAAGGCATTCCTTCTATCGGTTTTTCCCTTGATAATTACGATTGGGAAGCCGGTTTGGAACCGGCAAAATTTTATATGAAAAAAATCGCCTCGCAAGTGCTGCAAAACGGTCTGCCGCAAGGTGTGGCTTTGAATGTTAATATTCCGTATTTACCATTGGAAGAAATAAAAGGCATAAAAGTTGCCCGCCAAGCTATGGATAAATGG
>JALWFE010000069.1:0-27002 GCA_027039975.1 Flavobacteriales bacterium
TACTTTTACTACTTTAAATTTTCCCCTTCCATACGGGGTATTTTTGCCATCAATAACGAGATCAAATACGATGACAATCCCGATAGCCCGTGGACCACACCGGTGGATTTTTTCGGCACGCGGGGCGTATTCCTACGCTTGACTTTTCAATAGGTTGTTGTACTATAAACAGAATCTTTTGCTATACATTCAGCGATATGATCAATATCATCTAACGCTCGTTCAGTCCGGCTTATTTCAAACATTTTTTATACCAAAAGAATTTTTTTTAGTCCAAAACAAATAGTTTGTTTTGGTATAAATTATAACCGGAAAAATATGTCGGAAAAAATAAAAGTCAGAACTATGGCCGAACTTGCGGCCGAAGGTAAAGAACCGGAGATTTTATTTTGGGTCGGTTGTGCCGGAAGTTTTGATGACAGAGCTAAAAAAATTACCAAAGCTTTTACCAAATTATTGCAAAAAGCCGGTGTGGATTTTGCCGTATTAGGCACTGAAGAAAGTTGCACCGGTGATCCTGCCAAACGTGCCGGCAATGAATTCTTGTTTCAGATGCAGGCGGCTATGAATATTGAAGTTATGAATGCTTATAACGTCAAAAAAATCGTAACTACTTGCCCACACTGTTACAACACATTCAAAAACGAATATCCCGGTTTAGGCGGACAATACGAAGTGTATCATCATACCGAATTATTGCAATCCTTACTCGACGAAGGAAAACTTAAAGTGGAAGGGGGAAAATATGAAGGTATCAATATCACTTATCACGACCCTTGTTATTTAGGACGTAACAACGGCCAATACGAAGCGCCCCGGCAAGTGCTTCGCCAATTGGAAATCGATATCAGAGAGATGAAGCATCACAAAGAAAATGCCGTGTGTTGCGGCGCAGGAGGGGCACAAATGTTTAAAGAAGCCGAACCGCAAAAAGAAGAAATTTTTGTAATGCGAACCCGTGAAGCCCTTGAAACAAAGCCGGAAATCATTGCAACGGCTTGTGCTTTTTGCAATACGATGATTACCGACGGGGTTAAATTTTACAACAAAGAACAAGAGATTAAAATCTTGGATATTGCCGAAATTCTAAGCGAAAGTATTAAAGAATAAAAAATATCGTATAAAAAATAAATATGCCACTTGTATTAAAATATCAAGTGGCATATTATTTACCATAAAAACAACAAATTATTTTATATACTCCACTTCTTTCTTTTTCTCAGTAGTTAAAAATTTGGTAAAGCCTTGCGCTATCATCCATTTATCACTGTAAATTTTTCCCATATATCGCGAACCGTGGTCAGGGAAAATCAATACAACATGACTGTTTTCATTAAAATAACCGGCTTTGTTGTATAAATGAGCCGCTTCAAGGGCGGCACCACTGGTATAACCGGCAAAAATACCTTCTTTCAACGCTAATTCACGGGCTTTGTAAGCGGCATTTTCATCGGTTACTTTGATAAAAGTATCTATCAATTCGAAATCCGTAGCTGTCGGAATTAAATTTTTGCCCAAACCTTCAATTCTGTATGAATATATTTCATTAGGGTCAAAAATACCGGTTTCGTGATATTTTTTAAGAACGGAGCCGTAAGCGTCAACGCCGAGGATTTTAATATCCGGATTTTTTTCCTTCAAATAGCGGGCAATTCCGGAAATAGTACCACCGGTTGCGGCACAAGCGATAACATGAGTTACTTTGCCTTCGGTTTGCTCCCAGATTTCAACACCGGAAGAGAAATAATGCGCTTTAATATTCAATTCGTTAAAATATTGATTGACATAAAGCGAACCGGGATTTTCTTCGTGCAAACGTTGTGCAACGGAATAATAAGACCGCGGGTCGTCAGCAGGCACTTCCGACGGGCAAACATACACTTCCGCACCCATGGTACGTAGCATATTGATTTTGTCTTCGGTAGCTTTATCCTTTACGGCCAGCATCACTTTATAGCCGCGAACAGCACCCAACATCGCCAAACTGAAACCCGTATTGCCGGAGGTTGTTTCTATAATGGTACCACCCGGTTTGATAAGACCTTCCTCTTCGGCTTTATCAATTATGTATTTTGCTATTCTGTCTTTAACCGAATCACCGGGATTAAAAGATTCCAATTTTCCGTAAAAATTCCCTTTGAGATTTGCTGTTACTTTATTCAATCTGACTAACGGAGTATCACCTATCAGTTCCAGCACATTATCAACAATCTTTGGATTATTTTTCATTTGTTACCTTTTTTAGCAGTATTGTTCTCTTGTGTTGTTACATATAAACTATGCAAATGTAAAAATTTTTGTTTAAAAAACTTGTAATTTGTGTTACAACTTTACTTCATCTTTACTTTTTTAAGTTTTTCGTTGTAATAATTGTTTTCCGGTTATAATTAAAATTACCCCCAAAATAGATAATATCCCTCCGGTAATCTGTAAACGTCCAGGCACTTTATTAAAATATAAATAACTACCGATTAAAACGAAAAGCCCTTTGGTTGAAGATAATATCGATTTACGGCTGACTTCAATATATTTGATAGCATACAAACCGGCGGTAGCAGTTAAGAAAGGGCCTAAAAAAGCTCCGATTAATACATTTTTTAAAGCAGTTGGTGAAATTTCAAAAGACAGACCTTGTAATTTCATCATCAAAAAAGAAAACAAAAACAAAAATGTTGTTCTGTTTATAGTCAATATAACCGGCGAAAATTTAACCACATTCAGTTTCATCAATATAGCACTGGAGGCACCTAACATAGCAAATAATAAAACATAAATACTCCCGTCTATAAACATATCTTCCGGTTTTATCCACTTCGGATTATAACTCAACATAAAAGCCGCTGATAAAGTCAAAATAATACCGGTGATTTCCAATTTATTAAATCGTTCTTTTAAAATGATAAAACCTAAAATCAAAACAAAAACCGGTGTCAAATTTCCCATAAAAGCAACAATTGCAGGATTTGGCATAGTATTGATTGCCAAGAAAAAAAAGGTGGTCGATGCAATTTCAATCAAACCGAATAACATTAAAAGTAAAAAATCCCTCTTGGAGAACTCTTTGACTTTTTTAAAAGATTTTTGTTTAAATGCCAATAACAAACTCAAAATCAATCCTGTAGCAAACCAATAAAATCCAAATTGCGGTAATTTTAACTCTTGCAAAGCGGCTTTACTAAAAATATAAACATTTGACATAGCCAATACGCCAACCAATGTAAAAAGATAACCTTTGGTTTTATCGGGAAGGGCTTGCCAAAAATTTTTCATTATCACTAAAAAATAAAATGTGAAAACTGTTCTTTACACTCAATACCGTTTTTTTCATCAAAAACGCCGGAATGTTCCGGCGTTTTATGACTTATCTTTATGTTGCATTTTTTTATCAATTCAACATATTTCATCTCGACGACATCACTTCCGCTACTTTTTTGCCTATTTCAGCCGGTGATTCCACAACGTGAATACCGTGTTCTTTTAAGATTTTCATTTTTGCTTGTGCCGTATCGTTTTTTCCGCCTACAATAGCACCGGCGTGTCCCATCGTGCGTCCTTTCGGGGCTGTTTGACCGGCAATAAATGCAATAACGGGTTTTTTATTACCGGTTTCTTTGATATATTTTGCGGCTTGTGCTTCCAAATTGCCACCTATTTCACCTATCATTACTATGGCTTCCGTCTCAGGGTCATTCATAAACATTTCAACGGCATCTTTGGTGGTTGTACCGATTATCGGGTCGCCACCGATACCGATTGCCGTTGTGATACCCAAACCTTCTTTGGCTATCTGGTCAGCCGCTTCATAAGTCAAAGTGCCGGATTTGGATACCAATCCGATTTTACCCTTTTTAAAGACAAATCCGGGCATAATACCGACTTTTGCTTCTCCGGGCGTTATAACTCCGGGACAATTCGGACCTACCAATCTAACTCCTTTATCTTTAATATAATCCATAACTTTAACCATATCGGCAACCGGAATACCCTCGGTTATGGCAATTATTGTTTTGATACCTGCTTCGGCGGCTTCCTTGATAGCATCGGCAGCAAATGCAGGAGGAACAAATATAATACTGGTATCGGCACCGGTTTTTTCAACGGCTTCTTTAACCGTGTTAAATACAGGTTTGCCCAGATGTTCTTGTCCACCTTTACCGGGTGTCACCCCACCTACAATATTGGTACCGTAGTCTATCATTTGCTGTGCGTGAAAGGTACCTTCACTGCCGGTAAAACCTTGAACTATTATTTTTGAATCTTTGTTGACTAATACACTCATTGCTTTAAAATTTTTGATGCGTAAATATGTTCATTTTTTTTTGAACAAAATATGGGATAATGTCATTTTTTTGAGGAATTGAGGATTAAATTAGTTGAAAGTGGAAAGTTAAAAGTTGAAAGTGGAGCGAAAGCGACATCCCGTGCCCGCAGGGAGCGGGATTAAAAGTTAAAAGTTCTAATTCATAGCATATTTTACGTGCCCCGACGAATGTCGTGGGTTTTTATTGATTGTCTTCTATTACGAACATTATGATTCGTTTCATAAATTGAGGAGTTGAGGAACAGGTCGCTGAGTGACCCCGACGTACGTCGGGGGGTAACGAGCAAAATTGTACCGAAGCGCACTCCTCAATTCCTCATATCCTCATTTCCTCACTTCCTCATTCCCTCAATCCTCTACTTTACTCTTTCTTGATATTCCCCGGTTTCGGTATTGATTTTGATTTTATCACCTTCATTGATAAACAAAGGGACTCTGACTTTTGCGCCGGTTTCCACTATTGCCGGTTTGGTGGCATTTGTTGCCGTATTACCTTTTACTCCGGGTTCGGTATGTGTTACTTCCATAATAACGGTTGCCGGCATCTCCATGGTCAGAGGTGTATTATCGTCGGCTTTCATTATAATAGTTACCAATTCACCTTCTTTTAAAAATTGCGGTGCATCTATCATCGCTTTGGGCAATTGGATTTGTTCATAAGTTTCATCATCCATAAAATAATAAGTGTCACCGTCATTATAAAGATATTGAAACTTACGGGTTTCAACACGGATATCATCAATTTTATGACCGGCCGGAAAGGTGTTGTCAATCACTTTTCCGGTTGTCAAACTTTTAAGTTTCGTTCTAACAAAAGCCGGGCCTTTGCCGGGTTTAACATGTAAAAAGTCAATTATTTTATAAATATCATTATTATGTTTGATACACAATCCTTTTTTAATATCTGATGTTGTTGCCATTGTTATAATTTTTTTATTATTAATCTTGTTTATATCCTTTTATAATACCGCGTCCACCGTGAGCATCTCTGATAAATTGAATAATTTCGTCTCTTTCGTGAGAAAAAGGCAAATTGGCTTCAATGTATTCAATAGCAGTGCTGTTGTTTTTCATATCTTGAAAAATATAACGGTAAATGTTTTGTAATTCTTGAATTTTTTCAGGAGAAAAACCTCTTCTTTTAAGTCCGGTGGAATTTACTCCTACATATCTTAACGGTTCTTTGGCGGCTTTAACATAGGGCGGTACATCTTTCCTAACAAGACTACCACCGGAAATCATAACATGTTTGCCTATTCTTACAAATTGATGAACGGCGGATAATCCTCCGAGTATAGCCCAATCACCTATTTCAACATGTCCGGCCAAAGCAACATTGTTGACTAAAATCACATGGTCGCCTACACGACAATCGTGTGCAACATGGACGTTGGCCATCAATAAACAATTATTTCCAACTACGGTTTTACCACTGGCTTTTGTACCGCGGTTAACCGTTACATTTTCTCTAATGGTTGTATTATCACCAATAATCGCCAATGATTCTTCGCCTTCAAATTTTAAATCTTGCGGTTCTCCTGCAATGACACTTCCGGGAAAAATTTTACAATTTTTTCCTATACGTGCCCCTTCCATGATGGTAACACTAGGTCCAATCCAAGTGCCTTCCCCTATTTCCACATCTTTGCTGATACTGACAAAAGGCTCAATTACCACATTTTTGGCAATTTTGGCTTCCGGATGAATATATGCTAAGGGTTGATTCATTATGTTACAATTATTTTTCTTTTATTTTTCTTTATCTTTTCTAACTATTTGAGCCATCATTTCGGCTTCGGCTACCAATTGACCGTTGGCATAAGCATAACCTTGCATGTGACAAATACCACGACGTATCGGTGATAACAAATCAGCTTTAAAAATTAAAGTATCACCGGGTTTTACTTTTCTTTTAAATTTGACTTTGTCCATTTTCATAAAATAAGTCAAATAATTTTCCGGGTCAGGGACAGAACTCAGAATCAAAATACCTCCTGTCTGAGCCATAGCTTCCACTTGCAAAACCCCGGGCATCACCGGTGCGCCGGGAAAATGTCCGACAAAAAACGCTTCATTCATCGTAACGTTTTTCATTCCAATAACATGCTTGTCAGACATTTCCAAAATACGATCAATCATCAAAAACGGCGGACGGTGTGGCAATAATGACATAATTTTTTCAATATCCATCAACGGCGGCTTGTTCAAATCAATTTCAGGAACCTTATTCCTTTTTTCATTTTTAATGATTTTTTGCAATTTTTTAGCAAATGCCGTATTGACCCTGTGTCCGGGTTTATTGGCAATAACCTTACCTCTAAGCTTGGTCCCTACCAAAGTCAAATCACCTATAACATCCAACAACTTATGCCTTGCCGCTTCGTTAGGCCATTGCAAATCGACATTATTTAATATACCATTCGGTTTAATCTCAAAATCATCTTCTTTAAAATAATTTTTAAGTAAATCTTTTGTCTCTTCGGATATTTCCTTATCGACAAAAATAATAGCTTTACTCAAATCACCACCTTTAATCAAACCGTTTTTGAGCAACATCTCCAATTCGTGTAAAAAACTGAATGTCCGTGCCGGTGCAATTTCCTTTTTAAAATCCTTGATATTTTTAAGATAAGCATTTTGTGTTCCAAGTACTTTGGTACCAAAATCGACCATTGCCGTAACTTCAAAATGATCAGACGGCATAATCAAAAGCTCACTTTCGGTTTCCGGGTCAACAAATGATATAACTTTTTTTATCACATATTCTTCCCGTTCGGCTTCTTGCTCTTTAATGCCGGCTTTTTCAATCATTTCAACAAAATACTTGGCAGAACCGTCTTTTATCGGCGGTTCCGGAGCGTCCAATTCTATAATACAATTGTCCAAATCCATTCCTGTCAATGCTGCCAATATATGTTCCGTTGTTTGAATTTGAACACCGTTTTTTTCCAAAACAGTTCCCCGCTGCGTTTTGGTTACCAAACCGGCACTGGCTTCAATTTCCGGCTTTCCTTCCAAATCTACCCTAACAAACTTAAATCCATAATGCTCAGGCGCAGGCTTTAAAGTCATCTTAACTTTCTTTCCGGTATGCAAGCCAACTCCTTCGATTGAAACAGGTTGTTTAATCGTTTTTTGTTTTATCATGACTTATCAGTTTCTTTGTATTTTTTTAATTCTTTTTCAAGCTTTTGAATGCGTTTATATAAATCATCCAAATTTTTAAAAATAATACTTGATTTTTTAAATTGCTTTATAGGAATAGCCGGTGATCCTACCACAATTTCATCATCTTTTAAATTATGTGAAACACCTGACTGTGCCCCGATTTTGACATTGTTACCGATTTTTATATGTCCGGCAATGCCCACTTGACCCCCTATCATGCAATTTTTACCTATTTTGGTAGAACCGGATATACCCGTCAAAGCGGCAATCACCGTATTCTCACCTATTTCAACATTATGAGCTACTTGTATAAAATTGTCCAATTTGACACCACGTCTGACAATAGTAGAACCTAAGGTTGCCCTATCTATTGAAGTATTAGAACCGATTTCAACATAATCTTCTATAATCACATTGCCTATCTGAGGCACTTTTTTAAAATCTTTTCCGTTGGAAGGTACAAAACCAAACCCGTCACCACCGATAACCGTGCCACTATGAATGGTAACATTTTTGCCGATTTTCGTATCGTGATAGATACTGACATTGGCAAAAATCAAAGTATCATCTCCAACATTCACATCGTCTCCTATAAAAGTGCCGGGAAAAATCTTAACATTATTTCCAATACGGACATTCTCACCTATATACACAAATGAACCGATATAAACATTCTCTCCGATTTGTGCCGTCTTACTGATATAACTCGGTGTTTCAATGCCCGTTTTATCGTGTTTTTTATTATAAAATCCGAGTAGTTTCGAAAAAGCTTCATACGGGTCTTCCACACGAATTAAATTGGTTTTTACCGGCTTCTCAGGTTTAAAATCCTTCCGGACTATAACCGCTGACGCACCTGTTCTGTAAATAAAAGGTGTATAAACAGGATTGGCCAAAAAACTGATATCACCGGGTTTTGCTTCTTCAATTTTTGCCAAATTATTGATTTCCACTCCGGCATCTCCCTCAACACTTCCCTGTAAAAAATTTGCTATTTGTTGAATGGTGTATTTCATATTTGCAAAAGTATAAAAAAAGATTTATTGATTGCCAATTTATAAGAAAAGCTTTTTAATAAATCCCGTTCCGTAACCTAATAACATCACAAAAGAAGCAAAAGCCGATAAAAATCCTAACGAAATTCGCTTATATTTAATACTCGCATCTATTAGCAACACGACAAAGTATAAACCATATAAAATGATACCGTAATAAAATCCGGAAAAGAGTAAAATTATACTCAAAATAAATCCCAAAGTAAAGACAGCCGGAAAAAAATGTAAAATTTTTAATGTACCGGGGTGTAAACGCGACAAAACAATCCGTGCTTCACCCGAATGCCTGACTTGATTAAAAAAACTGCGCCAATCGTTACGGCGCTTATGATACACAAAAGCCTCAGGTATCAATTTGGTTTTAAATCCGGCTTTCATTATACGGATACTCAAATCGATATCTTCACCGTAACGCATATCCGAAAAACCGCCGGTTTGCTCAAAAACTTTCTTCGAAATACCCATATTAAAACTACGCGGATGAAATTTTTCCAATTTGTTTCCTTTTCCCCTGATACCACCGGTTGTCAACCACGACGTCATCGCATAATTAATGGCTTTTTGAACCGGTGTAAAATCTAGTGCCGCCTCATCAGGACCTCCATACGCATCGGTATAATCTTTTTGAAGACTATCGTAAACAATTTGCATGTATTTTTCCGGTAAAACCACATCGGAATCCAAAATGATAAAATAATTTCCTGTTGCCCTTTGCATACCGTAATTGCGACTCGGCCCGGGGCCTGTATTTTCTTTATAAAAATATTTCAAATTCAATGGTCCCATATATTTCCGGCAAACTTTCTCCGATAAAAGCGACGAACCGTCTTCTACGACTATCACTTCAAAATCATTAAATGTCTGATTTTTAAGACTTTCCAACAGTTCCGCTACCTCACCGGGACGGTTATATACCGGTATGATAATGGAAAACGATATGTTTGCCGGCTTGTCAAACATCTATTTTTGAGATTTTCCTGTGATTTTTTCAAATTTTAACGAGGTGGAATTGACACAATAGCGTTTACCTGTGGTTTTTGGCGGCCCGTCGTCAAAAATATGCCCGAGATGACCGCCGCACGTAGCACAAAGTATCTCCGTCCGTATCATATTGTGACTGTAATCGGGTTGCATAACGACCGCTCCGGGTATCGCATCGTCAAAAGAAGGCCAACCGCAATGGCTTTCATATTTATTATCCGACTTGAACAATGGTGCCCCGCATCCGGCACAACGGTAAATGCCTTCTTCAAAATGGTAAGTATATTGGCCTGTCCCCGGAAAATCCGTCCCCTTACGCCGCAATATATAAAATTGCTGCGGTGTCAAAATTTTTTCCCATTCCGTATCGGATTTGTTAATTTTAAACTTAAGGTTTCCCATATCCTAAATATACAAATATTTACCGGCAATTTTCCGGTTAGAGTGCTGTAATTTAATGGTATTACATCCGCTCGGGCACCTCAATACCAAGCAATTTGAACGCATTTTTAATCGTATCGCCCGTTTTTTTGGATAATTTTACTCTAAATATCCGTTCGTTTTCGTTCTCCGCTGTCAAAATCGGGATGCTTTGATAAAAACTGTTGTATTGTTTGACCAAATCATACGTATAATTGGCAATAATACCCGGATTTTGTTGTTCGGCAGCCGTATGAATAACTTGCGGAAAATCTTCCAAAAGTTTTATGACTTCCTTTTCCTTAGGATGCAAATCATTGATTTGATACGGTTTTTCTTTCAAATCACCGGCTTTTCGCAATATGGATTGGATACGGGCATAAGTATATTGGATAAAAGGGCCCGTATTGCCTTGAAAATCGATGGATTTTTGCGGGTCAAACAAAATGGTGCGTTTCGGATCGACTTTTAAAATAAAATATTTCAAAGCACCCAGTCCGATAATGCGGTATAAACGTTCTTTTTCTTCATCGCTGTAACCTTCCAGTTTGCCTAGTTCTTGCGCAATTTCCCTTGCTGTTGTGGTCATCTCTTCCATTAAATCGTCGGCATCGACTACCGTGCCTTCGCGTGATTTCATTTTGCCGTGCGGCAATTCAACCATACCGTAAGACAAATGATACAAGCGGTCCGCCCACTCGTAACCTAATTTTTTTAAGATGGCAAACAAAACTTGAAAATGATAATCCTGTTCATTCCCAACGACATAGATATGGCTATCGATATCAAAATCTTCAAAACGCTTGATAGCTGTCCCGATATCTTGTGTGATATAAACCGATGTGCCATCGGCACGCAACAACAGTTTTTCGTCCAAACCTACATCTGATAAATCCACCCAGACCGAACCATCCGGCTTTTTATAAAAAATCCCTTTTTTCAAGCCGTCTTCCACAATTTTTTTACCGAGCAAATAAGTCTCACTTTCGTAATAATTTTTATCAAAATCAACCCCTAAATTTTTATAAGTTTCGTTAAAACCGTCATATACCCACCCGTTCATTTTTCGCCACAATGCCATCACTTCTGGGTCCTTGGCTTCCCATTTGCGAAGCATCTCTTGGGCTTCTTGAATAAGTGGAGAATGATTTTTAAACTTTTCAAATATGTATTGAATCATTTCATATTCCGATTTATTTTTCAAATCATTTTCATCTATTCCAAGTTTCTGTTTTAATAATTGATATTTTTGAAAAGTTTCTTTATTAACAATATTTTTATCTATTTCGATTTCATACTCTTTTTTTAATTTTACAGATGAAATGCCTAATAACAAAGATATAAAAGCTATAATATCTCCAATTTCTTTATCCTTTTTTTCATAAAAGTATACAGATAAACCAAATCCTAATAACGCAAAAAGCGCTTTATTGTCAAAATCTATTTTAGTTTTTGGAATATATTTTTTTGAATATTCAATGATTTTCTCTTTATTTTTTGGATCAATCAAGAACTTATAGACTTCTTCAGCATCATTTTTTATTTTTTCCAATTCTTCATTATATTTTTCATTATAAATAACATAATACTTCCCTACCAAATGATCGCCTTTCATTCCGGTGCTTTCAGGTGTTTCACCGTTACCGAATTTTTGCCAGGCTAACATTGATTTACAAATATGAATACCCCGGTCGTTGATTATTTGCGTTTTTATCACCGGTTTACCCGTTGCTTTATAGATTTCACTGATACTATGTCCCAACAAATTATTCCTGATATGTCCCAAATGTAAAGGTTTGTTTGTATTAGGCGACGAATATTCCACCATTAAAGATTTCCGGCTCGTATCAACCGGCGTCAAACCGTAATCTTCATCGGAATAAATCCGGTTGAGAAAATCGATATAATACCCGGGTGCTATCACCAAATTTAAAAATCCGCTTACGACATTAAAATCTTCAATTTGTGACAAATTTTCTTTGAGGTAATTACCGATAGCTTCCGCAACTTCCTTCGGATTTTTCTTTAATTGCTTGACATACGGAAAAACGACCAAAGTGATATCCCCTTCAAAATCCTTCCGGGTCGCTTGCAATTCGGGTTTGTCAATCTTCAAACCGTAAATTTTTTCAAAAGCTTCTTGTATCTTGTCTTGTAAAATGCTTTCCATTGACTTAATATTTATCTTGCAAAAGTAACGAAATAATCCGTTTTTTCACCGGTTAAAATTTTTACTTTACGTTTAGCCGGACAACTATAATTTTCCTAACTTGCAATGTAAAATACCAACCGGACTTTTCACGGGATATTTCTTAAAATACATTTTATGAAAACAACATTTATCCTGATTAGCATCTTATTTTTTACTTCCGTTTCCGTATCTGGGCAACACGTCAAAATAAGCCATAATAAAAACGGAGATAATCACATTTTCACCTTAAAAAACCGGAAAATCACGCAAATTATCGTTATAAAAAACGGTAAATTGGTTGCCGATACGCTCAAAAGCAACCGTAATTGGGTTAAAACTTTTCATCGTAAATCCTGTAAATTGATAAGTGATGCCGGTTTTAACATCCGGGTGGTTTACAATGCTTGGCGGGCACCGGGTAAGAAAAATAATGCCGACAACCCGGTCGATTTCGATAAATCAAATTTCAACTTTACACGGTGGGAGACAAATGACAATCTCAAAACAGGCAAGCAACTTCAACTTTATTTCAAAGGAACCGGTAATCCCTTGGTTTTAAGATTAACCTACCAATTGGGCAATGACGATTTTTTTATCAGAAGAAACATTGCCGTTAAGGACCCAACCGGTAGAGGACATTTTTTGGATAAAATCAGTCCCCGGCAAGGCCGTTTTGCTTTCATACCGGACAATAAAAACCGGCAAAATATCACTGTCAGTGTAGAAGGATTGGGATTTTCGTCAGTGGAAAACGATGAGAAAACCGGAACAGACCGGACATTTTTTATAGATAATGAAGGCGGTTTCGGACAGCCGGTTGCATTCCGCAATGAAGACGGTGGCGGATTTACCGGACTCGAATATCCAACAGGGACAACCACCTTTAAAATATTGAAAAACAACATCTTCTATATAAACAGTTTTCAATATACCGGCTCTAAAATTGAACAAAATTTTTTAAAAAGTAATTCGGTCGTTACGGCAATTACACCGCAACCTTATGTTAAAAAATGGTTTTACGATTATGTCAAAAGCATAAGAGTGGCACCTGCCAAACCTTATACATTATATAATAGTTGGTATGACCTGCGTTCACCGGCTTTTTTGCATACCAAACGCAACAAAATAGACAGTTCGGGTATTATGAATGAGAAAAATACCCTCCGGATTATCAGATTGTTACGAGACAATATGATAAAAAAACACGGCATTCATCTCGATGCTTTTGTGTTGGACGACGGTTGGGACATTTACGAAAGCGACTGGCAATTGAATCCGGCACAATTTCCACACGGCTTAAAGCCTATCTCGGATACCCTTGCCAAAACAGGCACAAGATTAGGTATTTGGTTCGGACCTATCGGCGGTTATTCCTTTGCTTTGAAAAGAATCAAATGGATGGCGGCACACGGTTATGAAGTAACCGGACATAAATTTAAATACGGCTCGGCTATGTTGTGTTTGGCCGGTAAAAATTACAGTAAACTTTTCCGGAAACGCGTAACCGGTTTTACCAAAAATTATCATATTGGCTATTTTAAATGGGATGGAATCCAATTTGCTTGTTCCGAACCGGACCACGGTCATCCGGTTGGCATTTATTCACGAAGAGCCGTTATGGAATCGGTCATAGACAAATGTCAAGCCGTGAGAGCCATAGATTCTTCGGTTTATATCAATATTACCTCCGGCACTTGGTTAAGTCCGTGGTGGGTGCAATATGCCAACCAAATTTGGATGGATGCCGCCGATTATGCTTTTGCCGGTGTTCCCTCACTCAACAGACGAGATAATGCCATGACTTACCGCGATTATGCCTTATATAACGACCTGAAAATACGTAATTTATGGTTTCCGGTAGCCAATTTGATGACACACGGCATTATCAAAGGCCGCCTCGAAGCTATCTCAAAAGAAGGAGAACCTTTCGACAGGTTTACCAATAATGCCGTGCTTTACTTTGCCAGGGGTGTTACTATGTGGGAACTTTATATTTCTCCGGATATTCTAAACGATAAGGAATGGCGGGTATTATCACAAGCTATCCAATGGGCTTATGATAATCAAAATCTTATGGAACAAACTTTTATGCAAGGCGGCAATCCTGCTTTGGGAGAACCTTATGCATATCTGCATTTCAAAAATAACAAAGGACTTATAGCCGCCAGAAATCCTAAAATAGACAACGATACCCTGCGTGTCAGTTTGAAACCTGAACACGGAATTGATGAAAATGCCACCAATCTGGTTATAGAACAAGTATTTCCTTACAGGAAAATTTTGCCTCAAATTTATAGTGCCGGCAGTATTATCACTATCCCGCTTGACGGATTTGAAACAGTTATTTTCCACGTCTATCCCTTAGACAGCGTCAAAAGGCCGTTACCGGCAGGCGCTCGGTTTGACTTGGATATCAAAGAAGATACTCTTAAATATAACATTTACGAAACCGGTAATAAAATAAAATTTTTAAATCCGCAATATGTTGAAAATCTGATAATTAACAGAAAATCAAGTAAATTTCAAAATCTTGATAAACTCAAAAACAAAAACAAAAATTTCAAAAAAATTTCTTATAAAATAAATGAATCGAAAAATAACATCACTTGGCAATTAAAAAATCCGGAGCAAGTCAGGGAAGTTGCCGTATTATTGACTTCAAACGGTTCAAAAAAAGATTTTCCTGGTGTATCGGTATATGTTTCCGGTAAAAAAATCAAATTATCCACACAAAAAGTTAAAGGAGAATGGAAATGGTATTCAAGCGAAATTGGACCCGGACAACATAATATTTCGATAAAAGTAAACAAAAACGGTTGGAAAGGCAAAGTGGAGTTGTGGGTAAATAAAGTTAAAAAGTTAACGCCGGTAACGGTTAGGATTAAAAATACATTTAAGATAAAAACGGAAATTTTACCACCGCTACCTTATCCTGCAAATGAAAAACGGGATTATATTAAAATAACGGAAAAGAATTTTTAGTTTCAAGAGGTTATTTTTTTACTAAGGTGTCGCTCCTACGGAGCTCAATGGTATTTCATTTTATAGACCTGCCAGGTTTTGAAAACCCGGTAGGTCTGAACATCTACCAAGGTGTCCCCGACGTATGTCGGGGCTCAATAGATTTTTTATCGTTATCGTTTTTACATTGTTGATACACTGTCAGGGTCGGGAGACCCAAGACGGAGCGTTTTTTTTTTTTATTATTTTATCAGACGCACGGGGCGTGTGTCTCTACATCGTTGTGAAATTTATAAACATTTAACTTTACAAACATTATAACGTTACGAACATTATAAACTTTACAAACTTTATGAACTTTTATACCTTTTTATATATTTTATGGTTAAACTCGTTGATTATCAACTTCATTTTTTGATATATCGTCTCATAATCCGGCATATCTTTACCGGTGTAAATCCACATCATCAGGGTTTTTCCGGGAAGTTTTAAATCGTGTTGTTGCAAGCGAAAACTTTCCCGCATCAAACGTTTGATACGGTTACGATGTACGGCTTTTTTTATTTTTTTTTTAGGTACCGAAAAAGCAACCAAATAAGGACTGTTTTCGGGATAAGGTTCGGGTAAATACACCAAACGAAGCGGATATACGGCGATAGATCGCCCCCGTGTAAACAAAGCCTCAATCAATTGCTTGCGTTTTAAAATGTTCTTTTTAGGCAGTTTATATCGTTTGTTCATTAATGAAGACAACTTATTTTTCAAACAGAGCGGTATTATTTTCAATGTTTATATCCGCCATAAAACCTAACGGGTCAATAATGACCGCTTTGATATCATCTTTTTTTCTGTCAATGGTAAAACTGTATTCCGGAACCGGATAGCGCCAATCTTTTAAAATTTTCCGGGATAAGCTTGGAAAAGGATTATTTTTTATACCACGCATCAAATCCAACGGAATATAATAACTCTCCACACTTTCGTCCTTATAAACCACCAACACATCCAAAGGCATGGGCATAGCTTCTTCCTTTTTTAAATGGATTTCCGTTTTATCACCTTTGGCAATAATATCTCCCACACTATAATCGATATGGTGAACAGTATGTATCCACTCATTTTGGAACCATTTGAGATTCAATCCGGAAGTTTTTTCAGCAATACGGAAAAAATCATCCGGTTGCGGATGTTTCATCGCCCAATTTTTATAGTAATTTTTTAGTGTCAAACTCAATTTATCAAAACCCATAATATAACCCAGTTGCGATAAAACCAATTTTCCTTTGTCATAAGCTTCCGTCCAATATGCCAAATTGGTTTGATAATGGTCTGAATGTGTTGCCAAAGGTTCTTCTAATTCCTTATGAACCAGATAATTGTAACTACTGTAAGAACTTGCGAATGGATTTTCGGCTTTATTACCATTCACTACGATATCGGCCATATCCTGTACAAAAGATGTAAAGCCTTCATCCATCCAAGGATATTCGGATTCATTACTGGCCAAACTGAATTGAAACCAAGCGTGTCCCATTTCGTGTTGTACCGTGCCACGCAAACTGTTAAACGGCCGATTTCCCATTACGAAAGTACACATACCGTATTCCATGCCACCGTCACCGGCTTGTATAACACTGTATTTTTTATAAGGATACGGCCCGATATATTCATTGTAAAAAGACATGGTTTTAGCCGCAACAGGCTCCAATTTTTTCCAATTTTCTTTGATTTTATCATCATTCAGGTAGAAAAAATGTAAAGTCAAACTGTCATTAACTTGATAAATATCATGCACATAACCGGGATCGGCAGCCCAGGAAAAATCGTGTACATTCGGGGCTACAAAATGCCATGTAAGTTTATCAGTATCAGGTATATTTAAAGGTTTATCCGTAGGATAATTTTTACCAACTTGTTCCGGATTTTGCAGATATCCGGTGCCGGCTACCATATATTCTTTATCGATATGGATAGTAACGTCAAAATCACCCCACACACCGTAAAATTCCCGGCCGAGATAAGGGTCGGTATGCCAACCGCGTTGGTCATACTCGCACAGTTTAGGATACCATTGCGTCATCGAAAAATCTATACCTTCTTCATTATCACGTCCCGAACGGCGGACAACGATAGGGATTTGCGTTAAATAATTCATTTCTAACACCGTGCTTTCACCTGGCAACAGAGGTTGATTCAAATCCACTTCCAAAATAGTTCCTTCCACTTGATAGGTAACCGCCTGCCCGTCTTGAATCAAAGTATCAATTTTGATAAAACCTCTCTCTTCGGGTTTTAAAGCTTGGATTATTTTATCCAAATTACGGTCGGGGTCGGGAACCGTCCTGGCTTTCCAATCCATGGCACTCCCGGGTTGAAAAGCATTCCAATACAAATGATAATAAACCTTGGTCAACGTATCATGCGAATTGTTTTTATAAACCAATTTTTGTTTTCCGGTATATTGATGTTTTTTTACGTCCATATCAATGTCCATGGTATAATGCACGTATTGTTGCCAGTAACCACGTTTTTCAGGTTCACTCATACCTTTTACAACCTGTTGAATTCCAACATCTTTCTCTTCATTAATGATGTTTTTTGAAGATTGACAACCGGTCAATATAATACCTGCTATGATGAAAGAAAATAAATATTTCATAGAATTTTTTTTTAAAGCACGAATATACGATTTTATTGGTTATTTGATTATTTGGTTATCTGGTTATTTGGTTATTTGATGATATTGGTTAATCGGTTATTTGGTTATCTGGTTATTTGGTTATCTGGTTATTTGGTTATCTGGTTATTTGGTTATCTGGTTATTTGGTTATCTGGTTATCTGGTTATTTGGTTATTTGATAGTCGGATGTCCGGTGTCGGGTGTCCGGTGTCGAACGTCCGATGTCGGATGTCCGGTGTCGGATGTATTATTCATTTTAAATTTTATTTTTTACCAAAGAGTGATGCACTGAGCTTGCCGAAGTGTAGCACAGAGTTTTTCACAGAGTGGTGCATTGAGCCTGCCGAAATGTTTCACAGTTTTTTATCATACATTTTCAATTATTTGCTATCCCGTTTCCTTCGTCAACGGGACGTCACTTCGTTCCGCTTGCTACTTGTTACTATTTCGCACTTTCCACTAAACACTTTCAACTTTCCACTCGGCACTTTCCACTCGGCACTAGGCACTTTCCACTTCGCACTCTCCACTAAAAAACCTATTTCCCGATGCAAAAGTTCTTAAATATATTATCCAATAAATCATCCGTTGTGATATCACCTGTTATTTCGCCCAAACTGTGTAATGCGGCACGGATATCGATACTTAACAAATCGGTGGATAGATTATTATTCAAGCCCTCTTCCACTTGCAAGATATTCTTCAATGCTTCATTAAGTGCTTGATAATGACGGGCATTTGAAACAATCACTTCGTTTTGGTCCAATACCCCTTTATTGACCAACGCCACCAATTCATTTTTCAAACGTTCCAACCCGGTTTTATGTTTTGCCGAAATTTCGATTAAAGGATATTTTTCTTTATCAATTTGATAATCTTTTTTATCTAACTTATCAATCTTATTAACTACAATCAATATTTTTTTTTGTGGATATTTCCGGGCAATATTGTTCAGCTCTGTTTCGAATTTTTGTAAGACTTCCTCGTGATGTTGTCCGTGACAAGAGGCGGTTTGGCTCAATGCACAAGCATCAATCAAAAAAATCACCACTTTGGCTTCTTCAATCTTTTCATAAGTTTTACGGATGCCGATTTGTTCAATACTGTCCTGTGCTTCGCGAATACCCGCCGTATCTATAAAACGGAAGCGGACACCTTCCAATACCAATTCATCTTCGATGACATCACGTGTCGTTCCTGCAATATCCGATACAATAGCGCGTTCCTCGTTGAGCAGCGCATTGAGCAAGGTGGATTTACCTACATTCGGCTCTCCGATAATGGCAACCGGCACGCCTTCTTTGAGCACGTTGCCCGTTGCAAAACTATCCACCAAATGTTTAAGCGTTTGTTTGAGACGTTGCACCAGTTCCATAAACTGCCGGCGGTCGGCAAATTCAACATCTTCTTCTGCAAAATCCAATTCCAATTCGATTAACGAGGCAAAATGAATCAGTTCATCCCGCAATTTTTTGATTTCACTCGAAAAACCACCCCGCATCTGTTGTAAAGCTAGCCGGTGCGAAGCTTCGCTATCCGCCGCTATCAAATCGGCAACTGCTTCGGCTTGGGTCAAATCCATTTTACCATTGAGAAATGCCCGCAAGGTAAATTCGCCCGCTTTGGCATGCCGGACACCGTTTTTTAAAAACAGGTGAATGATTTGCCGTTGAATATAAGGCGAGCCATGGACAGATATTTCCACCACATCTTCTCCGGTATAAGAATGCGGATTTTTAAAAACTGTCACCAAAACTTCATCTAAAATTGTATTTCCGTCTTTGATATAACCCAAATGAACGGTATGCGTAGGAACCTTGTGTAAATCTTTCTGACGGGATTTGCCTTGAAAAAATCGGTTGACAATATCAATGGCATTACTTCCCGACAAACGGATAACACCGATAGCGCCGCTACCGGCCGGTGTTGCCAATGCTATAATCGTATCTTGAAAAGCTTTCATATTGCAAAAATAATTAATATAATGTTATTAAGTAGTTCATAAAAAATTTACCGGTCAACATGCTTAGCATTATTTACAGGGTAAAATTGAAGTCAATGGTTAAAGAAAAAAATTATTAAAAAACACTTCCGTTTATACAATTTTTATTATTTTTGCCCCGTCATTTGAATGACTTAAATTAAGTTCGGGATGTAGCGCAGCCCGGTTAGCGCACCACGTTAGGGACGTGGGGGTCGCAGGTTCAAATCCTGTCATCCCGACCCATACAAAAACCATTTTGCTTTGCAAAATGGTTTTTATTTTTTTTATCTCCATCGAAAACTTGTTTTCGTAAGGAGTGAAAAAAATAAAAACAACAATAGCGAAGCTATTGGTTTTTGTATGGGCAGTCTTAGCGATGTAATAGGATTCACCGAAGGTAAATCCTAAAAAAATTAGATTTTAGAAATTAGATTTTAGATTTATTAAATTTATGAATTGTCCCGGGTTATCCGGACTTACCGGGTTTTGGAAACCTGGCAGGTCTCCTACAACCTGCGACTCATCTTCACTATCATTTGTTCTTTCCAAGCTTTAAAATCCCCTTCAATGATATGCTTACGGGCTTCTCTGACCAGCCACAGATAAAATCCCAGATTGTGAACCGAAGCTATTTGTTTGGCTAAAAATTCATTGGATGCAAACAAATGGCGCAAATAAGCTTTGCTGTAATCCGTATCGACAAAAGTGATACCCATCAGATCTATAGGGCTAAAATCATTTTTCCACTTGGCATTTTTGATATTGATTGTACCTTCGGAAGTAAACAACATACCATTCCGGGCATTACGGGTCGGCATAACGCAATCAAACATATCGACACCTAATGCAATGTTTTCCAAAATATTGACCGGCGTGCCAACCCCCATAAGATATCGCGGTTTATCTTCCGGTAAAATATCACACACCAATTCTGTCATTTCATACATTTTTTCCGCCGGTTCGCCTACCGACAACCCCCCGATAGCATTGCCGTCAGCACCTTTTGAAGCGATGTATTCCGCCGATTGTATCCGCAAATCTTTAAAAGTACTCCCCTGCACTATCGGAAACAAACTCTGTTCGTAACCGTATTTAGGCGGTACTTTGTCCAAATGTTCTATACACCTGTCCAACCACCGGTGTGTCATTTCCATCGACGATTTGGCATACTTGTAATCTACCGGATAATCGGTACATTCGTCAAAAGCCATGATAATATCCGCCCCGATACTACGTTGAATTTCCATAACCCGTTCAGGTGAAAAAAAATGATAAGAACCGTCTATATGCGATTTGAATTTGACACCTTCTTCGGTAATTTTACGGTTATCAGCCAAAGAATACACTTGAAAACCACCGCTATCTGTCAAAATATTTCTATCCCAGTTTATAAATCGATGCAAACCGCCGGCTTGTTCCAATATCTCCGTTCCGGGACGTAAATACAAGTGGTATGTATTACCTAAAATAATATTAGCATCGATATCTTGTTTAAGCTCTCTTTGATGAACTGCCTTTACCGTGCCAATCGTTCCAACCGGCATAAAAACTGGGGTTTCAACTTTGCCATGAGCTAAAATTATAGTTCCGGCTCGTGCTTTTGTATCGATATCTTTCTTATTCAAATCAAATTTCATACAACATATTTATTTGCGGCAAAGATAAGTTTTAAAAACGAATGTTTTTTGACGATAAAATTGTAATTTTGACCGCAAAAACGATAATTTATTTTGTATATTTACGTTTTATTGAGACCTATTATTACCTTTACAAAAAAGTTTGTTATGAAAAAAATTTTGATTTTTTTAATGTTTATCGCCGCTGCTGTGATTTCCGCCCAGTCCAATACCAAAAAATCTATCGATTTAACCCGTGGCAGTGTAGAAGAAAAATTTAATGAAGTTTACACAAAATCAAGTAATTATCAAGACTATAAAGTCATTAAAAAATACATTTTCAATCAGCTGAAAAAAGAAGTTCTAGATAGCCTGAAAAAAGAAAAAAACAATTATAAAAATGCGCAAAATGAGATTGTTAAATTACAAAATCAAATTAACAAATTGCAAACGGATTTAAATCAAGCCAATGCGCAAATTGAAACTCTTACGGAACAAAAAAACAATATCCAATTTTTAGGAATGAATATTGAAAAATCCAAATATCAATGGATTGTTTGGTCAATCATAAGCGTATTGATATTTGTTTTGATTTATTTTATCTACTTGTATATCAATAGTCAAAAGGTTACGAAAACCGCCAAACAGAATTTGACGAAATTGGAAGAAGAATATTTTAATTTCAAAAGTACAGCTTTGGAAAGAGAACAAAATCTGAAACGCCAATTACTGGACGAAAGAAACAAAAATCAAGCTTAAAACCACCGGTTTTATCTCATAATTTCCCGTTCTTATGCCTGTAAAATTTCTACAACTGATAGCCGGTGAATTGCTCAAATTCGGTAATATCCACCAAAAAATAGTTATTTTACCCAACAAACGATCGGGATTGTTTCTTAAAAAAGCCTTGGTAGAAAGTTTGCAAAAACCGGTACTTTCTCCGCAAATTCTAACTATTGAAGATTTTTTATCAGGTTTAACACCTTTTATTCAAGCGGATTGGCTGGAACTGATTTTTGAATTTTTTCAAGCATATAAAGAGTTGTACGGTGACAAAAATCAAAGTTTTGAAGAATTTATCCGTTGGGCACCTACCCTTCTCAATGATTTTAATCAAATAGACGCTTTTAATGTCGATGCCCGTGAGGTTTTTACATACATAAACGAAGTAAAAAAAATTGAAGATTGGCAACTCAAACCCGAAAATCCTAAAATCGTCACCGATTATCTCAAATTTTATGCTTCCCTGTATGATTTATACCAAAAATTTAAAGAGCGTTTGATAAACAAAAATTTGGCATATTCCGGAATGATTAGCCGTTATGTTTTTAATAATATAGAAAAACTTTCTGAAAATTTTGAAAGTAATCAAATCATTTTTGCCGGCTTTAATGCCTTAAATACCTGTCAAACCGGTATTATCAAACAATTGATTAACAATGGTAAAGCTAAAATTTTCTGGGATGCCGACCAATATTATCTGCAACCGCATTTTGAAGCGGGCAGATTTATCAACGGGCATATCAAAAATTTTAAAGATTTTAATTGGATTTTCGACCATTTCAAACAACCGAAACAAATAGAAATTATAGGTGTCACCGGAAGCACCACACAAGCTCAAGCCGTAGCGGACATTTTAAAAAGACAACCTGAAAACGGAGAAATTTTAAATGAAACAGCCATTGTTCTCAACGAAGAACATTTGTTATTGCCGTTAATAGACAGTTTGCCTGATAACGTAGAAGCGGTAAATATCACACTGGGCTTGCCTCTTAAAAATCTGCCTGTCAGCCGTTTTTTTGAATTATTAGTTCAATTGTATGCCGAAAAAGAACAATATGGCCATTTTAACCTGGAAACAATTACCGGTATTGTCAATCAAAATCAATTTGAACAAATTTTGCCAACCGGCGAACAACGAGCCAATCAGTCCTTACTCGAAGAATTAAAAAAATTTAAAACAAATTTGATTTCACAAGAACTGTGGTTAAACGTCTTAAAAAAATCAAAATCATTTATCAATGAATTGATAATCAGCGATTTTTCCGTATTAAAATTTACAGAAAAATCATTAAACATAATAGATTATTTCGCTAGTCAAAATCCCGGCGAATTAGACGGTTTGGCATTGGTAAAATTTGAAAAAATATTCAAACAATTACAAGATTTTATCATACAAACCGGCGAAATCGGAGATATGAGAACATTCCAATATTTATTTAAAAGATTATTGTACCAAGAACGGTTGGCATTTGAAGGAGAACCCCTTGTCGGTCTGCAAATTATGGGATTTCTCGAAACACGACTATTGGATTTTGATCATATCATTTTAACCTCTATGAATGAAGGTGTTATACCTTATGGACGTAAAGACCGGTCAATCATTCCGTTTGAAATAAGAAAACATTTCGGCTTACCTTTACATTACGATCATAATGCTATCGCAGCCTATCATTTCTACCGTTTGTTGCAAAGGGCAAAAAAAATCAGTTTGATATACAATATTGCCGGTGACGGCTTTGGAACCGCAGAACAAAGCAGGTTTATAACACAGTTAGAAAACGAATTGGATACCGGAATTCATCAGATAAAACACCGTATCTTTGATTTATCAACTGATACAAAAGTCATTGAAAAAGAACAAATTACAAAAACAACTTTCGCTTTGCAAAAGTTGCGGGAATTAGCTCTTAGCGGCTTTTCACCTTCGGCATTGGGAACTTACGTACGCAATCCGCTTGCTTACTACAAAACATATATTTTGGAATTGCAAGAACCCGAAGAAATCAGCGATGCTATTCCGCTTTTTACGATGGGTAATATTGTTCACGAAGTTATAGAAATATTGTATAAACCCTATACCGGTAAAACTTTCAGAGTAACGGATTTTGACAATTTTTTAAAGCAATATGAAGATTTGGCCTTAAAACTGTTCATCAAAAAAAGTTTTGGAGAAGAAACACCTGTTGATGCCGGCCTGATAACCGGTAAAAACTTGATTGTCTTTGAAATTATCAAAAAAAATATCAAAGACTTGCTTCACCACGACTTGGCGACCGTCAAAGCCGGAAACCGGTTGGAAATTGTAGGTCTGGAACAAAAATTAAAAGCCCGTTTACCTGTTAAAGATAAAGAGGTTTTTATCAAAGGAAAATTTGACAGAATTGACCGGCTTAATAGTGTGCTTCGCATTATCGATTATAAAACAGGTAGTGTAAAATCCAAAAATATCAGTATCGGCAGGTCAAACAAAAACCAAACAAGTATTGATTTAAATCCCTTGCGAACAAACGAACAAAAAGAAAAACTTTTACAGCTACTTACTTATGCCTGGTTGTATTATCAACAAGGAAACTTGCTGGCTTCAGATATACCGTTTGAAGTTGGAATTTTATCCACCAGAAACATCCGGAAAGGATTGTTAAAAGCTAAAATTTACGGAAACACAAAAATAAATACAGTCGTTTTAAAAGAATTTGAAAAACAATTAATCTTGCTGGTAGAAGAATTATTTAATCCTGATGTTCCGTTTGTGGAATCTGACAGTAAATATTAAATTCAACCAATACAAATAAACTTCAAGTTTTTTTCTTTACAACAATTCATTCACTTCGTTTCTGATAAATGACAAACCGATTTTGGTCGGTATTTCATCTTTGGCAGAACGCTCCAACAGTTTATTTTGTAAATCCGTGGCAGTTTCAACCTCAGGATCTTCTGCTGTTTGTTTTATAAACATTAACATAGCATTCTTGGCCGTTACAATAATATCCCAACATTTTTCGGATACGTATATCTGTTGTGTCAAATTATGTTCAAACTCATTTTGGATTTGGAAAACCAAAGCCATTTCATATTGTTGTTTATCTTCGTTGGCAGGTTTGACACGTTGCACTAACTTAGCGGGAGAAATCCTTTCCAAAAACAAAGCCAAGCGTTCATAAGCTTGCAAGCGTACAGGTAAAGCGTGTTTTTTCAGGTCTGCTTTGGCTTTTAAAAGTTGTTTTTTTTCTTCGTAACGATAAAAACGGTTTAAGAAGTAATAAGTGGCATATCCCGTGACAGCGGCAGGCAAGGCATATTTCAAACCTTCAATAATCTCACCAAAATAATCCATAGCAAAATATTTTTTGCTACAAATTTAAACCAAAATTTAAGAACCTGAAAACGGAAGAATAGTTTTAAACGGCTTCCAATTCCAAAATAAAATGCGATTGCCTGAAATCAGCATGAAAAATCATCTTTTTATCAGTCAATTCTTTGATACGGCATTTTACATCTTCCCCTTCAATATTGACGGAAAAAGTTCTCGAGCTTAAAAATTTGTATTTGAATTTATCCACCCGGTTACCATACAAAGCATAAATATGGCATTGACTGAAAACGATTTCAACACCTTCAAAATCAGCTTCATCGGTAACTATTCCGGTTTCCGTGATACTTTTTAACAACCATTTGGTTGAAATAATTTTTTGAATTTGTTCTTGAAAAGAATCTTTCTTTTCTTGAACTTTTACATTTGTTTGCGGTATGTTTGCTGTCATTTTCATATAAAAATTGGATGCAAAAATCTTGCCAAAACGCTATTTTTTATATAAAAAAAAACTAATTCTTATTTTGTTAGTTCTTCAAAATAAGAATTAGTCTAAAAAAAAGAAATGTAATGATTAGTTTAAGTATTGATTAGTTATGATTATTTCTTGATGAATTTCACAATATTATGTTTGTTATCTGAAAATATATTGATGAAATAAACGCCTTTTTCTAATGATGAAATATCTAAATTAGTTTCCGGTTTATCTGCAACAACTTTCTTAATTGTTTTTCCGGAAACAGAATAAATTGTAAGAATAGCATTCTGATTTAGTCCATTGATGTTAAGAAAATTGTTTGTTGGATTTGGATATATGTCATATTGATTGTTGCCAATTTCATTTATTGAGTTCGTATCATCAGGAATAAACTCAGCTGTTAAACTTCCATAAATTGAAGCCGTACCGGTTCCGTTAGTTTCCACATAATTTTGAGCAACAGCGTAAAACGTATAGCTACCGGCAGTAACATCATACACTCTGGTATGAGAGAAAGAGTTTCCATTATGATTAGAATCAACCGCTTCAACGCTAACGCATCCATCATTTACTGCCCAATTGGTTGTATTGCTTGCCGCCAAAATAATTCTATCACCCGGTGAAGAAATACATACACCATCAAAGTGTACAATTACTTTTCCTGATGTCGCAGGGTCTATTGTAACCTGTCCTACAACAGCTGGACCGGTTCTAACATCAACACCGGCTTGAGATATTCCGGTGAAGCCAACTAAACTTTGTCCTTGAGGAATAAACTCAACTGTTAAACTTCCATAAATTGAAGCTGTACCGGTCCCGTTAGTTTCCACATAATTTTGAGCAACAGCGTAAAACGTATAGCTACCGGCAGTAACATCATACACTCTGGTATGAGAGAAAGAGTTTCTATTATGATTAGAATCAACTGCTTCAACGCTAACGCATCCATCATTTACTGCCCAATTGGTTGTATTGCTTGCCGCCAAAATAATTCTATCACCCGGTGAAGAAATACATACACCATCAAAGTGTACAATTACTTTTCCTGATGTCG
>JALWFE010000069.1:27102-35964 GCA_027039975.1 Flavobacteriales bacterium
CAGGGTCTATTGTAACCTGTCCTACAACAGCTGGACCGGTTCTAACATCAACTCCGGTTTGGGATATTCCCACATGTTTTATATTATTTGCTGATACAACATTTGGAAATAATGTAACGATTAATAAACTTAACAATAAAATTTTTGTTTTCATAATTATTGGTTTTAGGTAATTAAAATTTAGGTAAAATTTACACCACTAATATACAATTTTTTTTTTTATTATTTGGCGTATAAAATCATAACAACAAATAATTCACTATTATTCATTAAATTTGCCATAGGATCAAACAAAATGAATCAAAAAACCTTCAAATACGTTATCGGACTGATGAGTGGCACGTCACTAGACGGCTTGGATTTAGCATATATCAAATTCAATTTGAACAATCTGCGAAATTTTAAGATTATAACAGCCGAAACTATTGCTTATGACACCAAATGGCACAAAGCTTTAAAAGATGCCTATAAAATGTCTGCCGTTGAATTAGCACGTCTGGATGCTCAATACGGCATCTATTTAGGTGAACAAATCAATCATTTTATCAAACGGTATCACATTGACCGAGTTGATTTGATAGCCTCACACGGACAGACGGTTTTTCATCGTCCTGAATCCGGCTACACGACACAAATCGGGAATGGTGCTCATATTAATGCCGTTACGGGAATTAAAACCGTTTGTGATTTTCGCACGCAAGATGTAGCACTTGGCGGACAAGGTGCTCCTCTGGTACCGACTGGCGACCGTTATTTATTCGGACAGTATGATTATTGTTTAAATATCGGTGGTTTTGCCAATATTTCTTTTGAAGAAAATAATAAACGTTTGGCATATGATATTTGCCCGGCCAATATTGTTTTAAATCATTATGTTGCCAAAACGGGACTGCCTTATGACGATAAAGGACAAATAGCAGAATCAGGCAAAATACATACGGCTTTGCTCGATGCACTCAATAATTTGGATTTTTATCAAAGCGGAAAACCAAAATCATTAGGTTGGGAATTTGTAACGGAAAAAATTTTACCTTTAATCGATTCTTATAATTTGGAAATCAAAGATATTCTAAAAACTTATGTCGAACATATCGCTATACAAATTGCCAAGATTCCAAAAAAAGATACCCGTATGTTGGTAACCGGTGGCGGCGCACATAATGAATATCTAATCAGTAGAATAAAAAAACATTCGGATTCGAAAATTGTAATACCCGGCAAAACATTGATTGATTACAAAGAAGCACTGATTTTCGGCTTACTCGGCCTGCTCAAAGAGCTAGGGAAAATCAATGTATTTTCAAGTGTAACCGGTAGTAGTATAGACCACAGTAGCGGTGTAATTTTCGATGCTTTTAAAAGTCGCCAAGAAAACGTATCTTTGCACGACTTAGAAAAATGATTTTTATGAAAATAGCGCTTATCAAAGAAAGGAAAAATCCGCCTGACAGACGTGTTGTTTTAACGCCGGCGCAAGCCAAAGAATTAATGGAACAATATCCCGGCTTTGAAATAGTTGTTGAATCTTCGGATAACCGGGCCTATTCCGATGATGAATACCGGGAAGCCGGCATAAAAGTGGTAAATGATGTATCGGATGCCGATGTATTGCTAGGCGTAAAAGAAGTACCTATTGACGCTTTGATACCGAATAAAAAATATTTTTTCTTTTCGCATACTATCAAAAAACAACCTTACAACCGTGATTTATTACGGGCTATTTTAGACAAAAACATCACTTTGTATGACCACGAAACCATTGTGGACAAAAACGGTATGAGACTGGTCGCTTTCGGCTACTATGCCGGCGTGGTAGGAGCATATAATACCATTAGAACTTACGGTAAAAAAACAGGCTTGTTTGATATTCCCAAAGCTATCGAACTGAAAGATAAAGCAGAGCTTGTTAAAACTCTAAAAAAAGTCAAAAAACTATTACCACCGGTAAAAATCGTATTAACCGGTAAAGGCCGTGTCGGTATGGGAGCCAAGGAAATGCTGGATGCTATGGGTATCAAAGAAGTTTCACCCGAAGCATTTTTAAAGGACACATTCGACGAACCGGTATATACCCAAATTGATGTGGATTGGTATAACAAACACAAAGAAGGCAAACCTTTTGATTTTCAAGAATTTTTTACCCACCCGGAACGCTTTGAAGGTGATTTTGAAAAGTTTACCAAAGTAGCTGACATTTATATCGCCGGACATTATTACGGTGAAGGCGCCCCTTATATTTTGACACGTGAACACCTTCTGGCTCCGGATAACAAAATCAAAATAGTCGGTGATATCAGTTGTGACCTCAACGGACCGGTAGCCACCACTATCAAAGCATCGACCATTGATAATCCTATCTACGGATATAACCCGGTGACAGGACAAGAAACCGATTATAAAAACGAAAACGCCATTGCTTGTATGACGGTTGATAATTTACCTAACGAAATTGCCCGCGATGCCTCGGAAGGTTTCGGCAAAAATTTTAAAAAATATATCATCCCAGCTTTTTTCAACGGCGACAAAGATGGCATTTTGGAACGTGCCAAAGTCACCGAAAACGGTCATTTGACCGAAAGATTTAAGTATTTACAAGATTATGTTGACGGAAAAGAATAAATCATTTCTCCTCGTAAATCTGTAATAATATCGACAACATATCAATTGCGGCATCACTGATTTTGGTGCCTGGTCCGTAGATACCTGCTACACCGGCACCAAAGAGGAATTGGTAATCTTGTTTAGGAATAACACCGCCTGCTATAACCAAAATATCATCGCGACCCAATTTCCTCAATTCTTCAATCACTTCGGGTATCAATGTTTTATGACCGCCTGCCAAAGATGAAACTCCTAAAATATGTACATCATTTTCAACGGCTTGTTTGGCAACTTCTTGCGGTGTTTGAAACAACGGTCCTATATCGACATCAAACCCGATGTCGGCATACGCCGTTGCCACCACTTTGGCACCGCGGTCGTGACCGTCTTGTCCCATTTTGGCAATCATAATTCTGGGACGTCGCCCTTCCAATTCCGCAAAACGGTCGGCTAATTCACGGGCTTTTTTAAAACTGTCGTCATTATGAATAGCATTGGCATACACACCGGAAACTGTTTGAATTTGTGCTTTATATCTTCCGAAAGCCGCTTCAAGTGCATCCGAAATCTCTCCTAATGTAGCACGGGCTTCGGCGGCTTTGACAGCCAAAGATAGTAAATTTTCATGCCCATCCTTTGCGGCTTGTGTCAATTCTTGCAAAATTTCTTTTACTTTTTCATTATCACGATTTGCCTTTATCTCTTTTAACTTTTCAATCTGGGTTTGTCTGACCAACTCATTATCAATTTCCAAAATAGGGATAGGCGGTTCTTCGTTCAATTCATAAGCATTCACACCTACGATAATATCTTGTCCACTATCAATCCTTGCTTGTTTGATAGCAGCTGCTTCCTCAATACGCATTTTCGGAATACCTTTTTCTATGGCTTTGGTCATACCACCGAGTGCTTCCACTTCTTGTATCAATTCCCAAGCTTTTTGAGCAATTTCATGCGTCAATTTTTCAACATATCGGCTGCCACCCCAAGGATCAACCGTTTTGGTAATCATCGTTTCTTCTTGTAAAAAAATCTGTGTGTTCCGGGCAATCCTTGCCGAAAAATCCGTTGGTAAAGCAATTGCTTCGTCCAGAGCATTGGTATGTAACGATTGAGTACCACCGAAAACCGCTGCTGCCGCTTCCACCAAAGTACGCATTACATTGTTGTAAGGGTCTTGTTCGGTCAAACTCCAACCGCTTGTTTGCGAGTGAGTCCGCAGCGCCATTGATTTGGGATTTTGCGGATTAAATTGTTTGACAATCTTTGCCCACAGCATCCGTGCCGCCCGCATTTTGGCAATCTCTTTAAAATGGTTCATCCCGATACCCCAAAAAAAAGACAATCGCGGCGCAAATCGATCTATATCCAAACCGGCTTTAAGTCCTGTTCGTATATATTCCAAACCGTCTGCCAATGTATAAGCTAATTCTATTTCAGGTGTACCTCCGGCTTCTTGAATATGATAACCTGAAATACTGATAGAATTGAATTTAGGCATATATTTGGCCGTAAATTCAAAAATATCAGCAATAATCTTCATAGAAGGTGCCGGAGGATATATATAGGTATTCCTTACCATAAATTCTTTGAGAATATCATTTTGGATAGTCCCTGAAAGTTGCTGTAAATCAACACCTTGCTCTTTTGCGGCAACGATATAAAACGCCATAACAGGCAATACGGCACCGTTCATAGTCATAGATACGGACATTTTATCCAAAGGAATACCATCAAACAGAATTTTCATATCCTCAACGGTATCGATAGCCACCCCTGCTTTTCCTACATCCCCCTTTACACGCGGATGGTCGGAATCATAACCGCGATGTGTTGCCAAATCGAATGCTACGGACAAACCTTTTTGACCGGCCGCCAAATTCCGTTTGTAAAACGCATTACTCTCTTCCGCTGTTGAAAATCCTGCATATTGACGGATCGTCCATGGCCTACGCACATACATAGTCGAATAAGGACCACGTAAATACGGTGTAATACCCGCAGCAAAACCTTCATGAGGATAAAAAGTTTTTTTCTTTTCCGGTTTTTCTATTTTTAACAATTGAAAATTTTTCCTTTTGGGTGACATAATTATGTTTTAACATAACAAAGATAATAATTTAGTTGATTGTTAAAAACTGTTTAAATCATTACCTGTTGTTTTTTGTATTATTTTCCTGTTTTATTTATTTTTGAAAAAGTATTAAGGCTAAAAAATAAATCCTGTTTTCTCAACAAACGGATATAATATAATTGATAAACGGATTAACTAAACATTATGAAATTCATTATTATCAACGGACCGAACTTGAACCTTTTAGGTAAAAGAGAACCTGAAATTTACGGGCATCAAAGTTTTGAAGAATATTTAAAAACATTGCGGAACGAATTTCCCGGACATCAAATCGACTATTATCAAACCAATCACGAAGGAAGCATTATAGACACACTTCAAGAAGCTGATAGCAAGTATGATGCCGTGATTTTAAATCCGGCGGCATACACTCATACTTCCATTGCCATAGCCGACTGTATCAAAGCCATTGATATTCCCGTTGTAGAAGTTCATATTTCGGATATCAACAAACGTGAAGATTTTCGCAAGCATTCTTTTGTCAAAGATGTAGCGGTTTACAGTATCAGCGGTCAGGGGTTAAACGGTTATGCCACGGCTGTTAAATGGTTGTTAAGAAACATACATAATCCGTAAAAAATCATACATTTGCAAAAAAAATGATATGCTCAAAAAAATAAAGTATTTTTTTATTTTAATTTTGGTTATAGCGGTTGCGGCCGGCGGTTATTTGATTTCATTGGATAACGTCTTTAAAGTCACCAGAAGCCGTCAAATAAATGCACCTGCCAATCTGGTTTACAATCAAATAGCCAATCTCAAAAACTGGGAAAAATGGGCACCTTGGAAAGACAAAGATTCCCTTATCAAATTCGAATACCCCGGCTCTACAAGTAAAGAAGGGGACTATTTCAGATTTACCAATACCGACGGTAACCGGCAAAAATTGACCAACCTGACTTTATCACCTGACACATTAATCGTGCAATCTTTGTCATCAAACGACCATACACAAAAATACAGATGGCAAATTACACCAAACGATAAAGGTGTAAAAGTAACTTGGACCATATCCGGTGACCTGGATTTAAGCCAGCGCTTGTTTGCCGGTCAAATGGACGAACTGATGGGACCTTCCATGGTGCGCGGTTTGGAACTGATTGACCGTTCCGTTCACAACGATATGGCCAAACACGAAACTACCATCCTGAAAACAGTTGAATTAAGCCCGACTTACTACATTTATAAAACAGCCGGTTGCAAAATGGACAGTTTGGGCAAGGTTATGGACAAAATTTTACCGGAAGTTATTTTATATGCCGTAAAAAATCACATAGAAACGAATGGCAAACCTTTTGTTATTTACAACAAACGAGACACTGTCAATAATTCCGCAATATTTTCAGCGGCCGTGCCTACCAAGGAAAAAATAAATATTAACAATGCCAATATTTTAACCGGACAAACACCCGGCGGATTATATCTCAAAGTCAAATTTCAAGGTGATTATAAATATCTCGATGAAGCTTGGAAAAAGGCTTATAACTATATCAATACGCATGAAAATCTGATAGTTGATACCACCAGAGAACCTTTTGAAATCTATGTCGAAGGACATACCGTTTCATTAAATCCCGCCGATTGGGTTACTTATTTATACATTCCGGTTATCGAAGTGGAACCAAGAGAAACAACGATACAATGATGACAAGACTTTTATTAGTATTTGCCGGCGGTGGACTCGGTAGTGCGTTCCGCTATTTAATCGGACTAGGTCTCAACCGGAATGATTTTTTAACACCTTTCGGAACTTTTTTTGTGAATATCGTAGGAAGCTTGTTAATCGGTTTCTTAGCCGGATACAATCTCCGCACTTTAAATCTCAATCACGAATACCAAGCCTTGTTAATTGCCGGTTTTCTAGGCGGTTTTACCACTTTTTCTTCCTTTGCTTTTGAAAATCTGGTAATGATACAAAACGGAAAATTTCTTCTGTTTTTAGCTTATTTCGTGTCCACTTTAATCACCGGCTTATTTGCTGTCGCCTTTGGTTATTATCTTTCCAAATATATTTAAACGTTTCAATTCTTTATCTCAATTATCATACCCGTTTTTGCCGGAATGACGATATTTTTATCAAAATGGATACTTTTTCAGAAATAATATCTTTTCCTTGAACTGCATCTCGTAAAACTTCTTGATAGTCTCGCCAATTAACAATTTGTGCTGCGTCATTATTGTTAATGATAACCATTACTTTTTCTTCCGGTAAAATTCTAAAATACACATACAAATCGTTCTCTGTCATTAAAAAAATATCGCTATCTTTGTTAAAAATTAAAAAATAATTATGGATTTGAAAGATATTGAGTTTTGGGAAAATCATTACTTAAATCAAATAGAATATGATTTAAAACAGGACCTTGAAAAAATGTTACAAGGCTTAAAATCGAAAGACAAAATCAAAGAAGATTGGTTTTATATTTTTAACAGTGCTGATAAAAAAAGACAAAATTCTGATTTTGCTCGCGGAGCAGAACGAATATATTACTGGTTATTTAATCAATTCGGAACACCTAATTCTTCGCCTATTGGTTCTGATATGATGTTTGAATTATATAATGCTTTTGTGCATATTGATATTAAAACTGCTAAATTTGATAACCCTGCCGATTATAAAGGTAAAATACCGATTGGAGAAAATCAAACGAGTTATAAACCGGAAGGCTACGATTATACTGTTCATTTACCGGCAGAATATACTTATCAGAATAAAATTTGCCTAACATATTTTATTAATATTATTTATGACATATCTGATGAAAATATTATCATAAAAGCCATTATATTAATTGCCGTTCCTAATGGTAACCTTTCTGAAATCTATGGGGACAAAATAATTGCTGCCGGAAAAACAGGTTACAGTGGTAAAGGTTTCAGATATAATTATTCGTCGAAACCTTATTTTGAATTATTAGAAAATAATCCTAAAAGAGTAAGAATATTATATGCCAGTGATGATATTAAAGAGAATATTGACGAAATAATCGGTTTAAAAGATGCATAAAATAATCAATGCCGACATATATTCCGCATTAAATTATCTTGAAGATAATTCTATTGATGTAGCCATTACGTCACCACCGTATTGGGCGCAAAGGAATTATGGTTTTGACAAGCAAATCGGTAGTGAAGAAACCTATATGGAGTTTATTTCACGATTGGTTTATTTGTTTGATACTTTAAAAACAAAATTATCTGATAATGGCGTTTTCTTTTTGAATATCGGAGACAAATATTTGAAAAAATACGGTAAAACGCCGTTGGGACTTATCCCTTACAAATTGGCATATTTTATGCAAAAAAACAATTGGATTATTAATGATACCATTATTTGGCACAAACCAAATCATATGCCTTCCAGCGTCAAAAACAGATTTGTCAATTCTTACGAACCGGTTTTTGTCCTTTCAAAAAACAAAGAGAATTATTTTACTGATTTTTTAAGAGAAAATCCTGATTATTCCAATATTATTAGCGTTAATCTACAACCTACTCCCTACAAACACGTTGCCGTATATCCCGAAAAACTTGTATCGAAATTATTGTCATTTACTAAAATAGAAAAAGATTTTACGGTTTTAGACCCGTTTGCGGGCAGTGGGACAACCTTAAAAGTGATTCATGATAACAACCAATCGTTTTTTAGCAAATACAAAGCGCAAGGAATAATGATTGAATACAATCGGGATTATGTAGAAATTATCAAACAGCGGACAAAAATCAACAAAATTGAAGTCATCAAATTAGATGATATTCCATACACATTTCCGCTTTTAAAAGAAACAATTTTTGAAGAAACGGAGTGTGCAAAATTTAAAAATACAACGGATATACCATTAAAAACCGTAAATATCTATCAAAATAAACAAGACTTTTGCAGAGCCTTAAATACCTTAACTTCTGACGAATTTACTAGGAATTTTCCAAAAGATGAAATCATTTTTATCGGCATTAAAAATTTTGACATTTCCGATATTTACCATATTTCATTGATAAAAAATTGGATTATCCGAAATAAATTGGTTGTAAAAAACAAAAAATGGTATCCTATATTTATGTTAGTTCACGACAACAAAACTCATAGATATTATTTTAATTACAAATCTCTATTATTAAATCATAAA
>JALWFE010000070.1 GCA_027039975.1 Flavobacteriales bacterium
ATAAAATTAATACAATGAATCAATTTAATAGGGATTTTGTTAATTCAACCAAGTTAAGTTTTAATGAAAAAATGATATTAATATCTGAATTGGAGAGGACAAAAGAATTAGTAAAAAAATCTATTCTAATTTCAAAAGCATTTGGTAATAATCATCAAAAAAGTTTTGATGATTCAGATCAAAATTTATTCGATATGATTGAATCGTTATATAATAATGGAACAATTGGAAATGAATCATATCAAATACTATTTTCACTTGCAAATGATTTAAAAGATAATTACGAAGGTACATTATCAGATAGTCAACTTAAAACTAATGTCATTAACTTAATTGATGTATTTAATAATGTTGGTTACTCTGAAGGTAGTGAAGGCGAAATGGTAGGTACAATTCTTGCCATATCTATTTCGTCTATTGAATGGTGGGAACAAAACCCGGATGCCACCGGGGATAATAAAATAGCTCCTTGGTTGGCAGCTGATCTGGTAGGCGGTGCTATAAGTGGAGTTGTTGCTGCAAGTGGACAAGCTGTGATTAATGGAGATGTAGATTGGGCGACCGTAGGTTGGTCTGCATTAGGAGGGGCAATATCAGCTTCAACAGGTGCAGTTGGTAGGATTCTTAGTTGGTTACAATAAAATAATGTTGAATATGAATAAAGTACCACTAAAATCATTGATTATTATAATTTTTATTATTGCATTGATTTGGGGTGTTTTTATTATGGGAAAAATTTCTTTGTTTGATGCTATAATTATTACCATTAGTTCAATGATTGGAGGATTTGTTGGCTATGTATTTGTTAAACAAAAAGAAAAATGATATCCGCAATTTAATATAAATTTTACCTTAAGGCTGTCTCAAAAGGACAGCTTTTTTTGTTTTTGCATAATAAAACAGCAGAATTTTTTTGCAGACTTTCCGACCGCGATAGTAACAACCTTACTAATCCCCGCTCCGTCGTGGGTCTCCCGACCCCGACGGAATATGCTTAGTGGTTCAAAACAATTTCGTTATATTTGTTACTCAAATTGTCTTTTATGAAATCCAAAGTCTTTTATTTTGTTTTATTGATAGTTGTTCTATTGATTATTTTGTACCAAATACCTGCCAAAAAAGCTGATTTTTTCAAACTTTACAAAAAGAACGACCGTCCGGCGCAGTTGTTAAAGCGGTTTTATCAAAAACTGGTGAAAACTATCAATGTTAACGGGGTGGATTGGCAATATTACGCCGGTGGTACCGGTGATAAAACCATATTGTTTTGTCACGGTATGAGCGGGGTGTATGATTTATGGTGGCGGCATGTGAAGAATTTGAAAAAGATAGCATTGTAAGTATGACTTTGGCACAATATTTAGAAAAGGTCCGGTATGTTTATTTGTTATCTACATTTTTGATTGACATCCCTTATGCCGTTATTTACGGTTTTGTTTATGCGGTTTTAATCAATTTTTTACTTCGTAAATCTTCTGTCAAGATATCTTTTTTGATGTTTTTACCTTTGTTAATAAGCATTTTTGATGTTTTGGAGAATATTTTTACCGTTAATTTTTTGTTATCTTACCCGGAAATACCTGTCAGATTTGTGCCACTTGCTTCGATTTCCAACCGGTTAAAATGGCTTTTTGCCGTATTAACTTTATTGACTGTTTCGGTTCTTATAATAAATATAATGTATAAAAGCCGTAAAAAACCGGAATTTTGATAATTTTTTAATTTGTCGTAAGCCAATAAATACTTTATTTTTGCATTTGCAAAAAACGGATAAAAAAATAATAAAAAAATACCGGATTTTTCTTTGCAGATAAAAATAAAGTTTATAAATTTGCAATCCGTTATAAGAGCGTAATGCCGATGTAGCTCAGCTGGCTAGAGCAGCTGATTTGTAATCAGCAGGTCGTGGGTTCGAGTCCCTCCATCGGCTCTTATTGAAATAATAACGATTTTTGGTGAGGTACTCAAGTGGCCAACGAGGGCAGACTGTAAATCTGCTGCGCAAGCTTCGGAGGTTCGAATCCTTCCCTCACCACAAAGTGGGAGTGGCTCTCCCGGGAAAGTCCGGATGGCCGGTATTATCCGGATGCTAAACAAAGCCTTTTGCGGGAGTAGCTCAGTTGGTAGAGCATCAGCCTTCCAAGCTGAATGTCGCGGGTTCGAATCCCGTCTCCCGCTCCACGGAAGGCCGATGTAGCTCAGGGGTAGAGCGCTTCCTTGGTAAGGAAGAGGTCACGGGTTCAAATCCCGTCATTGGCTCTAAGGTGAGCTTAATTAAAGTTAAAAAAATAAAGATTAAAAATTAGTACTATGGCTAAAGAAAAATTCGAAAGAACCAAACCGCACGTTAATATAGGTACCATCGGTCACGTTGACCATGGTAAAACTACATTGACCGCTGCAATTACAAAAGTGTTGGCAGAAAAAGGTCTTGCCGAGCAAAAAGACTTTGATGCTATTGATAATGCTCCCGAAGAAAAAGAAAGAGGGATTACGATTAATACGGCACACGTTGAGTATGAAACCGACAAAAGACACTATGCTCACGTTGACTGTCCGGGTCATGCTGACTACGTTAAAAACATGGTAACCGGTGCCGCTCAAATGGACGGTGCTATCTTGGTAGTTGCCGCTACCGACGGCCCTATGCCGCAAACACGTGAACATATCCTTTTGGCCCGTCAAGTCGGTGTGCCTAGAATTGTTGTGTTTATGAACAAAGTGGATATGGTTGACGACGAAGAATTGTTGGAATTGGTTGAAATGGAAATCCGCGATTTGTTGAGTTTCTATGAATACGACGGTGATAATACTCCCGTTATTCGTGGTTCTGCACTCGGTGCATTGAACGGTGAAGAAAAGTGGGTAAAAACCGTTGAAGAGTTGATGGATGCCGTAGACGAATGGATTCCCGAACCGCAACGTGATACCGACAAACCGTTCTTGATGCCTATCGAAGATGTATTCTCAATTACCGGTCGTGGAACCGTGGCTACGGGACGTATCGAAACCGGTGTTATCAAAACGGGTGATCCTGTTGAAATTTTAGGTATCAGTAACGAAAAATTAACTTCCGTTGTAACCGGAGTTGAAATGTTCCGTAAAATTTTGGATCGTGGTGAAGCCGGCGATAACGTAGGTTTGTTATTGCGTGGTATCGACAAAAACCAAATCCGTCGTGGTATGGTAATTGCCGAACCGGGTTCTATCACACCGCATAAAAAATTCAAAGCGGAAGTTTATATCTTGAAAAAAGAAGAAGGTGGTCGTCATACACCGTTCCACAACAATTACCGTCCGCAGTTCTATTTGAGAACAACTGACGTAACCGGTGAAATTCACTTACCGGAAGGCGTGGAAATGGTATTGCCGGGCGACAACTTGACTATCGAAGTTGAATTGATTTATCCGGTTGCCTTAAACAAAGGTTTGCGTTTTGCTATCCGTGAAGGTGGTAGAACGGTAGGTGCCGGTCAAGTAACCGAAATTTTAGATTAAATTCCGGTTTAAAAATAGAATTTTTTTAGGGAAATTTGAAGCCCGCAAACGGGCTTCAAATTCTCTATAAAAAGGGATAAGTTATCTTGTCAACAAACGGGTGTAGCTCAGTTGGTAGAGCACCGGTCTCCAAAACCGGGTGTCGGGAGTTCGAGTCTCTCCTCCCGTGCAATTTCTTTAATATTTCAAAAAATTACAGCAATGCTTAAAGGTTTAAAAGAATATGTAAAAGGCGCTTATAATGAATTGATAAATCATGTCGTTTGGCCAAAATGGGATGAAGTTTATAAAATGACCATTGTAGTTTCCGTATTTTCGGCTATATTCTCTCTATTTATCGGATTTGTCGATTACATATTCAGATACGTATTGCAAGCTTATTATAAGCTTATTAAAAGCTAGTTTACGATGAGTAATGATGTTAAAAAATGGTATGTCGTTAAGGTAATTAGCGGTAAAGAAGCCAAAATTAAAAAACTCATTGAAAATGAAATCCAACGTAATAAATTGCAGGATTACGTTGGAGATATTTTAGTGCCTACCGAAAAGGTTGTACAAATAAGAAACGGTAAACGGATTAACAAAGACAAAACCCTTTTTCCAGGTTATATTTATATAGAAGCCAATTTATCGGGAGAACTGCCGCATGTGGTTAAATCCATACCGGGTGTTATAGGATTTTTAAGTGGTGTAAAAGGCGGTGACCCTATGCCGTTGAGCAAAAAAGAAGTTAATAGAATTCTCGGTAAAATCGATGAATTGGCCATGAAGGAAGAAAATGTAATGATACCATATAAAATCGGGGATTCCGTTACGGTGACCAACGGACCGTTTAGAGGTTTTGAGGGAACGATAGAAAAAGTCAATAAAGATAGAAAAAAAGTAACCGTTATGGTAAAATTTTTCGGTAGAAAAACACCGTTGGAATTAGGTTATTTTGAAGTAAGTAAAATATAAACTGTTACGCATTTTAAAACTATTAATGCTTCCAAAAAAATAATAGTTTTTTTCGTAAAAACATATCGAAAATGGCAAAAGAAGTAAGTAAAGTAATTAAGTTACAAATTCGGGGAGGTCAAGCGAATCCTTCGCCACCGGTTGGACCCGCATTAGGTGCCGCAGGGGTAAATATTATGGAGTTTTGCAAGCAATTTAATGCCCGTACGCAAGACAAAATGGGGAAAGTATTACCAGTGGCAATTAATGTTTACAAAGACAAGTCATTTGACTTTGTCGTTAAAACGCCACCCGCGGCCGTCCAGTTAATGGAAGCGGCTAAAATCAAAAAAGGATCCGGCGAGCCGAACCGAAAAAAAGTAGGCAGTGTCACTTGGGAACAAGTCAGACAAATTGCCGAAGACAAGATGCCCGATTTAAATGCTTTTAGTGTTGAATCGGCGATGAAAATGGTTGCCGGAACCGCAAGATCAATGGGTATAACCATTGAAGGTGATAGTCCTTTTAATTAAAATGATTTTAGAAATGGCAAGATTAAGTAAAAAAAGAAGAGAAGCATTATCAAAATTGGATAAAAACAAAGTTTATACTTTGGATGAAGCTACAAAATTAGTTAAAGAAATTTCTTATGCTAATTTTGATGAATCCATTGATATTGCAGTAAGATTAGGGGTGGACCCACGTAAAGCCAATCAAATGGTTCGCGGTGTGGTAACGTTGCCGCACGGAACCGGAAAAGATAAAAAAGTTTTGGCTTTGGTCACACCCGATAAAGAAGAAGAAGCAAAAGCAGCAGGCGCCGATTATGTCGGATTGGATGAATATCTTGACAAAATCAAAGGTGGTTGGACCGATGTAGATGTTATCATCACGATGCCTGCCGTAATGAGAAAGTTAGGACCATTAGGACGAATTTTAGGACCGCGCGGCTTAATGCCCAATCCTAAAACCGGAACGGTTACTATGGAAGTCGGTAAAGCTGTTAAAGAAGTAAAAGCCGGTAAAATCGATTTTAAAGTGGATAAAACGGGTATCGTTCATGCCGCTATCGGAAAACGTTCGTTTACGGCGGATAAATTGAAAGAAAATGCCGTTGAATTGATTACCACTTTAAATAAATTGAAACCGTCGGCGGCAAAAGGTACTTATATGAAAAGTATCAGTTTGTCTTCCACAATGAGCCCCGGTATTAAAGTGGATCCTAAAAGCGTCTAATTAAGACCCAAAAAATTGTACAATGAGAACAAGAGAACAAAAAGCTCAATTAATAAAAGAATTAACTCAAAAATTATCCGATTACGAAGTAATTTATATCGTTGATATTTTAGGTTTGAATGCCAAAGTAACTACCGATTTGCGTAGGGCTTGTCATAACAGTGATGTCAAATTGCAAGTGGTAAAAAATACCATGTTGCAGCAAGCTATGGACGCTTCCGATAAGGAATTTGGTGAGTTGCGTGAAGTATTAAAAGGCAATTCGGCTTTAATGTTGTCTGACGTTGGTAATAAGCCTGCAAGAATTATTAAAAACTTTAGAAAAAAATCCGAAAAACCCGTTTTAAAAGGTGCCTGGATTGAAGAATCTATTTATGTAGGTGACGACCAGTTGGAGGCATTAGTCAGTATCAAGTCCAAAGAAGAATTGCTTGGTGATTTGATCGGATTATTACAATCACCGGTTAAAAATGTTATTTCCGCTCTTAAATCGGGTGGTGGTAAAATAGCCGGTATTTTGAAAACTTTATCAGAGAAATCTGAATAAAATCAATTAATAAGAAATTTTAAAAATTAATATTAAACTATAAAAACGATAGAAAATGGCAGATTTAAAAGCATTAGCAGAACAATTGGTTAACTTAACGGTAAAAGAAGTTAACGAATTAGCCGATATTATGAAAGAAGAATACGGCATTGAACCGGCAGCCGCAGCTGTTGCTGTCGCAGGTCCCGCAGGTGGCGGAGCCGAAGGAGGAGAAGAAGAAAAAACAGAATTTGACGTTATTCTCAAATCTCCGGGAGGTTCCAAATTGGCAGTTGTTAAATTGGTTAAAGAATTGACCGGTTTAGGACTTAAAGAAGCCAAAGCCGTTGTTGACAGTGCACCTGCTCCGGTAAAAGAAGGTGTTTCCAAAGACGAAGCCGAAGGTATCAAAAAATCTTTGGAAGAAGCCGGTGCAGAAGTAGAGCTCAAGTAGTTCTAACATAGAATGATTTTTGGTTTAGGTCTTCCCGGTACGTGCCGGGACAGACCTAAACCATTTTGCATATAATTATATGTTTTAACTTTATGTGCTGATTTTCAGCCGTATTTTTTAAATTTTTTTGATAACCTTTAATTTTGTCTTACCAATATGGCAAATAAAAACAAAGAACTACCCAAAACGGATGCCACTAACAGAATTAATTTTTCATCTGTTAAACATATCCCGGAATATCCCGATTTGTTGGCTATCCAATTAAAATCTTTTCAAGATTTTTTCCAGTTGGAAACCAAACCCGAAAACCGTAACAATGAGGGTTTATACAAAACATTTCAAGACAATTTTCCGGTTACCGATACACGTAATCAGTTTGAATTGTCATTCCTCGATTATTTTGTCGACCCGCCGCGTTATTCAATACGTGAATGTATTGAACGCGGTTTGACTTACAGTGTTCCTCTCAAAGCCCGTTTAAAATTGGAATGTAATGACCCCGAACACGAAGAGTTTGAAACCGTGGTACAAGATGTTTATCTCGGTACCATACCGTATATGACGCCACGAGGAACTTTTATTATCAACGGTGCCGAACGAGTTATCGTTTCCCAATTACACCGTTCACCCGGGGTGTTCTTTGGCCAATCGATGCATACCAACGGTACCAAATTATATTCGGCCAGAATCATCCCTTTTAAAGGTTCCTGGATTGAATTTGCTACCGATATCAACAATGTAATGTATGCTTACATCGATAGAAAAAAGAAATTACCGATAACAACTTTATTAAGGGCTATCGGTTATGAAAGGGATAAAGATATTTTGGAAATTTTTGATTTGGCTGATGAAGTGAAGGTCAGTAAAACCGGATTGAGAAAAGTTGTCGGTAGAAAGTTGGCCGCCCGTTTGCTTAAAACCTGGCACGAAGATTTTGTTGACGAAGAAACGGGAGAAGTAGTAACAATCGAGCGTAACGAAATTATTTTGGACCGTGATACGGTTATTGAAAAAGAACATATTCAAGATATTTTGGATTCCGGTGCAAAAACTATTTTGCTTCATAAAGAAGATATTTCCAAGTCTGATTATGCTATCATTTATCATACCTTACAAAAAGATTCTACCAATTCGGAAATTGAAGCGGTTGAATATATTTATAGATTATTGCGTAATGCCGACCCGCCGGATGCAGAAACGGCCCGGGGTATTATTGATAAATTATTCTTCTCAGACCAACGTTACAGTTTGGGTGAGGTAGGGCGTTACAGAATCAACAAAAAATTAGGCTTGGATATTCCTCATGATGTGCAAGTTTTAACACGTGAGGATATTATTACCATTACCAAACAATTGATAGAGTTAATTAACTCTAAAACGGAAGTGGATGATATAGACCACTTATCAAACCGCCGTGTTAAGACGGTTGGTGAACAGTTATCGCAGCAATTCGGTGTCGGTTTAGCCCGTATGGTTCGTACGATTAGAGAACGGATGAACGTGCGGGACAATGAAGTGTTTACACCTATTGATTTAATCAATGCCAAAACATTGTCGTCCGTTATCAAATCGTTTTTCGGTACCAATCAGTTGTCACAATTTATGGATCAAACCAATCCCTTGTCCGAAATCACACACAAACGCCGTTTGTCTGCTCTCGGACCGGGCGGTTTGACACGTGAACGGGCAGGATTTGAGGTGCGTGATGTTCATTATACGCATTACGGACGTATGTGTCCTATCGAAACACCGGAAGGTCCGAATATCGGTTTGATTTCATCGTTGGCTGTTTTTGCCAAAATTAATGATATGGGCTTTATCGAAACACCTTATCGTGAAGTTCATAACGGTAAAGTAGCTTATGACAAACCGATAAAATATTTAACAGCCGAAGAAGAAGAAGGTAAGAAAATAGCACAAGCCGAAACACCGACGGATGAGGAAGGCAATATTATTCCCGAACATTTGGTAGCTCGTGAAGAAGGTGATTTCCCGGTTGTTGACAGAGAAGAAATCGATTATATGGACGTGGCTCCTAATCAAATCGCTTCCATTTCGGCTTCATTAATTCCGTTTTTGGAACACAATGACGCCAACCGTGCATTGATGGGGTCCAATATGATGCGGCAAGCCGTACCTTTATTAACACCTGAAGCACCTATCGTTGGAACAGGAATGGAAAGAAAGTTGGTAAAAGATTCCCGTATATTGATAAACGCGGAAGGTGACGGAGTGGTCACTTATGTAGATGCTAAAAAAATCGTTATCAAATATGATAGAACCGAGGAAGAACGCTTGGTGAGTTTTGATGAAGATGAGAAGGTCTATAATTTGATTAAATTTAGAAAAACCAACCAAAATACAACTATCAATTTAACGCCGATAGTCAAAAAAGGTGATCGTGTCACCAACGGACAGGTATTGACCGAAGGTTATGCTACCGATGACGGCGAGTTGGCACTTGGACGGAATTTACGGGTGGCATTTATGCCTTGGAACGGTTACAATTTTGAGGACGCTATCGTTATATCGGAAGATGTTGTCAGAAAAGATTATTTTACATCGTTGCATATAGTCGAACATTCATTGGAAGTGCGTGATACGAAATTAGGACAAGAAGAATTGACCAATGACATACCTAATGTCAGTGAAGAAGCGACCAAGGATTTGGATGAAAACGGTATGATACGCATAGGTGCCGAAGTAAAACCCGGTGATATTTTAATAGGTAAAGTGACCCCGAAAGGAGAATCGGACCCGACACCGGAAGAAAAACTTTTAAGGGCTATTTTCGGTGATAAAGCGGGTGATGTCAAAGATGCTTCTTTAAAAGCATCACCTTCGCTGCAAGGTGTGGTTATCGATAAAAAATTATTTACCCGTTCTATAAAAGACCGTCGCAAAACGGCTCAGGACAAAGTAAAAATAGAAGAACTCGAAAAGGATTTTGAAGCCAAATACGAAGCTTTGCGTCAAAAATTGATAGAAAAACTATTTGTATTGGTTAACGGAAAAACAGCGCAAGGCGTAAAAAATGATTTGGGCAAAGATATTTTCCCGAAAGGTAAGAAATTTACTCTGAAAATGTTAAATAGTGTTCAGGATTTTGAACATTTAACACAAGGTACCTGGACAACGGATAAACACCTTAACGAATTGATATCCGAATTGATTAACAATTATAAAATCCGGGTCAATCAATTGAAAGGTAACTTGCGACGGGAGAAATTTGCTATCAGTGTCGGTGACGAATTGCCACCCGGTATTTTGAAATTGGCAAAAGTTTTCATTGTTCAAAAACGTAAATTGAAAGTCGGTGATAAAATGGCGGGGCGACATGGTAACAAAGGTATTGTTGCCAAAATAGTGCGTCGTGAAGATATGCCGTTTATGGAAGACGGCACGCCGGTTGATATCGTTTTGAATCCGCTCGGTGTACCGTCCCGTATGAATATCGGTCAGATTTACGAAACGGTATTAGGTTGGATAGGATTAAAAACCGGCAAAAAATTTGCTACACCGATTTTTGACGGTGCTTCGGAAGATGATATTATCAAATTGACCGAAGAAGCCGGATTGCCTGAGTTTGGAGAAACTTATTTGTATGACGGCGGTACGGGTGAGCGTTTTGACCAACCGGCAACCGTTGGTGTTATCTACATGTTGAAACTCGGACACATGATTGACGATAAGATGCATGCTCGTTCTATCGGTCCGTATTCATTGATTACACAACAACCTTTAGGTGGTAAAGCATTATTCGGAGGTCAACGTCTCGGAGAAATGGAAGTTTGGGCACTGGAAGCTTACGGTGCTTCACATACTTTGCAAGAGATGTTAACCATCAAATCCGATGATGTTATGGGACGTACCAGAGCTTATGAAGCTATCGTAAAAGGTGAAACCATGCCCGAATCAGGTATTCCGGAATCATTTAATGTATTGATGCACGAGCTTAGAGGTTTGGGACTGGATATCAGATTGGAGGATAAAGAAGGCAATGATGTTTTGGAAAAGAAAAATTAAAAACCCGAATAAATTTTAATACAAGCAGTTATTATGGCTAAAAAAAAGAAAAAATATACAACCATTAAATTTGATAGAATTTCGATTGCGTTATCTTCACCGGAGCGTATCAAAAAAGCTTCCCGTGGTGAAGTTTTAAAGCCTGAAACTATCAATTATAGAACGCATAAACCCGAAAGAGACGGTTTGTTTTGCGAACGGATTTTCGGACCTGTCAAAGATTATGAATGTGCTTGTGGAAAATATAAAAGAATCAGATATAAAGGGATTGTTTGTGATAGGTGTGGTGTTGAAGTAACCGAGAAAAAAGTCAGAAGGGAGCGCGTTGGTCATATCGAATTGGTCGTGCCGGTAGTACATATATGGTATTTCCGTTCGTTGCCGAATAAAATCGGTTATTTGCTCGGATTACCGACTAAGAAATTGGAGATGATTGTATATTATGAGCGCTATGTGGTGATTAATCCCGGTCCGGCAGTCGATGCTGAAGGTAATCCGCTTCAAAAAATGCAATTTTTGACCGAAGAGGAATATCAGGAAGTATTGGAAAGATTGCCGGCTGATAACGAATATTTGGAAAACAACGACCCTAATAAATTCGTTGCCAAAATGGGTGGCGAAGCCATAAGGGATTTATTAGCTTCAATAGATTTGGATGCCTTGTCTTACGAACTGCGTCACAAAGCCAGCCATGAGACATCGAAGCAACGAAAAACGGAAGCGCTTAAACGCTTACAAGTTGTAGAAGCTTTTCGAAAAGCCAACCAAAGACGTCCTAACAAACCGGAATGGATGGTGATGAATATCATACCTGTTATTCCTCCCGAATTGCGGCCATTAGTGCCTTTGGACGGCGGCCGTTTTGCCACATCGGATTTGAATGATTTATACCGCCGGGTAATTATCCGTAACAACCGTTTAAAACGTTTGATGGATATCAAAGCACCGGAAGTTATTCTGCGTAACGAAAAACGGATGTTGCAAGAAGCTGTCGATTCATTGTTTGACAATACCCGTAAATCATCGGCAGTTAAGACCGAGTCAAATCGTCCGTTGAAATCTTTATCCGATTCGTTGAAAGGAAAACAAGGTCGTTTCCGCCAAAACTTGCTGGGTAAACGGGTCGATTATTCCGCCCGTTCGGTGATTGTTGTCGGTCCCGATTTGAAATTGTATGAAGCAGGTATCCCGAAAGATATGGCGGCTGAACTATATAAACCTTTCATTATCAGAAAATTGTTAGAAAGAGGTGTTGTAAAAACCGTTAAATCTGCCAAAAAAATCATTGACCGTAAAGAGCCGATTGTTTGGGATATTTTGGAAAATGTTCTGAAAGGACATCCGATATTACTCAACCGTGCACCGACTTTGCACCGCTTGGGTATTCAAGCATTCCAACCTAAATTGATTGAAGGTAAAGCCATTCGTTTGCATCCTTTGGTTTGTACGGCCTTTAATGCGGATTTTGACGGTGACCAAATGGCGGTTCATTTACCTTTGGGACCGCAAGCTATATTGGAATCTCAACTGTTAATGTTGGCTTCTCAAAACATTTTGAATCCGGCTAACGGTTCACCGATTACGGTACCCTCACAAGATATGGTTTTGGGATTGTATTATATTACCAAACAACGAAAAGGTGCCCGTGGTGAAGGTATGACTTTTTATTCACCTGAAGAAGTAAAAATAGCTTTGAACGAAGGAAAAATAGATATTCATGCAGGTATCAAAGTACAAATTACCGATTATGATGAGGAAGGAAAAGCTTTTGAACATATTATCGAAACGACCGTTGGACGTGTGTTATTCAATGAAGTAAAACCTGATGGCGTGCCGTTTATCAATAAAGTTTTGACCAAAGGTTCGTTAAGAGGTATTATTTCTACTATTTTAAAACGAACTGATATTCCTACCACAGGGGCGTTTTTAGATGCCATTAAGCAAATGGGATATCATTATGCTTTCAAAGGCGGATTGTCTTTCGGTTTGAGCAACATTATGGTACCGGAAGAGAAGAAAAGCATAATTGCCAAAGCACAGGAAGAAGTGGATGAAATCAAATATCAGTATGCTACCGGTCATATTTCGCAAAAAGAACGTTACAACAAAACGGTTGACGTTTGGACAAGTGCCAACGCAGAATTGACACAAATTTTAATGGATAGAATAAGCAATGATGCAGAAGGATTTAACTCGGTTTATATGATGTTGGATTCAGGAGCAAGGGGTTCCAGAGATCAGATTCGTCAATTAATAGGTATGCGTGGATTAATGGCAAAACCTAAAAAATCGACAGCCGGAGGCGGAGAAGTTATAGAAAATCCGATTATATCGAATTTTAAAGAAGGTTTGTCCATTCAAGAATATTTTATTTCTACACACGGTGCCCGTAAAGGTTTGGCCGATACGGCATTAAAAACGGCAGATGCAGGTTATTTGACCAGACGTCTGGTCGATGTATCGCAGGATGTTGTGGTAAGAGAAGAAGATTGTGGTACTTTGAGAGGAATTGAAGTAACCGCATTGAAGAAAAATAATGAAATTGTAGAGACTCTGGGTGAACGTATTTTGGGACGTGTCGCTTTGGATGATATTTATGATCCGGAAACCAATGAATTAATATTGGCAGCCGGTGAAGAAATAACGGAAAAAATAGTCGAAAGAATAGAACAAACAACTATTGAATCGGTTGAGGTGCGTTCACCTTTAACTTGTGAAGCCAAACATGGAATTTGTGTAAAATGTTACGGACGTAATTTGGCTACCGGTGAGATGGTTGAGAAAGGGGAAGCTGTCGGTGTTATCGCCGCACAATCTATTGGAGAACCCGGTACACAGTTGACATTGAGAACTTTCCACCAAGGTGGGGTTGCCGGTAATGTTTCAGAGGTCTCCAATATTTTAGCCCGTTATGAAGGTATAGTTAAAATAGATGAATTGAAAACCGTAAGAGATGAAGAAGATAATGTTGATATCGTTATATCCAGAACATCCGAATTAAAAATCATCGGGGAAAAATCAGAAAAAGTATTAAGCACACATCAATTGCCTTACGGGTCAAAATTGTATAAAAAACCGGGAGATAAAGTTTTGAAGGGAGAAATTATTGCCGAATGGGATCCTTGGAACTCGGTTATTGTATCAGAATTTAGCGGAAAGGTAGTCTATGAAAATATTATTCAAGGTGTTACTTATCAACTTGAAATAGACGAACAAACCAACCGTGAGGAGAAAGTTATCACCGAAAGTAAGAACAAAAAATTGATACCGACACTTAAAATTGTTGATAACAAAGGAGAAGTCTTACGTTCTTACAACTTGCCGTTTGGTGCTCGTATCAATGTTGAAGATGGCAAGAAAATAAAGAAAGGAACCATTCTGGTAAAAATTCCTCGAAAATCGATAAAAGCCGGTGATATTACGGGTGGTTTGCCGCGTGTTACGGAATTGTTTGAAGCCCGTAATCCGTCCAATCCGGCAGTTGTATCGGAAATAGACGGTGTTGTTTCGTTCGGAAAAATTAAACGGGGTAACAGGGAAATCATTGTAACGGCTAAAACAGGTGATGTTAAAAAATATTTGATTAAATTATCCAATCAAATATTGGTACAAGAAAATGATTTTATCCGTGCCGGCACTCCGTTATCTGATGGTGCTATCACACCGAATGATATCTTGAAGATTAAAGGACCTTCGGCGGTTCAACAATACTTGGTGAACGAAGTTCAGGAAGTTTACCGTTTGCAAGGTGTAAAAATTAATGACAAGCATTTTGAAGTGGTTGTCAGACAGATGATGCAGAAAGTAATGATTGAAGATTCGGGTGATACCACTTTCTTGCCGGGTGAATTGGTTCATAAATTTGATTTTATTGAAGAAAATGACCGTATTTTATCGATGAAAGTGGTAGAAGATCCGGGAGATTCCGAAAACTTTAAAGCCGGTCAATTGGTCAGTCCGAGACAGTTACGTGAAGAAAATTCCGTTTTGAGACGGCAAGATAAAAAATTGGTCGTTACGCGTGATGTTATTCCTGCAAAAGCATCGCCGGTATTGCAAGGTATTACCAAAGCATCCTTACAGACCAAATCCTTTATTTCAGCCGCTTCTTTCCAAGAAACCACCAAAGTATTGAACGAAGCTGCCATCAGAGCCAAAGTCGATTATTTGGAAGGTTTGAAAGAAAACGTAATTGTTGGACGTAAGATTCCGGCAGGAACCGGATTGAAAGAGTATGAAAATCTTGCTGTATCTCAAAAAGAAGATTACGAAAATATGATCATTGATAAAATACAAGACAATATGTTAGACTAAAAAATATTAATTATGAGCGATCAAAAACAACAACAAAAAATAAATATAGAATTGCCTGAAGAGGTAGCCGATGGTATTTATGCCAATTTGGCTGTTATCAATCATTCGGCATCCGAGTTTATTATTGATTTTATCAAAATTATGCCGGGTGTTCCGAAAGCCAAAGTAAAATCACGTATTATTTTAACGCCACAACACGCCAAGCGTTTGGTTATGGCTTTAAATGATAACGTGAAGCGTTTTGAAAATGCGCATGGTACCATCAAAGATTATGGTAAAGCCGGTATTCCGCCTATTAATTTCGGACGGGGTAGCGAGGCATAAATTTATATTAAAGTTTTTTAAAAAAAAACCGCTTGATTTTTTCGAGCGGTTTTTTTTATTACACGCTTAGTAATCCTTTTGTGAAACCGGTTAGTGTTTTGAATGGCAGTGTTATGAATAATTGAATAATTTTTTATAATTCTAACTTTTGCCGTAAATTTGTTTTTCTAAATTTTAAATAGATGAAGATATCATATAATTGGTTAAAACAGTTTATAGACATAGACTGGCCGGCGGAAAAAACCGGTGAATTGTTGACGGATTTAGGCTTGGAAGTGGAAGGCATAGAAACTTTCGAATCTGTTAAAGGCGGACTAAAAGGTGTGGTCACCGGGAAGGTTTTGGAAGTTTATAAACATCCTAATGCCGATAAATTATCTATTACCAAAGTGGATTTGGGAACAGGCGAACCGGTTCAGATTGTCTGTGGCGCTCCTAATGTGGCGGCAGGTCAAATTGTTCCGGTAGCAACAATCGGAACGGTTTTGTATGATAAAAATAATAACGAATTTAAAATAAAAAAAAGTAAAATCAGAGGAGAAGTCAGTTACGGTATGATATGCGCCGAAGACGAATTGGGATTGGGGGATAACCACGATGGTATTATGGTGCTTGATGAATCGACCGAAGTAGGAAAAAATTTGAGTGACATAATGAATATTGAAACCGATGAAGTTTTTGAAATAGGTTTAACTCCTAATCGTGCCGATGCTATGAGTCATTTGGGTGTTGCAAGGGATTTGAAAGCTGGTTTTATGCATCTCAACGAACCGGTTAATTTTAATACACCTTCGGTTTCGAAATTTAATATTGACAGTAAAATACGGCCTGTCCAAATAGAGATTATTGACAAAGATAAATGTCCGCGGTATGCCGGTATTACTATTAAGAATGTCAAAATCGGTCCTTCGCCGGAATGGATACAAAACCGTTTAAAAGCCATAGGTTTGTCACCGATTAATAATGTGGTGGATATTACCAATTATGTGATGCACGAACTGGGACAACCTTTACACGCTTTTGATGCGGAAAAAATTCACGGACAAAAAATTATTGTTAAAACTGCTGAACCCGGTGATACTTTGGTAACCTTGGACGGTGTTGAACGCCAATTACATCCCGAAGATTTGATTATCTATAATGAAAAAACGCCAATGGTCATAGCTGGTGTTTTCGGGGGGATAGATTCAGGTATTACAGAAGAAACGACTAATATATTTTTGGAAAGTGCTTATTTTGACCCTGTTACAGTTCGTAAAGCGGCTAAAAGACACGGTTTGAATACCGATTCATCTTTCCGCTTTGAACGGGGTGTGGACCCGGATATGACGGTTTATGCTTTAAAAAGGGCTGTAACATTGATAAAAGAATATGCCAATACCGAAATCGTAACGGATTTGATAGATGTTTATCCTAACAAAATAGAACCGTATAATATTTCATTATCTTATGATTATTTGAACACTTTGACAGGTAATGTCATCGATAAAAATATCATAAAAAATATTTTAGCTTCGCTGGAAATCAAAATTACTTCCGAAACCGATCACGGATTAAATTTGGTAGTACCGCCATACCGTGTCGATGTAACACGTCCGGCCGATATTGTTGAAGAAATATTGCGGGTTTACGGATATAATAATGTTGATTTTTCGACCAAGATAAATGCCAGTGTTGAAACTTCTGAGAGATTGGCTTCATACAAAGTAGAGGATGTTATTGCCGAATTGTTGCGGGCACACGGTTTTACCGAAATTATGTCCAATTCGTTGACAACGCCTAAATACTTGGATTTGTCATCGCAAATTGACAAAAATACTACCGTCGAAATACTCAATCCGTTGAGTATTGATTTGAGCGTGTTGCGTCAATCGATGTTGTTTAGTGCTTTGGAATCGGTTGCTTATAATATGAATAGAAAGCAATCCGATTTGAAATTTTTCGAATTTGGGAAAATTTATAACCGCTATAGCAAAGGAAAATATGTTGAAGAAAAGCGTTTATCTTTGGTGATGACCGGCAAACTTGTTCCGGAGAATTGGTTGGAACCGCCCGCGCAAACCGGATTTTATCATTTAAAAGGGCAAATTGAAGCCGTTTTGAAGCGTTTTGGTATTGATGATTACAAGATAAAACCCGGTGATAACAAAGATTTGAATGAAAGCATTGTTTTCGAAATTGCCAAAAAGCCGGTTATAAGTATGGGAAAAGTTAAACCGGCTATCAGGAAATATTTTGATATCAACAAGGATGTTTATTATGCCGATTTTGTTTGGGATAATCTTATGGAAGCTATCAAGAAAAACAGTCGTGTTGTATATCGTGACATACCGAGATTCCCTTCCGTAAGGCGTGATTTGGCTTTGGAAATAGATAAAAATATCAGTTATAAAGATTTATATGATGTTGCTTTTGATGTGGAAAGAAAATTACTGCAAGGCGTTAATTTATTTGATGTATATGAAGGTGATAAGATAGCCGAAGGAAAAAAATCTTATGCTTTGAGTTTTATATTACAAGACAAACAGAGGACGTTGAATGACAAGCAGATAGAAAAGACGATGAATAAGATTTTTAAAAGTTTTGAACAAAAATTCGGTGCCAAACTACGGCAATAGGTTTTGAAAATCCAGAGTAGCCGGGTTTTAACTTTATATCAGACCTACTGGATTTTTTTGGTTAGACCTACCAGGTTTTGTAAACCCAGTAGGTCTGTATTTAATTACTTGACGTTTCTTTCGTATTCTTTGAGATATTTTTCGTTCAATTTAAAGTTTTCCATAAATTTGGTAGTATAATTGCCGGCTATAAAATCCGGGTCATCCATCATTTGTCTATGGAAAGGTATTGTTGTTTTAACGCCTTCAATTACAAATTCATCCAAAGCCCGTTTCATTTTTTCAATGGCTTCTTCACGGGTTTGAGCGGTAGTTATCAATTTGGCAATCATTGAATCGTAGTAAGGCGGGATTACATAGCCTTGATAGGCATGGGTATCGAGCCGGACACCGTGTCCGCCCGGAGCGTGAAATGTTTTGATAACACCCGGTGAAGGACGGAAATCATTGTAAGGGTCTTCGGCATTGATACGGCATTCGATAGAGTGCAATTTGGGATAATAATTAATACCTAAGATAGGCACACCGGCGGCAACTTTTATTTGTTCCCTGATTAAATCGTAATCGATAACTTGTTCTGTGATAGGATGTTCCACCTGAATACGGGTATTCATTTCCATAAAATAGAAATTACGGTTTTTATCTACAAGAAATTCAACCGTTCCAACGCCTTCATAATTAATACTTTCAGCGGCTTTTACAGCGGCTTTACCCATTTTTTCACGCAATTCTTCGGTCATAAAGGGTGAAGGGGTTTCTTCAATCAATTTTTGATGACGGCGTTGTATGGAACAATCCCTTTCGGAGAGATGCACCGCTTTGCCGTATTGGTCACCGATAATTTGAATTTCGATATGGCGTGGTTCTTCTATCAGTTTTTCCATATACATACCGTCATTGCCAAAAGCGGCTTTTGATTCTTGACGGGCATCTTCCCAAGCTTTTTTTAGGTCTTCTTTTTTCCATACGGCACGCATACCTTTTCCACCACCTCCGGCAGTAGCTTTGAGCATAACCGGATAGCCGATTTTATCTGCAAGTTTTTCAGCTTCTTCATAAGATTCTAATAAACCGTCAGAACCGGGTACCGTTGGCACGCCTGCTTCCAACATAGTTTTTTTAGCAGTTGCTTTATCACCCATACGGTTAATCATTTCGGGTGTCGGTCCTATGAATTTTAAATTATGTACTTCGCAAAGTTTGGCAAATTTGGCATTTTCAGCCAAAAATCCATATCCGGGGTGGATAGCATCTGCATTGGTGATTTCAGCAGCAGCTATAATATTGGGAATATTCAGGTAAGATTCACTGCTTGCCGGTGGTCCTATTTTTACGGCTTCGTCGGCAAAACGAACATGCAAACTGTCTTCGTCGGCAGTTGAGTAAACTGCAACGGTTTTGATACCCATTTCTTTACAAGTTCGAATAATACGTAAAGCTATTTCGCCGCGATTGGCAATTAATATTTTATTAAACATACAAAATACATTTAAGTTATTACATTGGCTCTACCAAAAACAACGGTTGGTCAAATTCCACAGGGGTGGCATCTTCAATCAGTACTTTGACGATTTTTCCGGAAATTTCCGATTCGATTTCGTTGAATAGTTTCATTGCTTCAATAATACAAACCACATCCCCTTCTTTAATAATATCGCCGACTTCCACGTAAGGCGGTTTGTCGGGAGCCGGCCTGCGATAGAAAGTGCCGATAATAGGAGCCTTAATAGTAACGTATTTTGATTCGTCGGTTTCGTTTTGAGGTGTTTCGTTAGCCGGTGCAGTGGGAGTTGCCGGAGGTGTAATTGCCGGTGCAGCTGCAACCGGAGCGGGAGGAATAGCGCCTGGAACTGCCGCAGCTACCGGTGCCACGACTTGTGTAGCAGGAACACTGTCGGATTTGTTTTTTATGGTCAGTTTAAAATCTTTTTCTTCGATTTTTACTTCACTGATACCTGATTTGGAAACCAGTTTTATGAGGTTTTGTACTTCTTTAATGTCCATATTCCTAAATTTTAGTTAATTTTTTCGTTTGCTTTGGACCGGCAAAATAGAAAAAAAAACACAAAAAAGAACTGTTTTTTGTTTAAAAATGTTAAAAACGTTATTTTTTTGCAAAAAAATGGCGTTTTTTTAAGTTTTTTTGTGATTTTTATGCTTCTTCTTGCTCAGGGTCTATTACAACTTTTCCTTTGTAATATAATTTTCCTTCGTGCCAGTGAGCCCTGTGATACAAGTGCGCTTCACCGGTAGTGGAATCAATAGCTATTTGAGGCATTTTTATCTTATAATGTGTTCTTCTTTTACGGCCTCTTTGTTTGGATGATCTTCTCTTGGGATGTGCCATTTTTATTATTTTTTATCAGTTAATATTTTTTTTAATACCGCCCAACGCGGGTCAATTTCTTTTTCGTCACCGGTTTTTGGGACCGGTTGTATGATATTGTCATCGTAGTTGATAATGTATTTGGCATTTCCGGCGATTTTTTTACCCGAAGCAATGTCGGGATGAATACGTTTGACCGGAATACTCAAAACAACCGATTCGTAAATTTGTTGTGCAATATTGAAAAAGTGTGAATGGTATGGAATGTAAATCAAATCTTCGCGGTCGTCGTTGTATCTTTCACCGAATTTAACAATAAAATCCAAATCACCTTCAATTTTTTGGTCAAACATTTCACCGCTGATATCACAAGGCACGTTAACAGTACCCGAATTGTGAATATTAAATTCCAGAAACCGGTCACTCTTGTTTAATTCAATCACTATGTCAATATCACAACTTTCAAAATCGTCATTGTCAAAATGCTCAAAAAATTCACGGTCGATGTGGAATTTGTACCGGTGTTTACCGTTTTTAAGACCGGTGAATTTTATATCATACGATTTCAAAGTCTTCATCTTCATATTTTTCGGATTGCAAAAATACATTTTTTTTTGTGAATATGAAATTTTAACCGAAAGTTTTTATTGTCTTGGTGAAAGTTAGATATATATATCAGAAAATTTTCCGGTGTTTCATAAACATTTGAATTTTTAATGTTACAGGCGGTTTAAAAATGGAAATAAATACGGTTTGGTAAACAAAAAATCGTATATTTGTAATTAATAAATTTTTAAAGAAAAGGTAATTTTTATGAGTGAAGAAAAAAAACAGACACAGGCACAAAATTATTCGGCAGACAGTATTCAAGCTTTGGAAGGTATCGAACACGTAAGGATGCGTCCATCTATGTATATTGGTGATATAGGTGTTCGCGGTCTGCATCATTTGGTATATGAAGTAGTTGATAATTCGATAGATGAGGCAATGGCCGGATATTGTGACCGTATAGATGTCGTCATACACGAGGATAATTCGGTATCGGTAAAAGATAACGGTCGTGGTATCCCGGTCGGTTTACATAAAAAAGAAGGGGTGTCGGCGCTTGAAGTGGTAATGACCAAAATAGGTGCTGGTGGTAAATTTGATAAAGATTCTTATAAAGTATCGGGAGGTTTACACGGTGTCGGTGTATCGGTTGTAAATGCACTATCCGATCATTTATTGGCACAGGTTTACCGTGAAGGAAAAATTTGGCAACAAGAATACGAGCGGGGCAGGGCTTTATATCCTGTAAAAGTGGTAGGAGAGACGCAAGAGACCGGGACTTATGTCAAATTTCATCCCGACAAGGAAATTTTTAAGCAAACCATAGAATTTGATTATGAAACTTTGGCTATGCGGATGCGTGAGCTTGCTTTTCTCAATAAAGGAATCACCATTACGATTACCGACAAACGTCAAAAAAATGAAAAAGGTGAATATGTTCACGATGAGTTTTATAGCAAGGAAGGTTTAAAAGAATTTATCCGTTTTCTCGATGCACATCGCGAGCCAATTATTTCGGATGTTATCAGTATGGAGGGGGAGAAGAATGGTATTCCGGTAGAAGTGGCAATGATTTACAATACATCATATACCGAAAATGTGCATTCGTATGTCAATAATATTAATACGCATGAAGGCGGAACGCATTTATCGGGATTTAGACGCGGATTGACAACCACCTTGAAAAAATATGCCGAAAAAACCGGTATGCTTGATAAGCTTAAATTTGAAATATCGGGGGATGATTTCCGGGAAGGTTTGACGGCTATTATTTCCGTTAAGGTTGCCGAGCCACAGTTTGAAGGGCAAACCAAGACGAAACTTGGTAACCGTGAAGTAAGTGCGCCGGTAAGCCAAGCGGTTTCCGAAATGTTAACCGATTATCTGGAAGAGAATCCGAAGGATGCCAAGGCCATAGTTGAAAAGGTTATTTTAGCTGCACAAGCCAGGCATGCCGCCAAGAAGGCTCGCGAAATGGTCCAACGAAAAACCGTTATGGGAGGTGCCGGATTGCCGGGTAAATTATCGGACTGCTCCGAAACCGACCCGGAAAGATGTGAAATTTTCTTAGTGGAAGGTGATTCGGCCGGTGGAACGGCAAAACAAGGACGCGACCGTAATTTTCAAGCCATCTTGCCTTTGCGCGGTAAAATTTTAAATGTCGAAAAAGCGTTGCAACACAAAGTTTTTGACAATGAGGAAATCCGCAATATTTTTACGGCACTCGGTGTGACGATTGGAACCGAGGACGACAGTAAAGCTCTGAATTTGGAAAAATTACGGTATAATAAGGTGATTATTATGACCGATGCCGATGTAGACGGCAGTCATATTTCCACTTTGATTTTGACATTCTTTTTCAGGTATATGCGTGAATTGATAGAGAACGGTCACGTTTATATAGCTACACCACCGCTTTATCAAGTTAAAAAGGGACAAAAGAAAGCTTACGCTTGGAGTGACGAAGAGCGGGATAAAATTTTGAAAGAATTCGGACAAGGGGCTCACGTTCAACGTTATAAAGGTTTGGGTGAAATGAATGCCGAACAATTGTGGGAAACCACAATGAATCCTGAAACCCGTATTTTGAAACAAATTACCATTGAAAACGGTACAGAAGCCGACCGTGTTTTCTCTATGCTAATGGGAGACGAAGTGCCACCCAGACGTGAATTTATCGAGAAAAATGCTATTTACGCTAATATTGATGCTTAAATTATGTCAAAAAAGAAAAAAACTTTGAATGATTTGAGTCAATTGGGATCGTTTGTGTATTCTACGGACCCGGAATATCAGTCGGAAGAAAAACAGGCGGACGAAAGTTTACCACCGGGAGAACAACTGTTAGAAGCCCATTTTTCCAAAAAAGGACGTGCCGGAAAGATTGTAACCGTTATCAAAGGTTTTGAAGGCAGTCAAGACGCGTTAAAACAACTCGGAAAAGAGTTAAAAAACAAACTGGGTGTAGGTGGCAGTGTTAAGGACGGGGAGATTATCATTCAAGGTAATAACCGAGACAAAATTGTTCAAATTTTGAAGGATAAAGGTTATAAAGTAAAAAAAATCGGGGGTTAATAATAAACCGGGTTTCGAAAGCCAGTCATTTTTTTGAACCTTGAGGAAATTTAATGTTCTAAAACCACATTCGTTTTAGAACATTTTCTTTTGTTTTTATCGCATAAAAAAGAAGATAGGAAACATGAATAAAAATTAAAATTGAAAAAATAATGAGTGAAAATTTGTGAATTATCAATAAGGTTTCATAAAATCCGGTTTCTTCCGTTATTAAATCGGGGCTGTTTGATAAAGAATTTATTTGGTAAAATATGGTAAGTCCCACTATCGGGATAAAAAGTAAAAAAACATAGATAAGGTAATAAACAATTTTGGCTATTTTTTTGTGAGCCGGATTGAAATAATTAATATTAGGTGGTCGTCTGTCGGGGCAAATTCTTTTGATAATTATTCTGACAAGTGTTAATAGTAGAATACTTGTACCAATTAAAATTTGAGGATAGAAAGATTCAATGTCTTGACTGTTTAATTTTAATTCATTTTCTTCCGGTTTATTAAAAATGGCAATAATAAGCAATAAAAAAGTCACCCAATGCAAAATAATTATTGACTTAGGATGTTTGTAAACAGTCATTTTTATTATTAAATTTATTATTAAATTTATTTGTTAATGTTAAATTTGAGGCAAAGCTATAAAATATTTTTTTATTTTTTTGACAGGTAATCCGTTTTTTTAACAAATTCCCACAACACGATACCTGTGCTGACGGAGATATTTAAAGAATGTTTGGTACCGAATTGAGGTATTTCAATACAATAATCCGATTGATTAACCACTTCTTGTTGGACGCCTTTTACTTCATTGCCAAATATTAGCGCATAATTTTGTTGAGGGCGGACATCAAATTTATGCAACGGAATGGCATTTTCTACTTGTTCGATACTGACAATGCAGATATTTTGATTTTTTAAGGATTTTACAGCTTCGAGAGTATCGGCAAAATAATGCCATTCTACCGATTCGGTTGCTCCCAAAGCAGTTTTGTGAATGTCTTTATGAGGTGGTTGTGCGGTAATACCGCAAAGATAAATTGCTTTGACTAAAAAAGCATCAGCTGTTCTAAAAACCGAACCGATATTATTTAAACTTCTGATATTGTCCAAAACCACGATAACCGGTATTTTTTTTGTTTTTTTAAAACTGTCAATGTCGAGCCGGTTCAATTCGCTGTTTTTTAATTTTCGCATTTTTATATATTTTTATTGCAAAACTAAGGATTATGGGAATAAAATAGAAAGATAGAATGTCAATATGCAGGTCAAGGTTAATAAATAGGGTTAATAAATTATGAATATTGATGGTACAAAATTATTATTTGTAGAAAAAGAATATTGTAAACAGGTAAGCTATCCAATAAAACCACATTTGATACGTTAATGTATTTAGTTTATTGTTATATTTGCAAATTCTAATTAACAACATGACAAAGTTTAAATTTTTTATCATTTTATTTATCTTGAATGTGGCATTTCTCAATGCTCAGCAATATGAAATCGGGCTTGTAGCCGGTGGTGGAAATTATGTTGGTGATATAGGAAGAGAGTATTATTTTTATCCTAACAAAATTGGTGGTGGTATTGTTTTTAAGCGAACTATAAATCAGTGGTTTTCAATACGTTTTAATTTAAATTATTTTCAAATCGATACAAAAGATTCAGAGGCTGAAAGTAAGGGGAGGCAATTGAGAAATTTTTCTTCTTCCGGTCAAATTATTCATTTTTCAAGCGGGATTGAATATAATTTTATTGTGCGCAATCCTTTTTTAAGATTGCAATCCCTTCATAAGTTGACACCTTATTTTTATTTAGGTGTTGGTATTGGAAATTACAACGGGAATTTTTTTCATAATACCGGAAACAATACCGGTTTGGAGTATGACGGTACCCAGTTGAATATCCCAATGGTATTGGGTCTTAAATACAAGGTTTCAGAGCATTTTATTATTGCTATGGAAACAGGAGCTTACTATTATTTTACTGATAATCTAGATGGAACTTATGCTTATTTTCGCAATGAAGACCAAAAAGACGGTGTAGAGCCGACAACCAATCTTAATTCGAACGACTGGTATACTTTTACTTCAATAAGTTTTATTTATACATTTGGTGATTTAACTTGTTATTTCAATATGTTTTAATTTAATTCGTTTAGTTATGTCCTCAGAATATATAGTTTTAAATCCTGAGATTTTACCTCGGCATATAGCCATTATAATGGACGGTAACGGACGTTGGTCCAAAAAGAGAGGTAAAAACAGGGTTTTCGGGCATAAAGAAGGCGTTAAAACGGTGAGAAGAATTGTTGAAAGTTCAGTGGAATTACAAATTAAATATTTGAGTTTATATACATTTTCAACGGAAAATTGGAACCGTCCCAAAGAAGAAGTTGATGCATTGATGAATTTGCTGGTTGAAACTTTGAATGACCAAATAGACGATTTGTTAAAACAAAATATACGGCTTATAGCCATAGGAAATTTAAAACGGTTGCCGGAAAACACATATAAAATGATACAAGAGGTAATGAATAAAACGGCATCCAATAATGGATTGACATTGTCGATAGCCTTGAATTACGGTGGTCGAGACGAGATTATTCAAATGGCAAAAGAAATTTCAAAAAAAGTTAAAAATAATATAATTTTTCCTGAAAATATTGATGAAAATAAAATAAATTTGCATCTTTACAGCCATGATTTACCCGATGTGGATTTTATGATAAGAACGGGAGGTGAAAAAAGGATTAGCAATTTTTTATTGTGGAAAATTGCTTATGCCGAATTATATTTTACCGATATACTTTGGCCTGATTTTAGTAAACAAAATTTTTATGAAGCACTGGCTGATTATCAAAAAAGAGAAAGAAGATTTGGAAAAACAAGTGAACAAATTAAAAATGAATCATAAAATAATTTGGTCGTTTTTGGTCTTTTTGTTGATAACGGAATTTTACGGACAAAAGGTCAATAATAGCGATTACAAAATTTATCAAATAGAAGATATAAAAATTAACGGTCTTAAGCAATTTAATCCGCAAACGGTTAAAGCTTTTATCGGTTTTGATAAAGGGGATATTATTGAAGTACCCGGAGACCAAACAGCTGAAATTATCAATAAGTTGTGGGACTTGACTTATTTTTCGGATGTTAATCTTTATATAATTCCTACGACCGGCAACAAGGTCATTTTGGAAATCGACTTGCAGGAATTGCCAAAAATTTCCGAAGTTAAAATAGACGGATTATCTAGATCCAAACGAAAAGAATTGATCAAAGAACTCGGGCTTAAAAAAAATGCCATTTTGAGTGAAAACCTCAAAGCCAGAACCGTAGAAACAATCAAAAATGATTTGATACGCAAAGGTTTTTTAAAAGCCAAAGTAGATTTGAAGGCCGTAAAGGATACGGCGGATTATGTCTGGTTATTGGTAAATGTTGATAAGGGCAAACGTGTTAAAATAAAACATATAAACATCATCGGGAATAAGGATATACCTGCTCGGAAATTAAAAAGGAAACTGAAACACACCAAAGAAAAACGCTTTTACCGTTTTTGGAAACGTTCCAAATACATTTTTGATGATTTTAAAGAAGATTTGGTCAACCTTGAAAAATATTACAAAGAGAAAGGTTACCGTGACGCCCGTGTTATCTCTGATTCGGTTTATTTTGACCAGCAAAACAATTTAAATATTGATATAAAGTTGGAAGAAGGTCACAAATATTATTTCGGAGATATCGATGTAATTGGTAACAGCCGGTATTCCACCAAGTTTATCAAAGAAATATTAGGAATTAAAAAAGGTGACGTTTATAATGGTACTCTTATAGCCAAACGTGTTAATGATCCGACAAAACCGGATGCCGAAAGCGTTACAAATCTGTATCAAAATAACGGCTATTTGTTTTCCCGTATAAATTTGGTTGAAAAAGGCGTTCGTAACGATACGATTGATTATGAGTTGCGGATTTATGAAGGCAAACCGGCAAAATTTAATAATATCACGGTCAGCGGCAATATGAAAACCAATGATAAAGTGATATATCGAGAATTGCGAACTTTACCCGGAGCGACTTATAGTAAACAGAATGTTATTAGAACTATCAGGGAATTGGCTCAAATGAAAATTTTTGATGCTGAAAAAATTTCACCGGATTTGAAAAATATCGACCCCAATGCCGGGACGGTTGATGTCGATTGGCAAGTTGTTGAAGCCGGGAGTAGTCAAATTCAATTACAAGGCGGTTTTGACGGTCATTATTTTATAGGTACATTGGGCTTGGGCTTAAACAATTTTTCGATACGTAACATATTTAATGGAAAAGCATACAAACCTTTACCTATGGGAGACGGTCAAAATTTGTCTTTAAATTTGCAAATGTCACGCCGATACGAAACTTACAGTTTGTCTTTTGTGGAACCTTGGTTTGGCGGTAAAAAACCACAAGCTTTTTCCGTTTCGGCTTATTATTCAACATATTATGGTATTGATTACAATAATTTAACTTACAATTACTGGGATGTTGATCGTAATAAAAAATTTATTATAACCGGTTTATCAATCGGTTTGTCCAAAAAATTGAAATGGCCGGATGATTTTTTCTATTTGAGTCAATCCATCAGTCTCAATCATTATAAAATAAAAAATTACGGATCAATAGGTGCTTTCGGATTTAATGATGGTAATTCTAATAATTTTTCATACAATTTCTTATTCGGACGAAATTCCAGTGGTCCCAATCCTATTTTTCCGACGGTTGGTTCGGAATTCGGATTAAGTTTGAAATTGACACCACCGTATTCTTTGTTTAGTGATATCGATTATGCAACGATCAATCAAAATCCGGATTTTCAAGATGAAAATGGTAATCCTGATTATGAAAAAATCAATAGAACCAAATATAAATTTATAGAATACTATAAAATTAAATTAAGCGGAACGTGGTATTCATCGTTGTATAAAAAATTGATTTTACGTTCCAAAGCTGAGTTTGGTGTTTTGGGAGCTTATAACATGGATTTAGGTATTCCGCCATTTGAAAGGTTTTATGTAGGAGGCACGATGCCGGTAGCCGGCAATCTCGATTCGCGTGAAATTATTCCTTTGCGGGGATATGTTGATCAATCGTTAAACAGGGGATTTGGCAATCTTGGTGGTACGGTTTTCAATAAGTTTTCTTTTGAATTGCGATATCCCGTAACTTTAAAGCCGCAAGCTTCCATATATGTATTGACATTTTTGGAAGGCGCCAATACCTATAACAATATAAAATTTTTTAATCCGTTTTCGTTAAAAAAGTCTGCCGGAGTCGGTATCCGTATTTTTATGAGTGCTTTCGGGTTGCTGGGTATAGATTTCGGATATGGATTTGATAAAGTGCCAAATGCTTACGGTGTGCCGAAAGTTTCGGGTTGGCAAACACACTTTATAATGAACCAGAGGTTGTAAAAATTTCGACTTTGGCACAATTATTTCTTAATATAAATTGAATTATGAAAAAATTAATCTTATTATCATTTTTGTTTTTGGAGATTTTTGTATCCTCCGGACAAAGAAAAATCAGAATCGCATCGATTGATATGGATTATATTTTGGAAAAATTACCGGAATATCAATCGGCGTTAAAAGAACTGGATGCCCGAGCCAAACGTTGGAAAGAAGAAATAGAGCGAAGGGAAAAAGAAATAAAAGATTTAAAAGCGGCATTGGAACAAGAAAAAGTTTTGTTGACCAAAGAATTATTACAGGAAAAAGAAGAACAAATTGCTTTTAAAGAAAAAGAATTGTTAAAATATCAATTGGAAAAATTCGGTCCGGAAGGTGATTATATTTTGCAAAAAGAACATTTAATTACACCGGTACAAGACAGAGTATTTAATGCCGTAGCTAAGTTGTTAAAAACCACCAAATATGATATTGTTTTTGACAAGGCAAATGATAATCTGGGATTAGTTTATGTTTCACCTAAATTGGATATTTCCGATAAGATTTTAAAACTGATAACAAAAGAAAAAAGTAAGGAACAAAGGGAAAAGAAAAATAAAGAACGCAAGGAAAAACAAAAAGAACTTAAAAATGAAGCGGCCAAACGGCGTGCCGAATTGGCAGCCAAACGAAAAGCTGAACGGGAAGCCAAGCGTAAAGCGGCACTTGAAGCTCGAAAAAAACAGCGTGAAGCTAAACAAAAAGCTTTGAAAAAAGGAAAACAAGAAGATAAAAATACGAAGAAAGCAAATGACAAGCAGGATGATAGTAAAAATAAAGATAAAAAAGACGAACCGGAAAAAAATAAAAAAGATAAAAAAGAAGAATATGGCGATCAGTTGACGCCTGAACAACTTAAAGCTTTTGAGGCTCAAAAAAATAAAGCAATGACGCCACAAGAAAAAGCCGCACAACGCAAAGCCGAACGTGAGGCAAGACGTCAAAAAATATTGGAGGAAAGACGCAAACGCAAGGAAGAAAAAAAGAAAAAATCGAAAAATACGGATAATAAAAAAGTTGATAATAAAGAAGGAAATAAAAATTAATCATTAAAAATTGAATAAATATGAGACACTTAAAACTAGTATTAGCGGCATTAATGCTTTGGTTAGGCATATCCAATGTAAATGCCCAACAAAAAATTGCCCATATCGACGTGCAAAAAATTTTGTCGGAAATGCCGGAATTTAAAGCCGGTCAAGCAGAAATGAAGAAACTGTATGCAACTTATCAAAAAGAGTTGCAAGAGATGCAAGATGCTTATCAAGCCAAGCTTAAAAAATATCAAGATGAAGCCAAAACCGTTTCCGAACAAGAAAATCAAAAAAGGGTGCAAGAATTGATGGAAATGGAAAAAAACATTGCCAAAGCACAACAAGATATTCAAGAAGAAGCCCAAAAGAAAGAAGCTGATTTGATGAAACCTATTCAAGAAAAACTTTTGAAAGCTATCAAAGATGTAGCAAAAGAAAAAGGTTACGATTATGTTTTTGACAGTTCCGGTCCTACCAATTTGATTGTGGCCAACGGACCTGATTTGTACAATGATGTCAAAGCCAAATTAGGTTTCTAATTTTGAAGAGATAAAAAAAATCCCGGCTTTTACCGGGATTTTTTTGTATCTACTTTATATTTGTAACCTATGTAACAAAAATTTTATAATAGAAAATGATTTTTGTTATATTATTGAAAAAATTATAAAAAAATACGCTTGAATATTCGTAACTTTGAAGGAATTTTAAAAGTATTAGTAATATGAAGTGTTTAAAACAAAAATTATATAATAAAATAGAAGCACATCGCCCGAGAACCAAAAGATTGGCAAAAGAATACGGTGATGTAGTTGTTGATCAAGTCAGAGCCGGTCAAATAATCGGCGGGATGCGGGGTATTAAAAGTTTGATATCCGATATTTCTTATTTGGACCCTTATGAAGGTATCCGTTACAGAGGCTATACATTGCCCGAAGTATTTGAAAAATTACCGAAACCCGAAGGTGCCGAGATGCCTTATGTAGAAGGTTTGTATTATTTGTTGTTGACAGGTGACATTCCGACGCAAGATCAAGTCGAAGCTTTGATAATGGATATGAACAATCGCCGTATTATTCCCAAATATGTTTGGGATGTGGTCGATTCTTTCCCGAGCGAAAGTCATCCGATGGCCATATTATCGGCGGCGGTGATGAGTTTGGAACGTGAATCATTATTCAATGTTAAATACCGTCAAGGTATCAGTAAAATGGATTACTGGGATCCGACTTATGAAGATGCTACCAATTTATTGGCTAAAATTCCATTGATTGGCGCTTATATTTACAACAAACTTTACAATCCCGAAGGTGGGCATCGTTATCCGGATCCTACTTTGGATTTAGGTGCAAATTTTGCCTATATGATGGGTAAAGACAAACCTTATGACGATGTATCGCGAATGTATTTCATTATCCACGCTGATCACGAAGCTGGTAATGTCAGTGCGCATACCGGTCATTTGATAGCCAGTTCGTTGTCTGATGTTTATTATGCCATCTCCGGTATGATAAACGGATTGGCAGGTCCGTTGCACGGCTTGGCCAATCAGGAAGTTTTACGTTGGCTTCATAAGTTGTATGATAAATACGGTGATCAAGTTCCCGATAAAAAAGAATTGGAAAAATATGTTTGGGATACCTTAAACAGCGGTCAGGTCATTCCGGGTTTCGGACATGCCGTATTACGCAAAACCGATCCGAGATATACGGTTCAGAGGGAATTTTGTTTGACACATATGCCCGATGATCCGTTGTTCAAATATGTATCTGCTTTGTATGAAGTGGTTCCACCGATACTAATGGAGCATGGAAAAGCTAAAAATCCTTGGCCAAATGTTGATGCTCAATCCGGTGTGGTGCAATGGCATTACGGTGTCAGGGAATATGATTTTTATACCGTATTATTTTCCATAGGACGTTCTATAGGTGTGTTGTCCAATATTATTTGGGACAGGGCATTGGGATATCCTATTGAAAGACCTAAATCCATTACAACGGATATGTTGGAAGAGATGGTTGGTATTAAGAAATGATAGTTGATTATTTACCGATATAAAAAAAACTACCGGCGGGGCCCTCAGGGCGCCCGCCGGTAGTTTTACGTAATTTAAGATTATTTGAAATTAATTCTGTAATACTTGATATTATCATGGTCTTTGGCCGGAATTACAGCCGTATTGGGTCCTATCATAGTGCATTCTATCGGTATGAAATTGAATTTTGATTTTTCAGGTTTCGGAATGAGTTGTTTTTCTATGCTTCCGTCGTTATCCGATATTTTTATGGTATTTAAGTTTTTCAATTCACTACCTTTTTTGTAGAAAGGTACATTACCGGAAGGTTTTTCTAAAGTTGAGTCTGTAAACAGCAAATATTCTTTTCCGTTTTGGTAAGTGCTGAAAAATGAGTGTAAAGCCAATCGCGGTTTAACAAATTGTTTTTTATGAATTTTTCTGACTCTTAAAATATCACCATTTGCCGCTACTTTGACATTAAATAAATCTCCGACAATTTCCCGTATGGTAGTTTCCCGGTTTCTTCCTTTCATCATCAACGGAATGTATAAGTCTTCGGCATTAACAATCATATCGCCGTTTGGTAACAATATTGATTGCCGTATGACTATTGTATGATTTTTGGTTTTTTTGTAGTGTTTTTTGGTACCCACGGCAACCAATTTTTTCTTAAAATTTTTATAAGATTGATTTAATTCAACCATTTCTTTGGACAGATTGAGACGGAAAAATCCATCTATATCGTTGATTTCCAAGAAATTATTTCTATAAAAACCGTAAACGATTACATTTTCATTATCTAATTTAAGTTGTATTTTGTCTATAACTTTTTTTGGTTTGATTTGAAAATGTTTTACTGAATATCGGTCAATACGGTAAACGGTAAAATGACGAGTAATATCATTATTTAATATACGTTTTTCTTTTAAAGGGTTACTTCTGAAAATTTGGGTAGCAAGAAAAACTTCACCATTTTGGTTGTCAACTTGCAAGTCGTTAATATACAGTAGTTTAGAAGGAGTTTTATCGACAATTTCTTGGCTGTAAAGTTCTTTGAAATTACGGTTAAAAACATGGATGTGATATTTAGTTGGTTTCTTTTGTTGGTCACGATAAACAATGGCAAAATAATTATTGTTCTTTGAAAACCGGATAAAAATTTTCGGATTAAAAAAGTTTACATCGCTGTAATATTGCAATTTTTGATAATATAACGAACCGGGATTGACAAAGAGGTTTACTTCGTTTTTAGGATAAAGAAAATTTAAATGAAAGAATTCTTTTGTGTTTGTTTCTCCGGTATCTATATTTTGGTCGATTACTTTAAAACTATAAAATTTGTCCCGGAGATTTTGTTCCAGATTAATTAAATATAAATGATTGTTATTGACAAAAGCCCCTTTGATACTTCCTTTGATGTTTCCTTTATTGAGTTTAAAGGTTTTTGAACGGCGGATTTGCATATTTTTATCAAAAAATGTCGTATAAGATTCGGAAATTACCGGATCGATCAAAAATCCGCTTCGTTTGGAACTGACGGTGATAAAACCACCCTTATTATCGGGTAAAATATAATCATTTTGTACCCGTGCCGTGCTTAATTTGTAAACATCGCTTTCTTTAAGGTTGACATTAACGCCTTGCGAAAATGTCAGTGCCGTTATCAATAACGACAATAATAATACTGAACGTTTCATAATTTACCAGTTTGTTTGTGTTAGGTTTTGTGTTTGTGTTATTGTTTTGTTTGAGTTTTTTATTTATGTTTTCTTTTGTTTTAAAGTTTGACCGAGATTAAAAACATTTTCTATGGGTTGAAAATCGTTTGTTGTTTTTTTTATGAATCTGATATCGTAATCAGAACGATTGAGTAAGATACGCATCGTATTTTCCACTTGCTGATACAATGGCTTTATCAGCCATTGTATTTCTTCTGGACCTTGTTTGATTTCATCATAAATAGCTTTACGTTTTTCTTCCATTTTACGGTTGAGTAATTCTTGATATTTTTCCGATTTTTTCCAGTAATTACCCAAATTTAACGGACGTTTTTTGTATTCCATCATTTCTGCAATCTTCCATTCGTGGTTGATTTCGGAAAATGATAAAAATTTAGGTTGCAATCCTGCTATATAAATCAATTTGTTCTGGTGGTCTGTTTTTATCATTAAATCTTTAAGGTTTATACCGTATTTGGCAACCAGTTGGATTTGTAAGGCACCGATGAAATGTAAATCTTTATCGTTATCCGAAAATTTTTCGTTCCAAGTCCGTGTAAAATTGGTATCAATTTCGATTAAACCTATTTCCAGAATGTCTTTCATTCCGGCAACATTGAGTTTACGGTTTCTCAATTCTTCAATTTCTTTTCTTTGATTGAGAACTTCCTGTTTGAGTTGTTTAAGCTCGTTGGAATTAACCGGTTGCAATTTTATATACAGATACATTAAAACAGCTCCGGCAATCAAACTAATTCCGAATTGATTTAACCTTGACAATAACGCTGTCAACCCTATTAATAATACTAAAATGAAAATGAGCTCTTTCTTAAATTTTTTCCAAAAAAATTTCAACATTATTTCCTTTTGTTTTACGTTATGCAATTTAAAGTGTTATTTTTTGACAATATGCAACAAAAAGCATTTTTTTTTGAAAATACACTATAATTTCGATGATTTTATCGATTTAAGCTTAATATTAATAATAATATAATTTTTTGAAAAACAAATTGGAATATATTAAGATTTTAAATATTATTATTGAATTTATTTTTTAATTCTTCTAATTTTTCCAGTTCTTTTTGCAATTTTATCCGTTCGTAAACGTTTTGAATGACTTTTTTTGTGTAAAGCGGGAAGTCGGCACGCATAATCCAACCGTAATAGCCGTGATCTTTTTGCAAAACATCCGAGACTTTTTGTCCTTTGTATTTTCCGAAATTGATGATTTCTTCATTTTTGTCATTATATATAATACGTCCTTGAAAATCGGCGGCTTTAAAATATGAACTGAATCTGCTTAATGCTTCCATATCTTTGGGTAAGTTATCATATTTTTTTATTTGGGCTTTAAAGATTTCATAAGTGGCTTTGGTATCCGCTTCGGCCGAATGCGCATCTGTTAATTCGTCATCACAATAAAAACGGTAGGCGGCACTCAAATTTCTCGGTTCCATTTTATGAAATATATTCTGGATATCAATTAAATTATTTGTTTTCAAATCAAAATCGATACCGGCTCGCAACAATTCTTCTGCCAGCAAAGGCACATCAAAACGGTTGGAATTGAAACCGGCTAAATCGGCATCATGTATAAGCCGGTAAACCTCGGGGGCTATTTCTTTAAAAGTAGGTGCGTTGGCAACATCTTCATCATAAATACCATGAACTTTTGAAGCTTCTGCCGGTATGTGCATTTCGGGATTAACCCGCCAAGTTTTACTGATTTCCGTTCCGTCAGGTTCAACCCGCAAAATGGCGATTTCTACGATGCGATCTTTGGCGGTATTGATACCGGTTGTTTCCAAATCAAAAAAACAAATAGGTTTGGTTAGTTGTAAAGTCATAATTTTCTAATTTTATTATTAAAAATTTAATACAAATGTATGGATTATTGAGAAACTGAGAAAATTAGGGATATTTAATAAATCAAGGTTAATAATAATATTTTTTGAGAAACGTGCATCAGAAA
>JALWFE010000071.1 GCA_027039975.1 Flavobacteriales bacterium
ATTTTTATTTTTCTTTTCTAACTAAATCAATAAAAATGAACATTTATTTAAAATACATTTATACATTATTTATTTACTTTATTTTTTTTGAAGTTTTTGCTCAACAGACCAAAACCGTTCATGGAACCGTTGTCGATGAGACCGGTATGGGATTGCCCGGCGTGGCGGTTGTTATCAAAGGAACACAAAAGGGAACGACAACGGATTTTGACGGAAAATACAGTATGGAAGCATCGCCGGATGATATTTTGGTGTTTTCGTATATGGGTTATACTACCAAAGAAATAAAAGTGGGCAATCAAACCAAGATAGATGTCAAAATGGAGCCGTCCAAAAATGTGTTGGACGAAGTGATTATTGCCGGTGTGGCTTCGGGGACGTCCAAGAAAAAAATGTCGGTATCGGTTACCAAAGTCAAAGCCGACCAGCTCAATATGACCGACCAGCCGTCTATTGCCAATGCATTAACAGGTAAGGTTGCCGGGGCACAAATTACGTCTTTCAGCGGGTCGCCCGGGTCGGGAGCGTCTATCGTGTTGCGTGGTGCCAAACAATTGAATGGTGACAGCAGTTTAATGATACTGGTGGACGGCGTATTGTTGGAAGGTTCACTTGCCGATATCAATGCCGATGATGTTGCATCCGCCGAATTGGTTAAAGGCGCCGCCGCTTCGTCGCTTTACGGTTCCAAAGCTGCCAACGGTGTATTGGTTATCACTACCAAACGCGGTAAAAAACTTAAAAAACACGAAACAAGCCTTGTTATTCGTAATAAAGTCAGTGTGCAAGAACTTGCCAAATATCTTGAATTGGCACAACACCATCCTTATGAACTGGCATTGGATTGGCTTTCCACCGATAAATATACCAAATATAATTTTGTTACTTATCCGGCTGATTACGACGGTGTTTGGGACCCGCGGGTTCAAGGTGACCGCCGGATAAAACCGGATGCTTATATGGATTTACCTTACCGTGTCAATCACGATTTTCAAAAAGAATTGTTTACAAGCGGTTTGTCTTATACCAATTATATAGGTATCGCACACAATGGCGAAAAAACCAATATGTTTTTGTCAGTTGAAAATTATGCCAATCAAGGTATCATTATAGAAACCGGCGGTTACAAGCGTAAAAGTATCCGGTTGAATATAGACCACAAATTAAACGATAAATTCAAATTATCGACCAGTAATAATTTTATTGCTACGCACAATGATTTTATGGGCGGTGGAACAAGTGCGTTTTTTAATGCATTGATGCTCGAACCCGATGCTAATATTTACAAAAAAAATCCGGACGGTCAAAAATATTATTATTTTCCGAGCCAGTGGTCGCAAATCGTTCATAATCCGTTGTATGACTTATGGCGTAAGGAAAGTTATTCGGAAAAAATGCGGTATTTGGGCAGCTACAAAGCCGAGTGGAAAATATTGAAAAACCTGAATTTTAAAAATGAATATGCTACCGAAATACAATATTATAACAGTGAACATATCACGCCATTCGGTACGTATGACGGTATAGAAGATGATCATTTACGCAAAACCAACGGCAATATGTCACGTTACGATTCGCGGATTGTCAGTCAAACTTTTAGAAGTACTTTGGTATATAAACACCGTTGGGATGATTTTAGATTGATAGGGAAATTGAGTTATTTGTATGAAAGCAATCAATTCCGGAGTTATTCCACCACACCGAACAGTACTTTTGATTTACCCGATTTACCGTCATTTAATTATTTGTCAAATACAACGACAACAGATTACCATTCGTTAACATTGGCATCCGATTATTTTGCCATTGCATCGGTACAATATAAAGACAGGTATATTTTGGATGCTTTGTTTCGTCGTGACGGTTCGTCTTTGTTCGGACCTAATCAACGTTGGCAAAATTATTACCGTTTTTCGGGTGCTTACCGTATAACGGAAGATTTTAAAATTCCGGGTGTGGAAGAATTGAAATTGCGGGCAGCTTACGGTATTGCCGGTTTACGGCCCGGATTCAGTTATCAATATGAGACGTTTCAAAGTGTTGCCGGTGGCGGTTACGAAAAAAATACTTTGGGTAATAAAGATTTGAAACCGTCACGTTCCGCCGAAACGGAAATAGGTATAGATGCATCGTTTTTAGACCGGTTTTATCTGGAAGCCACTTATTCATTTACCAAAACCACCGACCAGTTTGTACTCAAACCTTTGGCACCGATGTTCGGGGGGTTTAAATTTCAATGGGTCAATGACGGTACGGTGGTATCCAAAAATTTTGAAGCGTTGCTCAATGCCAAAATATTGAAAAAACCTGTAAAATGGGATGCCGGTATTACGTTTACCAAAACCAATTCGATGATTACACAATTAGGTATTCCGGCGTTCAGTACCGGTCCGCGTGGCGCTTTCCGTATAGCAGAAGGTGAAGTTTACGGCACAATGTACGGTTGGGATTTTGTCCGCACATTAGACCAAATGGCTCAACAGTTAGCCCCCGGTGAAGATATCAACGATTATGTGGTAAACAGAGACGGAGTTGTTGTCAAAAAAGCCGATATAGGAACGGTTAATGAACATCCTTTTCACGTTTTGGATGAAGACGGAAATAATAAAATCGTTCCTATCGGTAATGTTACACCGGATTTTTATATGACGTTTAACAGCACGGTCAAATACAAAAAATTTACTTTTTATATGTTGTGGCGTTGGAAACAAGGTGGTGATATCTATAATGCCACGGCACAATATCTGGTCAGGGATTTACGTCACCCGATGATGGACCAAATACATACCAAGCCCGAAAACAAAAAAACGGTCAATTATTACCAAGCTCTTTACGATGCCGATGCCTTGAACGGATTCTGGGTGGAAGACGGTACGTATTTGAAATTAAGCGAATTGTCTGTTTTTTATAATTTAGACTTCAAAAAAGACAGTACAATCGGTAAATATGTCAAACGGTTAAAAATCGGTTTGTCCGGCAACAATTTGTTTACATTCTCCAAATATTCCGGTTATGATTCCGAAGCCGGTTACAAAGGATTTACTTTTGATAATTACGGTTATCCTAATTTTAGAAAATATACTTTATCGGTAGAATTTAAACTTTAAAAGGTTGATTATGAAATTTTTACATAAAATTATATTAATTTTTGCAGTGATAAACATGTTTACCGGTTGTAACAAGTTGGATGTAAAAAACATCAACAATCCCGACCGTGACCATGTTTTATCGTCTCCGGAAGGTTTAAAAGCGCTTGCCGGTAGTTTGTTTAACCAATGGTTTCGAACCGAACAGCACAATTTGAATTCCCCCGGACCTTCTATGTGGGTGATGGCAGATTGGGGAACGGTTACATTTGCCAATTACGGCTGTGTGGATTTGTCCAAAGAACCGCGTGTATTTTATAATAATACACCTTCATACCGGTATCATCGTAATATTCGTAATTATTGGCGCAATATGTATAGTGTATTGTCCAGTGCCAACGATGTATTGGCAGGCCTTGATAAAGGTATTGAAATAGGTGAAAACGGAGAAGAAACACCGATGGTCAAAGGTATGGCGTATATGATGCAAGGATTGGCTAACGGTTATATAGGATTAGTATTTGATAAAGCTTATCCTTCGGATGAAAATACGGACTTTGAGCATTTGGAAGCAACATCTTATACGGTTTCTATTGAAATGGCAATCAATCAATTGGAAAAAGCCATTGACATTTTTGACAACAATCAATTTACATTGCCGCAAGAGTGGATGACGCGGTCCTTTACCAATGAAGATTTGTCAAAGATTGCTCATTCGTTTATAGCCCGTTTGATGGTATATTCGGCTCGAAATCAATCGCAAACGGATGCAGTGGACTGGCAGGCCGTTTTAGAGCATACGGAAGCGGGTATTACCGAAGATTTTGCTATTGACGGTGATGGAAACGGCAGTGACCGCAAGTGGATGTCGTGGCTCAAATATTATATGGCACGACCTTCTTGGGGCAAAGTGGATATGCGGGTGATAAATATGTTGGACCCTAACCAACCGGCTCATTGGCCCGAAGCCGGATTGTCCGCTTTACCAAATGATGGTATTATGAATTCTCCCGACCACAGGGCGACGACGGATTTTGCTTACAACTCCAACAATAATCGCCCTGAACGCGGTACTTACCGTTGGTCAACTTACCGTTATACCCGTTTTGACGATTATATTCAAGCACACTTTTTTGCACCGGTTATTTTGATGCGCAAAACCGAAAACGATTTACTCAAAGCCGAAGCACTGACTCATTTAAACCGGTTTACCGAAGCCGCCGCTATTATCAATGCCGGTACCCGTGTTACCAGAGGACAATTACCACCAGTTGCGGCTAACAACGGGAATGCCGTGATTGATGCCATTTTTTACGAACGGACTATGGAATTGCCATTGACAGGTATGGGAATAGAATATTTTGATATGCGCCGGCGTGATATGTTGCAAGACGGCTCATTGCTACATTTTCCTGTTCCGGCACAACAATTGGAAATTTTACAAGAACCGTTTTATACTTTCGGCGGCATCGATCCGCAATACGGCATACCGGGTGAAGATGTAGCCGTTAACGGTTGGTATAATCCTTTGGCACCTTAATTTGTAAATATTTTTTTAAAATGAAAAAGATTTTAAAAATTGTTTGGTTAACTATATTGACGATAATTCTTTTTAATTGTAAAAAAAAGGAATTACCCGAATATCTGGGTATGTTGATTAAACACGGATTGGTCAATATTGTGATGCCCGGTTCGGATATCAATGATCCTAATTTAAGGATGTATGCTTTTAGTGGCAGTCATCAAAACGATTTAAGCTCGTTACCGGAAGGTGATTGGACTTATGAGTTGTGGATTAAAGTAGATCCGGATGCTCTTATAGGAAATAAAGATGCCATAAACGGTTTGTACGCCGGTGGTGCTTGTATAGGTGACAGGCGTCATATTTTTGAATTATACCTTATCAATGACCCCGACCCGGATGCTGATTTTGCTATCAAATACGGCAAATTGCGAGATGGAGACGATAATCAAGTGGCAGCGATGTCATCGGAACAAGCGGCTGAAAATCTTCACTTTAATGAATGGATACACGTTGCAATATCACGGTCGTCTAGTGACGGTGTGGCTAAATTTTATATCAACGGCAAACTTATTGACAGCAGTACCGATCCGGTTTGGAAACAACCGGTAAGTGATACTTGGTTGGATTTTAATTATATGTTTCGCGGTTCACCTATGCACTTTTTTAAAGGCGGTATGGATAACATAAGAGTATCAACTATTGACCGTTATCCACAGGAATTTACACCGGACCGTTCCAAACATTATGAAGTGGATGAATATACATTGTTGCAATTAAATTTGGATGAAGAATTGACGCCTTTTAACCCGCCTAATGATTTTGATAAAATCAAAATACTGGGATATTACGATTATTATATCAAAGTTCACAAAGCGAATACCTGGTATCACGAACCAGATGAATATTTACCATTGTATGGTAACAATTAAAAAATTTTTAAGATGAAAATTTTTAAGATGAAGCGATTTTTTATTTTTACAAGCATTATGGTTTTGGTTTGGCAAGCCGGTTGGAGTCAAAAAGCCGGTGCAATTGCCGTACAAGCCCGTGATTTTTATTATCAAAATTTCGGAACGGAAAAACATCCTTCGACCTTGTATAGTTGGAAGACTAATTATGCCGTAAATTTTAAAGAAGGCGGTTATATTTTGTTACAAAAAATCAAGGATAATGTTCAAGTAACAGCTGTTATTCCCGAAGGGCAGTTCGGTTTACAAAACAACCGTTTACTCGATGATAAGGAAGTTGTTCAAATACAACAGCTTACATCATTACCACCTTTGGATACCAGCCGTTTGAATACCGTTCGAAATCCGTTGGACGATGTTCCTAATTTTTTAACGGACGAGTGGGGGAGTGTCAATTGTATCGATGACCAGAATAATATTGTCAACGTAACAAATTATTATACGCCCGGGCACTGTTCGGCAGGTTGTGTGGCGATATCTACATCACAGATATTGCATTATTATGAATGGCCGCGTATCGGGGTCGGCAACAATACATACAGTGATAATTACAATGGTTCGCTGGTGCGTCATAGTGCTTTTTTTGACGAAAGGCCTTATGATTGGGATTTAATGCTGGACCAATATATGTATGTCCATTCTACCGATGCACAACGTGAAGCTGTTGGAAAATTGGTATATGATGTGGCTGTTGCGGTTGAGATGGATTTCGAACCGACCGGTTCTACTTCCAATGTCAATAAGGTGCCGTTCATTTTGGAAAATTTCTTCCGTTATGTAGGACATTATGAAGATGTAAGTTGGTCGCAATTTTGGAGCCGGATGTACCGCAATATGCAAGAGCGGGTGCCTGTATCTGTAGCAATTGAAAACAGTGCCGGTGATGGACACGCCATTGTAGTCAGCGGTTATAAGGAAATGAACGGTTTGCCGTATTATTATATCAATTGGGGTTGGTATAACCAAGGTACTCCGAATAACGGTTGGTATAATATGCAAGGTTGGAACAATTCAACGCCGGGATATAATACGGTTTTAGGTGCTTTGTTTGACGTGATACCGGAACCGGAGATTACGTCAATTACGCCTACCGGCAACGGTAATGACTTTTTGATACATTGGGAAACAGCTCAAAATGTTAATTATGAAGAATTTACTTTGCAACGGAAAATAGATAACGGTTCGTGGCAAACAGTGGCTACCGGTATCACCGGACAAGATTATGTCTATCAAAATCCGACCGGTAACGTATATCAATTCCGGGTAAAAGGTAAAACTCACGGCAGGTATTATACGGCTTCATATTCCGAACGCATACCTTATGCACCGCAAGGTTGGTTTAACGGATACGGTAGTTTTGAAGGACAACAATACGCTTATGCCAGACAAACAGCCAATTACGATTTGATTTTTAATCACGATTATACTTTTGAAACCTGGCTACGTTTAAAACCCGGCAATCAAGACGGAGATGTAATTTTTGACCGGCAATATATTTTTGCTATGGAAATAGAAGATGTTACAGCCAACGATTATTCGGTGGTGTTCAAGTCGCCGGCATCACAAGACGCTTTACATTCCGGTAACAGCGGACAAAAATTGCAAATAGGTCAATGGTATCATATAGCCGTTAGTAATCAAGGAGATACTGCAAAGTTATTTATCAACGGCGAAGAGCGGGACAGTAATAATCAAAATCATTTTCATTTGAACAGTTCCAATGCCGCTATAAACATCGGAGAACGGTATCACGGGAGTTATTCCGGTTTTATCAAAGCTGATTTTGACCAAATCCGTTGGTCTGATACAGCCCGGTATGTCAGTAATTTTACACCCGATAGAAATGTGTTCTTTCCGGTGGACAGTCATACCAAAGCCTATTTCAGGTTTGAAAATGTGCATCGTAACCGGTTAAAAGACGAAGCTTTTAAAACCAGTGTGCGCGTAAAAAATGCACCCGGTTACGTCCAATGGGGTTTTGATTATGACCCGAACGGTTCCAATATTATCGACGAGGATGATTTCAGTCAAAATATATTGGTGTATCCAATTCCGGCAACCGGTTATTTTGATATCAAATCGTTGAGTGATAAATATAATTTGGAGGATTTTAATATCAAATTATTTGATGAATCCGGTCGTGAAATAAAAAATTTTAAAACAGGTTCCTGTAAAAATTTTTGTAGAATTGACATAAGTCATTTACGGAAAGGGATTTATGTTTTAGTTTTGAAAATTCGGGATTTTAGAGCTTCAACAAAGATTATTATTAAGTAGCAGTAAATGGTGGAGACCTGTTAGGTTTTCAAAACCTAGTAGGTCCAGAAACAAAATAAATAAATAAACAAAAATAATAATAATATGAAAACAACATTATCTTTTCTTTTTCTTTTACTATTACCGGCTTTTATTTCGGCTCAATCGGATTATTGTCTCAAATTTGACGGTATCAACAGCCGTGTCAAATACACTACCGATGCGACTTTGGACAATTTGAACGGTGCGACGGATTACACCATTGAAGCTTGGTTTTATCCTACGGATACCGATATTCACAACCGGGTTATTTTAAAGCGTTATTACCAGTTTGCCATAACTTTGTATCAGAATAATAACCGTCGAATATATTTTACACATTATGCCAATAATGCTCAAGACAAAATTTTTGTCAATTCACTTTACAATGTTATCAATTTGAACACTTGGAATCATGTGGCTGTTATCAATAATTCTACTGATAATACTTTAAAGATTTATGTTAACGGTGTGGATGTAACCGCCGACAGTTCCGGAAATGCGACCACACAAACGGCGTTAACCTTGGAAGCCAATCCGGGCAATCAAGCAAATTTTTATGTTGCTTATGGCAATCCGGGAACCGTATTTAACGGATTTGTTGATAAGGTTCGTATTAAAACCACAGCCGAAGATATCAATAATTTGAATACGACAGACCCGTTGGCCATGCCTTATACGACGGATCCCGATACGGTTTTGTTGATGAATTTTAATGAAGGAACCGGCACAACAACTGTCAATGAAGTTAACGGTGTTGATGCCGAATTGCAATGTCGCGGTGGTTGTAACGAATTGCCGGAATGGTATGCTGTCCAAACGGCTATGGCTGTAAAAAATTTACCGGCAATTGATTTTGAGATATTTCCAAATCCTGTTGATAATCAATATATTACAATAAAAACCCCCGGGAATCAAAACATCCGGCAAGTTCAAATAACGGATTTTACGGGAAAAGTTTTATTTACAAAAAAAATTACGGGAGGTATTAAAACATTAAAAATACCAACCGGAAAATTGTTTACGAACACTTATTTGATTAAAGTTGTTACCGATAAAGGTGTCGGTGTCCGGAAATTTTTAGTCAAGTAAGGTTTGTTTGCGTTTGTGTGTGTGACCCCGCCTTTGTTAAGGTGGGTTTTTATTTTAAGGTGAGAGATTTAAAACAATGTATTGTCTTTACTGCCGGTAGATTCTTCATAACCGGTATCGGGATATTGCGGATTGTTTTGAGCGGCTTTGACGGCCAAACGGTCACATTCTTCGTTTTCGGGATGATTATTATGTCCTTTGACCCAAAAAATTTTATAGTCGATACCTTCGGAAGCTTTTAAAAATTCAAGCCAAAGATCAGGATTTTTAGCTTTGGCAAAACGCTTGGCTCGCCATTTATTGACCCAACCGTTTTTGATGGCTTCAACTACATATTTGGAGTCGGAATATATTTCGACCGGCAGTGATTTATCTTTAATTTTTTTAAGAGCATCGATGACAGCCATAAGCTCCATACGGTTATTAGTTGTACGTTTAAAACCTTTTGAAAAAGTTTTTTTCAATTTACCGTCGGCAGTTTTCATTACAATACCGTAACCCCCCGGACCGGGATTGCCGATAGCGGAGCCGTCGGTGTAGATTAATATTTTATTGGTAGAATCAGGCATTTTTGATTTATCATTTAATTTAATTTTGTTGAATCCAGTTGTCTATCAGGATAATGGTATTAAAAATTTTGTGTCTATTGTTTAATTGTAAATTCCAATATTTTCAATTTTAAAAAATACTCGTATTTGGCATTGATAAATTGTGCTTCGGCACGTCTGTATTTGGTTTTGATATTGTTCAAATCAAAAATATTCATCAATCCGACTTTAAATTTTTCATTGGCATAATCGTAAGCTTTGCGTTGGGCTTTCAGATTGGCTTCAGCTGCCTTCATGCTTTGAAAAGCCGCTTGCAAATCTTTTTGCATTTTGTAAATATCGCTTCGTAATTTTTTTTCGGTATTGGTAACGGCTATTTTCATTTTTTCTTGTACCAATTTGGCACTGTTTACTTGATTGCGAACGGCAAAGCCGTTAAATACTGGAATGCGTAAATTTAAACCGTAAGTTATCCCTTTATTGTCCTTGACTTGATTCCAGAACGGGTCAGCCGGTGTGGTTACACCGCCGAATCCGATTTGGTCACGGTCGGAATAGCGGGTGTTGATATTGGCAAAGGCACCAAGTGTCGGTAAATAAGCCGATTTGGCCATTTTGATTTGATAACCGGCAATCGTTTCTTGGGTTTCCGTTTGTTTGAGCTTTTGATTGTTCCGGCGGGCTTGTTCAAATAATTGTTCCGGACCCGCTTGCAACAAACTTTCATCAATATTTAAACCTTCTAAACGCTCGTCTATATCAAATTGTTGAAAATCAGTTAATTCTAACAATTGTGCCAGATTTAGTTTGGCTATTTCATAAGCATTTTCGGCTTGGATAACTTGCAGGTGGTCGTTGGTGATTTGCGCTTCTGCATCGGCTAAATCGCCTTTGGGTAAGACGCCGGCTTTGATCATTTCTTGCGTGCGTTCTTTTTGTTTGATGCTGTTTTCGAGTTGGGCTTTGGCGGCTTC
>JALWFE010000072.1 GCA_027039975.1 Flavobacteriales bacterium
GGTATTGTAGAAGGGCTTACAAAAACATCAAGACTAAAAAGATTTATATTTCGGTTCGTAAACATCGTAGCTAAATTTACCAAAAGCGGAAGAAGGCAGATTATTCATTTGGCGACAAGGAATAAAAAGTTAGTTCAGTTGATGAATTCAGGTTAAAAAACAGCCTTACAGGTTATCGGGCTTTCCCACAATAGCCCTAGTTTAAGTGGGTAGGGGAAGGTATATTCAAAAGAAAAAATCAAGCATAAATCCATTACGATTTTACTATTTTTCGCCCTAAAAAAAATAATATCCTTTTAAACTTCTTTAAGTTTTTTTTAACTTGCGGATTTAAGGTATTTCAGCATTAAAAGGGTAATTTCAACCCGGTCACTTCGATATATCCCGTCACGACAAAGTCGTGACGGGACACTCAGTGACCTGCCTTCGCACTTACCACTAAAAAATCACTGCAACAAGCTTGCAATTAAAAACAAAACAGCCGCCATACCACCTGCCAGTAATGCATAAGGCAGTTGCGTTTTGACATGGTCAATATGGTCGGAAGCCGATGCCATAGACGAGATAATGGTCGTGTCTGATATAGGTGAACTGTGGTCACCGAAAATACCGCCGCTTAATACAGCCGCGATACTGATATACGGGTTTACATCCAAAGTTTGTGCCATCTGAACGGCAATCGGTATCATAATAGCAAAAGTTCCCCAAGATGTACCGGTTGCAAATGCCACAAAAGCGGCAATCAAGAAAATAATCAAAGGTACCAAGCCGGGTGACAAAAAGTCTTTGGTCAATTGTGCCACATACTGCCCCGTTCCCAATTCCTTGGTTACGTGACTGATAGCAAAGGCCAGCAGCATCAAAAGGGCTAACGGCATCATTTCCGAAATCCCTTTGAGTATCCAGTCGAACATACCGGTAATTTTAGCAATACCTTGAACGCGATATAAAATCAAGGCAAACAGCAAAGCTGTTAAAACAGCCATTAACACTGCCGTTGACCCTGAACCTTGACTAATGGCATAAAAGATTTTTTCAAATGAAAAACCTTTACCTAAGCTTTTTGTTGCGGATTGCCAACCATCCATAATCAAAATAACCGGCATCATCAATACCATTACCGCCAACGGCAGAATCATATTATAAGCTTTGCTTTTTTGAATACTTACTACGGGTTTTACACCGGTTAATTCGTCTGAAATCATCGGTTTGGCATTGTCGTTCAATAATTTACCTTCTACTTGTGTCCGGTATTCGGCTTGTTTCATCGGGCCGATGTTGAAATTGAAAAAAATGACTATCAGCACTAACAACAAAGCCAGAACAGGATAAAAATTATACATCATTGCGTGAAACAAAACGCCAAAACCATGTTCGTATCCTTGTGTAAAAAGTAAACCTATAATAAAAGCTCCCCAAGCATTAAAAGGAATCAAAATGGAAGTAGGGGCAGAGCTACTGTCAGCTATATAAGCTAACTTTTCGCGGGAAATTTTGAGTTTATCAAACAAAGGTCTGAATACGGTTCCTACGGTCAATGATGAAATACTTGTTTCCACAAAAATAATCACCCCGGTCAGCCATGCAAAAAATTGAATTTTTTTGCGGTTTGTTTCCAAATCTGCCGCTTGCAAGCCTCCCAGTTTGTGATCAATCCAAGCTACAAACCCGCTAACCCCACCGGATTTTTGTATCAATATAATCAATCCGCCTACCAAAGCACTGAACATAATGGTTTTGGTATTGCCGGGTTCTTTAAAGACATCTACCAATGCTATAACCGTATCGTAAGTACCTGTAAAAATATTACCGTGAGCTATAATTACCCAACTCAACCAGATACCGAGCAAAAGTGAAATATAAACCTGTTTGGTGCGAATAGCGAAAAAAATAGCCAATAGCGGCGGAATAACCGACCAAAATCCGTAGTCATGCATCTTCTTTTTTAGGGTAAAGATATGGATTTTTGATGATATGGTGATTTGGTTAGTACTCGGTCACTTCGATACAATTTTGCTCCTTCGTCACAAAATCACTCAGTGACCTACAATAATAGCACAAATAAGGCCGTTGAGTGCTTCGAACGAAGCAAGAGGTGTATCGAAACGCCGACCATCAAATCACCGATTAACCAAGTAACCAACCTCTTGGCACTTTTCACTAAAAAACTTTCAACTTATAAAAAAAATCCTTAACTTCGTTTATCTATATCACGACAAATGTTACAGGATAAATTTTTAACATATCTTGAAAAAGAAAAAAACTATTCGGCTTTGACCTTAAAAGCTTACCGGACAGATTTGTCGGCATTTGAAAGTTTTTTAAAGGCACAAAACAACACAATTGAAAAAGCCACCGGCAAAGATATCCGGTCATGGATAGCCCGTTTATCGGAGCAAAATTTGACAGAAAAAACCATCAACCGCAAAATTGCCGCTTTAAAAAGTTTTTATAAGTTTTTGCAAAAAACCGGTACTATCCGGCAAAATCCCGCCACACAAATAAACGGTTTAAGAGTGCGCCGCAAAGTACCTGTTCCGTTTTCCACGGATGAGATACACAAACTCCTCGATGCCGGTATTTTTCCCGGCAATTATGAAGGCGTAAGAGACCATTGTCTGATTACATTGCTTTATACAACCGGTATCCGCCGGGCCGAACTGATTAATCTCAAAGAAACCGATATCGATTTTGATAAAAAAGAGCTGAAAGTCACCGGAAAACGTAATAAGCAACGGATTGTTCCGTTATTATTAGACACGGTTAATGTGATACAAAAATATCTTGAAGTTAAAAATGAATTTTTTAAGGACAAACAAGTGGAAAATTTTCTTTTTTTGACCGGAAAAGGAAAAAAAATGTATGATGTCCTTGTATATCGTATCATAAATTCGTATTTTAGTAGTGTGAGTGCCAAACATAAAAAAAGCCCGCACGTTTTGCGTCACACGTTTGCAACGCATTTGCTCAATAACGGTGCCGACCTTAATTCTATCAAGGAATTATTAGGACATAGCAGTTTGGCTGCCACACAGGTTTATACACACAGCAGTATCCAAGAATTAAAAAAAGTTTATCGGAATGCCCATCCGAGAAGTAGAAAATAGAAGTATTAACTTAAAATTCATGCCTATGAAAGCAAATTTTCAAGCGGTAAATTTTGATGCCGACCGGAAATTGATCCAATTTATTCAAAAAAAACTGGATCGTTTAGACAATTTTTTCGACCGTGTTATTGAAGCGGAGGTTTTTTTAAAACTCAATAATACGGGAAAACAAAACAAGACGGTAGAAGTAAAAATTTTTGTTCCCGGCAATGAAATTTTCGTATCGCGTGATGCGGAGACTTTTGAAAAAGCTATGGACTTGATTTATGATGTTTTAAAAAGACAATTGCGTAAACAAAAAGAAAAAATCAAACGTTAAGTGTATCATCATACATAATTCCATTAAAAAGAGGCTGTCTCAAAAGGCAGCCCCTTATATTTTTACATAAAACACCAAAGGTGCGTCATCACTAACATAAGGCGTAATCTTATGAACCGATAATATTACCTAAAAAGGTAAATCATTCTCAGGATTATCTTCATTGTCATCCATAAAATTATCAGCCGGTTCAAATCCGTCGTCAACCGGTGGCGGAATATCTTGCGGCGCTTCCGTGTTTATTTTGGTAATCCGCCAGCCCTGAATGGAATTGAAATACTTGGTTTCGCCTTCGGGAGTAATCCATTCGCGTCCGCGCAGGTTGATACTTATTTCCACTTCATCACCTACTTTAAAATTGTCAAGTAATTCCGTTTTGTCTTGAACAAATTCAATAGTGATAAATTGCGGATACTGTTCGTCGGTCGTTATGACCACCTCTCTTTTTCTGAAACCGTTACTGCCATAAGTTTTGGTTTCACCTATCAATTTGATTTTTCCTTTTACTTCCATAATTAATAAAATGTATAATTGTTATTTAAAATTTTTTTTCGGTAATGTTATGTGGCCTGCCGCCGTTGGTTTTTGAATTTTTTTATTGCCTTCAAAATAGTTGTAAGTCAGTACCAAAAATAATAAATATAATGCGGCTGCACTGCCTATTACAATATCATAATAAGGATGCGATGTCAAGGCAATCCGGATAAATATCGTTGCCAAAATAAATGCCGAATATCTGTACATTGTCCGGTAATCTAATACATATCTGTACGTTATCAATAAGATTAAAATATCACTAAATATCAATATACTAAAAAACGTATGAAAGGACGCTGTGTATATGTTATTGATTATTAAGTTATTAAAATCAATACTGATAATTATCAAAAATGCAACTAACAGCAAAAGAGAGATAACACGTTTGAAGCGTACAAAATTGCGTTGTGCCCTGTCGGTACGGCAGATAATAATATGCCGTTGTTTTTTGTAAACAATACCTATAATGAAATATACAAACAAAGACGATGCTCCGTAAACAAACATATATTCAACGGGTTTAAGCATATTGTCCGATTGTAACGAATGTACCTTTGAAAATTCTTGAAAACCGTGACGTAAAAAAATCAAAGACAATAATTCGAATTGTTTTGTCACCGATTTGGCTACGGATTTCGGTAAAACGAAAATCATCGAAATAATCTCGGTCAAAAGCAGCATCGTAAACGATATTTCTATACTGAAAAAAGGATTGGCAAACGAGGTCAAAATACCTTTATCTGGCAAGATTTTCCGGGTGATCAAAACAAACAAAATCAAAGACAATAAAAACACAAACACCAGTAAATTACTGATAATCCGGTGCATACGTTCCGTTTCCCAAATATCTTTAATTTTGAGATAAATTTTTTCACCGTAAATAAGAATTTTGTCCGGCATTACAAAAAATTGTTTTTGCAAAGATAAGACGGTTTGGTCAATAATTGATGTTAGATTGACAAGAAAGTTAATTGGCAAAAAAAACGGCAAGACGTCCAAAAAGCAGATAAGCAAATTTTAGTATCTTTGTAAATTGTATATTTTCCTTTTTGCGAAAAAGAAAAATGAAGTAGAAATAACCGATATGAAAACAGATACTTGCAATATAGCAATACAAGATAAATCACCCGGTTGCCGCAAAACAGGCACTTGTGATATAAACGGTTGCCACAAATTAACGGTTTTTGACTGGTTGGCGGATATTCCTTTGCCTGCCGGCGAAGAACCATTTCCTTTTGTAGAGGTCCGTTTTAAAAACTCCAGAAAAAATTTTTATGCGACCAACGGATTGGAACTTTATACCGGTGATACGGTTGCCGTAGAAGCCAAATCGGGGCATGATATCGGGGTGGTGTCCGCTACCGGTGAAATAGTCCGGTTGCAGATGAAAAAAAAGCTTATCGATTATGAAAACGATTTGATTTATAAAGTTTACCGCAAAGCCACCCAACGGGATATCGATAAATGGCAGCAATTGCGATTACGGGAAGAAGAAGTCAAACACAAAGCCCGTAAATATGTGATTATCCACGGTTTGCAGATGAAAATTTCCGATGTCGAATATCAAGGTGATGGTACTAAGGTCACTTTTTATTATACAGCCGACGGTCGTGTGGATTTTAGAAGTTTGATAAAAGATTTGGCACGTGAATTTTCCACCCGCATCGAAATGCGGCAAATTGGATTTCGTCAAGAAGCGGCACGATTGGGAGGTATCGGCTCTTGCGGACGTGAACTTTGTTGTGCTTCGTGGATGAGCGATTTCAGAAGTGTCAGTACCTCCGCCGCTAAATATCAACAATTGTCACTCAACCCTCAAAAACTCGCCGGACAATGCGGAAAATTAAAATGCTGTTTAAACTTTGAACTGGATGCTTATGTTGAAGCTTTATCGGATTTTCCCGCACATAATCTTCATTTACAAACCGTAAAAGGCAATGCCAAATGGATTAAATCCGATATATTTAAAGGACATCTTTGGTATGCTTATATTGACCAAGAAGAAAACGGTAATACTTGGCATAAATTGACCTTGGAACAAGTAAACGAAATAATCGAATATAACAATCAAGGGCAAAAACCGGCCAGTTTGGAAGAATATGCCGCAGAATTGACTTTATTGGAAACCAAACCTGTTGAAAATTTTGAAAATGTGGTCGGACAAGACAATATCAACCGTTTTGATGAAGTTAAAAGAAAAAAGCGTAAGAAAAAAAGACGTAAATCAAAAGGAAACAAACAAAAAAATGTTCAAAATCAAAACAATCAAAATAATAAACAAAACAAAAATAATCAAAACAAACGTTTAAAAAATAAACATCGTAAATCACGGGGTAACAATCAACATGAAAAATGAAAAATAAAACATATATAATCGTATTTTTATTTTTTGGATTATTGACTGCTTGTCAAAACAAGATAGTCAAGCAATATACCAAAGATATCCAAAACGGCAAGTGGCATCGTGATAGCATTATCAGTACACAATTCAAACCGCTTGATACCGTTCAACCGTACAATTTGTTTTTTCTGATACGGAATGATAACAATTATTCTTATGCCAATATTTTTCTGATAGCTAAAATGACTAACGGGCGTCAAGAAATTATTGATACACTTGAATATGCGATGGCCGATGAAAAAGGCAATTGGCTTGGTAGTGGTATATGGGATTTGAAAGAAAGCAAATTGGTTTACAAAAAAAATTACAAGTTTAAAGATACTTTACCGGTAACAATTAGCGTTGAACAAGCTGTCAGAAAAACCGGTCAAATTCTTGGAGATGAAGAATTATCCGGAATTAAAACGGTTGGCATCATTATTGAAAAAGGCAAAACCGGAGAATAAAAACAAGTAACACGTAAAAAATAATGGCAAAACAAACAAATAATACTGATTACAAAAAATATATCAAATGGTTTTGGATAAGCTTTTGGGGTGGTATATTATTGATCGTTTTGATATTTTTTCTTGCTTCCAAAGGTTTTTTAGGTTATATGCCTGATTTTGAAGTATTGGAGAATCCGAAATCTAATTTATCCACTCAAATTATATCGGAAGATGGTAAAGTTATCGGAAAATTCTATCTCCGTGAAAACCGGACACCTGTCCGTTATGATGAATTATCGCCTTATTTGCCGCAGGCATTGATTGCCACCGAAGACGAACGTTATTATTCGCATTCCGGTATTGATTTTAAAAGTTTGATACGTGCTATTGCATTTTTAGGCACAAAAGGCGGCGGCAGTACCATTACGCAGCAATTATCCAAATTACTGTTTCACAAACGCGAAAACGCCGGTTTACTAAAAAGAATTATTCAAAAAATCAAAGAACAAATCATCGCTGTCAGATTAGAAAAACAATATACCAAGGATGAAATTATCGCTATGTATCTCAATCAATTCGATTGGTTGAATCAAGGCGTTGGCATCAAATCCGCTTCACATATTTATTTCAATAAAGAACCGAAGGATTTAAAAATCGAAGAAGCTGCTACATTGATAGGGATGCTCAAAAATCCGGCTTATTTCCGGCCGCTTAGCCGCCCCGAACGTACCAAAAAACGGCGAAATGTCGTACTGCATCAAATGGCAAAAAACGGTTATATTACCGAAAAAGAAAAAGATTCGCTTCAAAAATTACCTTTAAAACTCGATTTTCATCCCGAACGGCACGATGAAGGTATCGCTACTTATTTGCGTGAATATATCCGTCAATTTGTAAGCAACTGGACCAAAAAACATCCTAAACCCAACGGTAGTTATTATAACATTTATACCGACGGATTAAAAATTTATACAACCATTGATTCACGTTTGCAAACCAATGCAGAAGCGGCTGTCAAAGAACACATGAAACGTTTGCAAGCCGCTTTTGACAAACAAGCAAAAAAATTGAAAAACGCACCGTTTTATTTTCCCAAACTCGGTCCGAAAGCCACCCGGAAAGAAATTGCTAAAATTATGAAACAAGCCATGCGCCGTTCCGAACGCTGGCGTGTTATGAAAAAAGCCGGTTTGAGTGATAAAGAAATAATAAAAAGTTTTCACAAAAAAATTAAAATGCGGGTGTTTTCTTGGAACGGCGATATCGATACTTTGATGACACCTTATGATTCCATTCGTTATTATAAGAAATTTTTACAAGCCGGCTTGATGTCTATGGAACCGAATACCGGGCATATCAAAGCTTGGGTGGGTGGTATTAATTTCAAACATTTTAAATACGATCACGTCAAACAAAGTGCCAGACAGGTCGGTTCTACCTTCAAGCCCTTTGTTTATGCCACGGCTATCAATCAAAAACATTTGTCTCCTTGTGATTCATTTCCCAACGTGCCTTATACCATTGAAGCCGGACGTTGGGGATTGACCAAACCTTGGACTCCAAAAAATTCAGGCGGTCAATACGGCGGTAAAATGACGCTTAAACAAGCATTAGCCAATTCTGTGAATGTCATTACGGCTCAACTGATAGATATGGTCGGACCGAAACCGGTTGTCGAACTGGCTAAAAACCTCGGTGTTAAACACGATATTCCGGAAGTACCTTCCATTGCTTTGGGAACTCCTGAAATTTCCTTGTACGAAATGGTCGGTGCCTTAAACGGTTTTTCTAACAAGGGTGTTTATATAGAACCTTATGTTATCAGCAAAATTACCGATAAAAACGGTGTGATTTTGTATGAAAAAATACCGGCTACCAAAGAAGTTTTAAGCCCTGAAATCGCTTATACGGTTATCAACCTTATGGAAGGTGTGACACAGTACGGAACGGGAGCAAGGTTGCGGGGAACTTGGGCTAAAAACAATAAATTTTACAAAGAAGTAATCACCGGATATCCTTACAATTTTACCAATGAAATAGCCGGTAAAACAGGTACAACTCAAAATCAATCGGATGGGTGGTTTATGGGTATGGTTCCCAACTTAACTACCGGTGTCTGGGTCGGTGCCGAAGACCGTGCCGTCCACTTTAAAAGTGTCAAATACGGACAAGGTGCCACTATGGCATTACCAATTTGGGGATTGTATATGAAAAAAAATTATGCCAATAAAGAATTAAATATCTCTAAAAAACCTTTTGATAAACCCTCAAATATCAGTATCAATTTAGACTGTGACAAAAAACAAGATACCGGTAAAAGCGATACCTCTCCCAACAGCAATCCCGACGATGACTTAGATGATGATTTGGATGGATAGGATTGTTTTTTTAATTGAAAATGGACACTTCGACAAGCTCAGTGACCTTTTAAATGGAAAATGGATGAAGTGACATTCCGTCTTCACGGGAACTGGACTGAAAATAAAAAACGGTGAATGTTATTTAATGACTATTTTTTTAAGTCTTAAAGGTTTGTCCTTTCCATTGGTATTTGCCCCTGAATGCCAAAACAAAAACAACAAGCCAATAAAACGGATAAACGATAAAACTCAAAGGATAATACCACCAAAGTAAACGGGCGCGGTAAAAACGGTTTGTTTGGGATAAACACAATGCGTCAACCAAAAATTTAACGGCTATAAACCAATAGAATTCTTTAAAATTAAACAAGGCATACAGTAAACTTAAATGCACTAACATCATCAAAATACTGAGTAATTTTGCCATGGTTTGTCCGCCTTTTTTACTTTTGCTTGCCCAACGGATTTTTTGTTGAATCAGAGATTTCCAATTTGATGCCGCTTGTGTTTTTACAATAGCGGAACGGGATTTTAAAAATTTGATTTTACCGGGAAATTTTTGTGCAAATTTTTGTAGCAAAAACACATCGTCTCCCGATGCAATGTCTAAATTATCTTTATAGCCTTTAACGGTTTCAAAACTTTGTTTTCTAAAAATCAAATTAGCACCGTTGGCTAAAAACGGTTTTCCCATGCTGCAACTTGCCATTGTCAAAGCTTGCAAACATAAAAATTCAAATTGTTGAAACTGTCCTGAAAAACTTTTCGTATCAAAATACCGCACCGGCCCAAGAATCATTTCAGGTTGATTCTCAACAATAAAACCGTTTAACGTTTGTAAATAATCCTGTTGTAATTCGCAATCGGCATCCAAACTGACAATCCACTCGTATTGTGCCATCGTGATACCGGTTTGTAAAGCTCTTTTTTTGCCATTTCCACTACTTTTGACAAGTTTGATATTCTTTTGCCGTTTGATAATTTCAAATGATTCATCAACCGAATGGTCATCAACGGCAATAATTTCAAAATGTTCCAAGGGATAATTTAACTTATTCAAAGAATAGAGTAATCGTGGCAAATGTTCCGCTTCGTTTTTGAATGGTATAACAATGGAAAATTTAGAAACCGGAACGGTTTCCTTAGTTTTATAATAACTTATTCGATTTTGGTAAATTAACAACCAAATTACCCAAAGGGTATAAATACAGCCAATTATAACCAATACTGTCATCGAACAAAAGTTTTAGATGCCCACATCCAAATCAATCCGGTTAAAAAAGGTAATAAAAAATTGCCAAACCACATCAAAGCAACAATTTTGAATACCAAAACACCGTTAATCCCTAAGGCCATAAAAATCCAAATTGCAATATCCCCTTTAACCGCCCAATCCAAAAGAGACAACATTGGAATAAGAGTTGCAAATAAATATACCAATGATACAGCGGCGTATAGGGGCAAAAGGTTGTTTTCTACTTTAAAGTATTTTAATAACCATACAAATTGGCTTGAAAATACCAAATAACGCAATAAGGCATAAATATTACTTTTTATCCACAATCCCGGTTGAAAAGCGAGATTTTTCCGATATTTTTTAAACAGATAAATTATTATTGCAATAATTAGCAATCCTGTTGTAAGCGATAACAAAATTTTCCGGCCGGGCAGGACAAAAGTATTGAGACGTAGCAATTTATCAATCATTCCGGTATGGTAAACATAGCATAATCCGAATAAACCCGCCAATAAAGTAATCATTAGCTGTGAAATGTTTCCAACCAAAGTCAAGCCTAATACTTTCTTATAATCTTTTTTTTCGTAAAATAAAATTTTAACACCATATTCTCCTACACGGTTAGGTGTCAATAAAGATAAAGCAAAACTTATCAAGCTTTGTTTGGTCGCTTCTTTATAGGACACCGGTTGTATATATCCGGTTAAGAACTGCCATTTTTTTATTTCCAAAGACCAATTTATCAAGCTGAAAATCAATAATTTTACTATAAATCCAACCGTTCGTAATTCTTCTATATCCTGCCACAAATTTTGTAAATACTTGTGCTGCCATAAATAATAAACGGCGAGGAAACTTATTAAAATTTTGACAAAAGTTAGAGTAAGTTTATGATATTTAATTAAAAATTTATACATTTGATAAATTGCAAATTACATAAAAAAAATAGAAAATAGAAATTAGAAGAATAAAAAACAAAATTCCATGTTGAACAAACTTTCAACTTTAACTCAGGTTACTAAGCTTGTCGAAGTATAACTTTCAACACATTATATGAAAACCGAAAAAATCATATTAGGTATTGATCCCGGCACAACCGTTATGGGATTTGGTATTATCCAAATAACCGGCAATAAATTAAAACTTATATTAATGGACGAGTTGATACTGAGCAAATATGATAGTCATAGCTTGCGTCTCAAAAAAATATTTGAACGTACTTTACAATTAATCGATGAATTTCATCCGGATGAATTGGCTATTGAAGCGCCTTTTTACGGTAAAAATGTCCAGTCGATGCTCAAATTAGGCCGTGCACAAGGTGTAGCAATGGCTGCCGGTTTATATCGAGAAGTGCCTATCACCGAATATTTGCCCAAAAAAGTCAAAATGGCAATTACCGGCAATGGTAACGCCAGCAAAGAACAAGTGGCGGCAATGCTCAAACGCTTGCTCAACATAAAAGCATTACCTACCAAGCTCGATGCTACTGACGGATTGGCCGTTGCTCTTTGCCATTATTTTAATAAAAAAGAAGAAAATGGCGGCACCAAAAAATATGGTAGTTGGAAAAGTTTTGTGTCTAACAATCCGAAACGGGTAAAGTAATATTAATGCAATGACTATTTAGAATCTGCTGAAAATTTCGAAAGTGTGTTTATTTACGAATTGCCATTTCTATAACCTTGTTCAACTCGTCAATAAATAAAGGTTCCAAATTAAAATTGTTGGATACAGGTTCGTAACTTCTAAAAACAATTTCCCCCGTTCGTGCATTGACTATTTGCAAAAAACGATCTCTGTTCAATCTGACAAACATTAAATAATAAACCGGTTCGTTTTGCATTATTTTTTCACTTAATTTATCAGGTTTTATTAATTGATAATCGTATTTGTAATTCCAAAATGCATGATTTACAATTAATGTGTCCGGCTCTGAGTATATTCCCTTTAACGGGTCGAATTTCCTTGCAACAAAATCCGGAATATATAAAGTTTGCTGTGTTAATTTTTTTACTTCCGGTAAATATTCTTTATTACGCATCCAATAATTTTTCTTTTCCGTAAGCAAATTATTGATTTTCTGAAAATAATTTTTTAAAAATCCGGGTTTGTAATTAAAAAAACTTTCTTTATGAGATAAAAATTCTTTTACAGTTTTTGTATCATTTTTGATAATAAGTGACCACAATTCTCCTGTCGGAAATAGTAAAAATTGTGCGATTGTAATTTTATTTGACAAATAAGTGTCGGTAATTAGTTTTCCTTTGTTTGATGACTTTTTTTTATAGATACTTTTCAACGATTTATTTAACCTGTTGTAGTTGTAAGTATAAAATTCAACAATAGAGTGAATATTGATTTTTTTTTGTGAATTTTTGTTTTTCTTAATCATACCTGTTTTAAAAACTTTTAATTCTGCAAATATGTATTGCCTGCCGAGATAATTATTTAACTTGAAATTTTTTAAACTTACAACTTCATAAGGTGTTATATGCCAACTCGCTTCCAAAATGCTGTCGTAAGTGGCTTTATTATAAATTTCCGGTAAAACGAAAACCGTTTCCACTTCGTCAAAATGACGAAAATGGGCATTTTTCAAATTTTTTGAATTTACTGATATTTGACCGTTGCTGGTAATACTTGTCAAAAACAAATACAAAATCAATATTGTTTGTTTCATAATTGTTTAATTATATTTAAATTTTTCTAATTTAATAAAAACGTCAAATTTTTTTGTATAATAGGAAGAAATATCAATTCAAAATTATAGAAAAATCCAAAAATAATGTTCTATATGACAATAGTTCGATTAAATAAATTTGTAAATGAAAACGGTATTATTAAAATCAATTGTAATAACATAACAAAATTTTCGAAACTTGTAATTATACAGCAAGAAGAGTTATTGATATTCAACATTTTAAATTATACCTGTGTAATTCTTATTGTATTCACCATTCCTTTTTCAGAAATAGGCATTGACAATACGCTGACCATCATGTCGTCATCTTGTAAATAGCCGTTTTGACAAGCAATTTTTTCGATATCACGGATGGTATCATCGGTGGAAAGCATTTTATCATAATAAAAAGGGACGACGCCCCACAACAGGGCCAAGGAATTTAAAATCCGTTTGTTAGCTGTAAACACCAAAATATCTGCTGCCGGACGCCGGGCGGAAATTTTATAAGCACTAAATCCCGATGCCGTAAAAGTACTGATGACTTTTGCCGAGACGTCCTTGGCTATTTTTGAAGCATTAAAGCAAACCACTTGTGAAATAAACCGTTCATCCCTGTGTTCCGGTACCGGTGCTATTTCAGGTACTTTTATCAATTCGGAATCTTCGACCTGTTTGATGATTTTCGTAACTTGTTTGATAACTTTTACGGGATTATTACCGATAGATGTTTCGGCCGAAAGCATCACGGCATCGGCGCCGTCCATCACCGAGTTAGCGACATCATTGACTTCCGCTCTGGTAGGTATGGCGTTGGTTATCATGCTTTCCATCATTTGTGTAGCAATGATAACCGGTTTTTGGTGCAATTTGGCTATATGCACCAATTTTTTTTGTATCAAAGGTACTTCTTGTAAAGGTAATTCTATGCCTAAATCACCCCGGGCGACCATTAAAGCATCCGCCTGTTTGATAATCTTATCGATGTTTTTGACCGCTTCGGGCTTTTCTATCTTGGCAATTACCGGTATTTTATAATCCGAATGTTGCCGGATATATTCATTAATCATTATCAAGTCATCTGCCGAGCGGACAAAAGACAATGCTATCCAATCCACTTTTTGCTCAATAGCAAACAACAAATCCTTTTTATCTTTTTTGGTCAATGCCGGCAAAGAAATTTTGGTGTCGGGTAAGTTTATCCCTTTTTTGGACGATAAGGCACCACCCTCGACAACTTTGGCTTCAACCGTGTCTTTTTTGTTGGTTTTCAATACTTTAACTTGTATTTTACCGTCATCAATCAAAATAGTTTCTCCCGGAAAAACATCCTGTGGTAATTGTTTATAAGTGATATATAAGGTTTTATTGTCGTTATCAGTTACCACTTTATTCTTGGTTGTAAAAGTAATTTTATCACCGGGATGCAAAACCGTCCCTTTTGCTACCTTTCCGATTCGCAGTTTAGGTCCTTGCAAGTCGGCTAAAACCGCGACAACGGTATTGAGTTCCTTACTGACTTTTCTTATCTGTTTTATTTGTTTCCTGACGGTCTCATGCTCAGCATGCGAAAAGTTGATTCTGAATACATTAACACCGTTTTTAACCATTTTAAGTTTGGTTTTGTACGAGGTGGTAGACGGGCCTAATGTGGCGACGATTTTTGTTTTTTTGTGGACAACCATAAAAGTATGTTTAAATCAATTTGTTTGAGTTTTATTTTTCGACTTTTACCATAAAATATTTCTTCTTGCCACGTTGTAAAATGATATAAGTATCGTTGATTAAATCGTCCGTAGTCAAAATTTTATCTGCGGTTACTTTTTCTTTGTTGACCGATACGGAATTTTCTTTGAGTGCCCGTCGTGCTTCGTTACCCGATGGCAAAAAACCACTGGTTGTCAGTGCCGTAGCGATATCCAATCCCGATTCTAATGTAGCACGCTTCAAACTGCCTTGCGGCACGCCTTCAAATACATCGAGAAAAGTTTGTTCGTCCAAAGATTTCAGAACTTCAGCTGTGGATTTACCAAACAAAATACGACTGGCATCAATGGCTTTTTGCAAAGCTTCTTCGCCGTGTATCATACGGGTAACCTCTTCTGCCAATCGTTTTTGTAAAATCCGGAAATGCGGGGCTTCCCGGTGTTTTACAATCAATTGTTCTACGGTTTTTTTGTCTAAAAAGGTAAAAATTTTGATATATTTTTCGGCATCTTCATCGGATGTATTTATCCAAAACTGGTAAAACTTGTAAGGAGAGGTGTATTTGGCACTAAGCCAAACATTGCCTTGTTCGGTTTTTCCGAATTTGCCGCCGTCAGATTTGGTAATCAGTGGCACGGTCAACGCATAAGCTTTGCCACCTTCCACCCGGCGTATCAATTCGGTTCCGGTAGTCATATTGCCCCACTGGTCACTGCCACCCATCTGCAATTGGCAATCCAATTTTCTGTACAGGTGCAGAAAATCATATCCTTGAAACAATTGGTAAGTAAATTCGGTAAACGACATACCGGCCGTATCATCGTGTTCCGGATTGAGGCGTTTTTTGACCGAATCTTTGGCCATCATATAATTAACGGTGATGTGTTTGCCTATATTCCGCACAAAATCAATGAGTTTGATATCCTTGAACCAATCATAATTATTGACCAAAACAGCGGGATTTTCTTTGGCATTGAAATCAATAAATTGTGATAATTGTTGTTTGATGGCTTCAACATTCCGGTTTAAAGTTGTTTCATCAAGCAGATTACGTTCTTTGGATTTACCCGAAGGGTCACCGATCATTCCCGTAGCACCACCGACGACCACGACAGGCTTGTGTCCCGCCCGTTGAAAATGCATCAAAATAAGTATCGGTACCAGACTACCGATATGTAACGAATCGGCAGTCGGGTCAAAACCGATATAGCCGGTTACTTTTTTACTTTTTAACAGTTCTTCGGTGCCGGGCATCATATCGTGCAAGAGACCGCGCCATTTTAATTCTTCAATAAAGTTGCTCATAATCCGGTTTTTTTCATTATAAATTGATGTAAAAATTATTTTTTTTCAGATTGCAAATTTAGTTATTTTTTTTAGTGGAAAGTGCCTAGTGCCTAGTGGAAAGTGGAAAAGCGGAAAAGTGAAAAGTGCGATTTTTTTGTGGAAAGTGGTAAAGTAGAAAGTGCGACTTGTTGGTGATTTGATTATTTGTTGATGTGGTTAGTGGAAAGTGCCTAGTGGAAAGTGCGAAGGCAGGTCACTGAGCGAGATCTGTCTTAAAAGTTTATTCTGAAATTAATAAATTGCAAAATATCTTTTATCGATTTATCAAAATCATAAACAGCACCAAAGGTGCATAATAAAAAATACGTTTCTTTTGATACAAACCCTGTATCGAAGTAACCCGGGGTGTAAGTTCAATTGGTAAATGCAACTTTTAAGTATTTATCGTAAATTTGAGCCAATAATAAATCCTTGTTATGAAAAAGAAATTTGTTTTTGCCGTTATTTTTTTGATTGTTGTAGCCGGTGGTTGGTTCGGCTATAAAAGTATGCAATCCGGTACGCAACGCCATTTGATAAGCATTCTGCCCGAAGATGCTGTTTATATATTGAAAACCAATGAATTGACAGATGCTTGGAAAGAAGTCTCACAAACCAATATCTGGAAACATTTTATTAAGACCAAAGGCTTTGAATACTTGCAATCCGTTGATACTTTACTCAATAACAACTTGCTCGACAATAAGGTTTCCAAAGTGATTTTTAATAACCGCCCGACAGCTATGGCAGCTTATGTGACAAGCGCTACGGATTATGATTTTGTTTATGTGGTTGATTTACAAAAATCCGAGTATATCAAAAAAATATTGAACCGGATTTTGAAATTGAGCGGTTCGTATAAAGTCGTGAAATTGTCTTATAACCAAACCAAAGTTTATAAACTTATCAATAAAAAAACACCGGAAGATACCGTTTTTATTATTGCGGTTGATAATTTGTTAATTACTTCGTTTTCTTATAAATTGATAAAAAAAGTGTTAGATGAGAAGAACAAAAATCATTGGCTGGAACGTCCCGGTTTTCAAAAAATTGATGACGAATTGGGGGACGGTTTGGTGCAATTGTATTTGAATTACAAGGCCTTACCTCAATACTTACGAATTTATTTTACCGATCTGTCACAGGATACTCAAAAAATGATTCAAGATTTGGATTTATCGGGCTTTGATATCACACACGATGAAGAACGTATCAGGTTGGAAGGTTTGACATTATTGGATTCTACGCGGTCCTATTTGAACGGTATGCTGGATATTAAACCGGGTAAAATAACTTCTTATGATGTGGTCAGCAATGAAACGGCTTTGCTGACAGCTATCGGTTTTAAGGATTTTGACATGTTTTATCAAAGTTTGCTCAACAGTTATACCGGCAAAAACAAATCTAAACGGGTGGCATATCGTCAAAATATCAAAAAGTTGGAAAAGTTTTTGAAAATAGATTTGCAAACCGACTTATTCGATTGGATAGGTCAAGAAATTTCATTGGTAAAAATGCGTTCGGACAACCGCCAGCGTCCTGCCGATATGCTTTTGTTAATTCAAACAAATGATACGGATGATGCCCGTGAGGGATTGACACATATTACCAACCAAATCAGAAAACGTTCGCCATTCAAATTTAAAACATACCGATACAGAAATTTTGAAATCAATTATTTACATCAAAAAAATTTTTTTAAAACCATTTTGGGCGATATGTTTGCCAAAATAGAAAAGCCTTACTATACATTTATAGAAAATTATGTCGTATTCAGCAATTCGGAGCAGGTACTCAAAAGTTTTATCGATGATTATATTACCGGTAATACGTTGTCGCATAACGAGGATTTTGTGAATTTTAAAGATGAGTTTAACAACAAATCCAACGTATTGATATACTTGCATATGCCTAAACTTTACGATATAATACATCAATCTTTGACGAAAAACGGCCGGCAGTCCTTAGATGAAAAGAAAGATTTGTTGTTGAGTTTCAGCAGGATAGGTTTACAGTTGGTCAGCAAAGGAGAGCATTTTAAAAGTTTATTGGTGATTGACCACGACGAAAAAGCTTTGCAAAAAGAATTAGCCGCCCGTATGGCCAAGAAAACGGATAAAAGTATTCACAACCGTTTTGTGGAAGATTTGCAATTCAAAATCTTTTTTCCCGACAGCTTACAAATAGCCGACGGTAAATACAAACAATTTTATCAAGACGGTAAAACATTGAAAGTGGAAGGACAAGTCAAAGACAACTTACCTTATGGTATTTGGAGAACGTATTATGAATCGGGTAATTTGCAAAGTGTGGCTAATTATGACGAGGGGGAAGTGGATGGTGATTTTTATTACTATTTTGACAAAAAACCGCGTAAATTGATGATTCAAGCACACTTTGACCACGATTTGTTGGACGGTGAATATGTGGAATACTGGGAAAACGGCGCTATAAAAGCTAAACTGCACTACAAAGACGGCAAACTGCACGGTGAAGCTTTGTATTATTTTCCTACCGGACAACTCAAAATCAAAGGTAAATACCGTAAAGGCGAGAAAAAAGGTAAATGGTTGTTTTACAACAAAAAAGGCGAAGTTACCGGTAAAAAACGTTATTCGGGATTTTTGTTTTAATAAAAAATATTCTTTATAAACATTGTAATTGACAGTAAATTTATATGGATATATGAATCAATTAACCGACAACAATCCGGCTATCAGTATCATTGTAGCTATGGGACGGCAAAATCAAATCGGTTTAAACGGTACAATGCCGTGGCACTTGTCAGATGATTTAAAAAATTTTAAAAAACTGACAAGCGGTCATCCGGTGATTATGGGGCGTAAAACATTTGAGAGTATAGGTAAAGCTTTACCTGAGCGGTTGAATTTTGTAGTAACCTCAAATCCGGAAAATATTCAAGCATACAATGTTTGTCCGGTATCAAGTTTGGAACAAGCCGTCAAACAAGCGGCTTTGACCGGCAAAGAAATTTTTATCATAGGTGGTGCAACTATTTACAAACAAAGTTTGGATATAGCCAACAAATTGATTATCACACACGTTGATTATAACGGAGACGCCGATACATATATGCCGGAAATTGATTGGAAAAAATGGAAAATAGTTGATAAACAATCTTTTAAGAAAGATGAGCGCAATGATTATAATTTTGAAATTGTTACTTACCTGAGAAACCCGGCTGGTCCGATAAAAAAGAATAATAATGGCATATTATAGTATTGACGAAGTTAAACAAAAAATAGCAAGATATTGTGCTTATCAGGAACGCTCGCATTATCAAGTGGAGAAAAAGTTGCGGGAGATTTGCCGGATAAAACGTCGTATCAAGCCAAACAAAAAATAGTACGGTATTTGATGCAAAAGAGGTATAGGTATGAGGAATTTGGGGATGTTTTATCAGATTTTTTTTATAAAAAAACAGGCGGAAAATTTTCCACCTGTTTTTTAAAAAGTTGTTTGGTTATTATAAATTAAATAATAAACCTGCTGAAAGTCCGAAGCCTCCCATCATGTATTTAGCTTCACCATAGAGTTTCATGCTATCTGATAAGCCGTAAGTTGCTCCAAATCCGGCAGTAAGACCAGCACCACCAACAGAAATACCATAACCTCCGCTGCTAGCAGAAAGTTTCAAATAGTGAACACCCAAAATAGGATAGTAATTCAAAGCTTCGGGATCTCCTAAATTATAGTGTCCATCAACACCAAATAACATCATTGAAATTTTAGTACCTGCGTAATTTCCACTATTCATAAAATAATCAAATGATGGTGAAACGGAAATTGCATCAGAAATGCCAAAATCTGCTTTTAATTCAACAGCTGTTCCTCCTGAAAGAAAAACTCCAACACCTACAGAGGTTTGAGCTTTAATATTAGACATTGCAAATAAAGTAAATAATACAATAAATAATCCTTTTTTCATAATAATAAGTTTTTAGTTAATAATCGATTTTGCCTACTCCTTTTTTTTATGTTGGTTTTTCGGCTTATTCCCAACTCTGATGACAAATATAATAAATAATTTTAAATAGAATATGAATTTTCACTTTTTTTAGAAAAAAAGAACTATTTATATACCACCTAAAAATTTAAATTGACAATTTTTCTTTATAAATATGCTTTTTAAAACTAGATTTTGTTATTATTTAATTAACAAATCACGAAAATGGTATTAATATTTAATTTTGATTCTACAAAAATAATCATCATTTGAAACTGATTTTTAGTAATTTGTTGAAAAAATAACAAAACTATCCTTACCATTTTTTATGGTTTTTATTTATCAATGGCATTCAATCCTGAATACTTTGTAATGTTACCCGCTAAAAATGAGTGTTTTAAAACTTTTATTTTGCTGTTTGATTTTTTCTTTGTATTTTTCATCTGAAAAGTGATGTTTAAAATGTTCGTTTTTTGTTTTTAACACCTTAAAAATAAACATTTTACATCACTTTTTATAATTTTATTTTAGATTTTTAAGCTAAAAATAGACAATAATGGCGTATTACAGTATTGATGAAGTCAAACAAAAAATGGCGCGATATTGTGCCTATCAAGAGCGTTCGCATTATCAAGTGGAGAAAAAGTTGCGGGAGATGGGCATGATTCCTGAAGCGGTTGATGCTGTAATGTTATTTTTAATTAAAGAAAACTTTTTGAATGAAGAACGGTTTGCGCACGCTTATGTGCGCGGTAAATTTTACCAAAAACAATGGGGCAAACAAAAAATCATTCAAGGTTTGAAACAACATCAAATCCATTCTAATTTGATTACCAAAGCTTTAAGTGAAATTGATGAAACGGATTATCAAAAAACCATAAAAAATTTAATAGAAAAGAAAAGCCGGCAATTGCCGGATAAATCTTATCAAAACAAGCAAAAAATTTCCCGGTATTTGATGCAGAAAGGCTATAAATATGATGAATTTGCCGGTATGTTGTTTGGGTAGAAGGCTGTTTTTACAGTTGTTTTAACAACTCCACCTTCTTTTCGTGGTATTCGGCTTCGTTAATCAGCGCCATATCATATAATTCTTTAAGTTTTTTGAGCTTTTCTACGATGTTGTCGTCACTGCGTTTTTTGCTAATGGCGTCTTCTTTGAATTGTTGTGCGGTATTTTCTGATTTTTTTATAATTTCCACCGGATCTTCATCGAGTTTTTTACTTTCGATAGACATTTCACAACCGAAACGGTCTTTAAAAAAATTGTCCATTTCGTCAGCTTTCAAAATCAATTCTTTCAAATATTTTTTTATTTCGTCTCTTCGTCCGGAATAAATATCTGACAAATGTGTACGGTATGAGATATAAATTTTGTTTTTGTAAATGGCCAGTTGATAAGGCGGCACGGGATTGGAGGTAATATATGTGAGCAAATCGTTCAAATCTCCTTTGGGTAATTGGTTGAGTGGTGATACGGCAAACAAATAGTCTTTATCAAAAGTAAATATTCTTACCAGTGCCGAACCTTGGTGAAATTCCCAATAATCCCTTCCAACACGGCAAAGCACGGGATTTTGTCCTAGTTCTTTTAAGGCTTCTTCGGTAAACATAGCAAAATGAGAAGGTTCGAATTCTTCAAAAACATCCGGATTGATTTTGGCACCGCAATAAGGACAAAATCCGGTTTCTTTTTCTATATAATTACCACAGGAATTACATTTTACACGGAATTTATCATCGTTAAAATTAAAATCGTTGATTTCTTTGATAACATCGGTATGTTTGATGCCAAATCCAACATTGTCGGCTTTTGTAAATTTTGAAGTGGTTACCGCCACCAGATAACCGTCTTCGTCGAGCATAGGACCGCCGGAATTGCCCGGATTGACAGCGGCATCGGTTTGAACATAATTTTTTCCGTTCATTGGTTGGTTAGCCGAGGACACAATACCTTCGGTAACGGTAAAAGGCATACCGAACGGAAAACCGTTGATATACACTTTTTGCATATCGGTTACTTGTCTGTCCGGGTCTAAACGGATAGTACCCGGCCGGTCTTTTAAGGCATCGACTTTTAAAAAAGCCAAATCCACTTCGGGATTGGCCATAACTACGTGAGCTATGTAGCGGTCCTTGTTGTGATCTTCTACCGCTACGGTTTTACTCCCTTCTACAACGTGATAATTGGTAATCACAAAGTCGTGACCGGCCACTTTAAAACCTGTTCCGCTTCCGGAAGGAGTAATGATTTTATATATGGAATTTTTATATTCTTTCATAATTATCCGTTTAATATTGTCTGTTTAACCAAATAATCTTGCAAAAAAACCTTTCTTTTTATTGTTGTCCGGTTTCGGATTGATTTCTTTATTCAACATTTTATAAAAAACTTTTGCCAACCGGGGTGCCGCTTTTTTTGGTGTCACACCAGAAACGGCTTCCAACACTTCATAAATTTCTTTTTTATAACTTTCTTCCAAATTATAATCGTATAATAACATTAAAAACAGATATGTCAAATAATACGACAAATCCAAATTATCGCCTTTTTTTTCAATATTTTTAACGTTTTCCAGACTTTTTTTCAGTCGGTCGGCAATGATTTGTTCATTGCTTCGCAGCCGAAGTGAAATCAATTGGTCGGCGTGATAGATGTTTTTCATTATATCTTCCCGGGGCTTTTCCATCAATTTTTTCATAAAATTGGCACCTTTATCCAAACGGTATTTAAAATCGGTCAGCCAATCCCTCATCAAATCAATAATTTCATCCAGATCGGTACGCAGTTTGCCGTTTACATAAGGCATATTGGCAATTTTTAAAAATGAGATGATTAAAAGATCCCAAATATAGTTTTCCAAGCGTTTTTCTTTAAAATAACGGGAATAGTCTTTGTAATCTTCAAAAATATCTGAAATTTGTTGCCAAACTATGTCTTTTTCTCCGGGGGTCAACTTCGTATATTTGGGTTTAAAGATAAATGCGGCATTATAATTTTCCACAAATACATCGTCATATTTGTCGGCAAACACAGCGACATTTCTGATGATATCGTATAATTTGTTAGGTTGTGCCAAATCAATAGGCATTTTATATTCAAAATGTAACTCGTTGTTTTTTAGGTGAATTTGTTCCAATCGCAAGGAAGTAAAATTTACTTCGGCAACTCTGCGCAATAAGGCGACCCGGTTGGTTTGCTCGTCAATACGCAAAAAGGGAGCGTTGATACTGAAATTTGTATCCGTAATTTTGATATGTATTTCGGCTGACCCTTGCATTTGTGTGATTTCAATTACGTCTTTTTTAAAATCTTCTTCATTGATTAAGTTCGAATTGATGTATCTGATGACATTGAGGACGGCTTGTTTAAAGCGTTTTTCATCAAAGTCTTCAACGGCTTTATGCCAATATTTTTCGTTGGTTACGTGGTCGTTGATTTTGGCAATAGGCCTGACGTATTTGGGGAGAACGTGTTCCATAGAGTTTTTAATTTGAGTTTGTAAAAATAAGAATTTTATTTTTCAAATTTGTAAAAAGGGCTTTGTAGTTAAATCCACCACCTTGGACGAAAGATAAACTTGATATTAAAATAGCGACGAGGGTTAAGATTGATTTTGAAAAGCCCTGTTGTGTTTCTAAAACTTAATGGGCTGAGGTTGAATGGCACCTTGTCATTCCGATAAAACTATTATGACGTAGGAGTAAAAGTAACGAAGAATCTGGATTTCACCTCACTCTCCCGACAAAAACCGGAATATTCGTTCGAAATGACAATAAAATTCTTACCGTGATTTATCAATAAAGTCATTTGATTCTCAATACGATACTTTTTTTTGGACAAATTTTCCAGATACACTTTTTATACGGCAAATCAAAACATGATGATGCCAAGCGGGTAAATGAACAGTGACTGTTTTTTTAAACAAGGATATCTTTTTAACAATAAGTTTACCATCCGTATCATAGATTTCAATATTTTGAATGGTTTCGGGCGCAACAACCACTAACCGGTCGTGCCGTTTAAAAACTTTTATAGACGGACTATCCTGTGAATCCACTCCAAGTGTTTTTGGAGTTATAACCAATTCAAAACGCTCGTCAAATGTTCCTCCGGCCGAATCAAAAGTATAAATACCGGTTTTAAGATCGTGATAAATGTCAAAAAGTTTATCGTGCAAATAAATATTCATTTGATATAAATTTCCTTCAAAACGATTGAGTTTCAATGACAAAGTTTGTGTTTGATTGTTTTGAAGGCGGTATCCTAACGGTATCGTAATTGTTTGGTCCGTATTAAATGCCGGTAAATATTGTATAGCCAATTTAATATTTTGCTGGCGGGAATAAAAATTCAATCCGTTGCCGTCGTCAACCGCCTTGGCATCATACAAGCGGTCTATCCTGTTGGTCGCATCAGGTGAAAAACCTATCAATATTTGTTGAAACAAACCGTTATTACTTGTTAAATCCAACCAAAGCCGGTCAAAATTTTGCGGACGCGATGCAAAATTATTATTATTACCGGCAATGCGTTGTCCGTTTTTAAAATTAACGGTACCACCGGCATTTGCTTCTACAAAAAAGCCTTGTGCCGAAGGAATATACCTTGTGGCTGTATAAGCATTTTGACAAGCGGCAACACTACCGCCAGACGAATAAATAGAATAGCCCGAAGGTTGATTTTGGTTGCCGTTAAGTCCGGCACAGTTAGTCCAAGCGTAATAACTACCTTGGATATTAGGATTATCAGCTACAAATTGTTCAAAATCAATAGCTGACGGATAAGGATTGCCCAGCAAATTCCAGTCGTCGTCATCTGCGGCACCGGTTCCTACGATACTCACCGGCACTTGAATGGTACCGGTATTGAACTTGTGTCCGTTTTTTTCAAAAATAACATCGAGCGGACCGCCTGTAAAACCGTTGGGTGCCGTTATGGCATAACCGGCACCTGCTTGTATATTATCTGTTCCGTTTTGAAAAACCCAACTTTGATTAGAGGCATCAAAACTGTAATAACGCCAAGCATTGGGAATGATATCGGCATAAGTCATTGTGCCATCAAGCGGTGTGGTCCAAAAAACGATATGGTAATATTCGCTTAAATTGTTAAGAGTCCGTTGCATTTTAAAAACACCGCTACCTGAAATTTGAGCATGATCAGACACTTGTACCAATGAGGCGTTATTTTTAACAAAAATTTCACCATCATTGACTATGTTTCTATCAACTACAACAGGATTATTTTCCGTTACGATCAAATGACTGCCTTGTGTTACTTTCAAGCTACATGCATTGATAGAACCATTTTGTGTATTGTAATCGGCATTAAAAATTATGTATTGTGAACTTGCCGGCGTACCGTTACTCCAAACATTGCCGTCCCAAATATTTTGTGGTGCGTGTGAGCATTTGGGAAAGACTTCAATGTTAAAAGTTTGCGTACTTTCATCCAGACCGTCGTCCACTTTTACCGTTACGCTGTGCGTCCCTATATCATTATAATCCGGTGTGCCTGACAATGTATGAGTTTGCGCATCATACGACAACCACGACGGCATATTGACAACCGAAAAATTTAAATTGTTCCATTCATTGGTATCCGTAGCGGTCAGGGTATAAGAATAAGTACTTTCTTCGTCTATTTCCGTAACGGGTGTTGAAGTAAATTGTGGTGCATAATTGATAATCTCGTGTTCGAGCCATTGCAAAGTTTGATTGGTAATAGTGATATGGTCTTGATTGGTATTGGGATAATACAGTTTGTCAAAAGGCGTTTGCAAATTATTGATATGAGCATCAACATTATAGTAAGGATCTGTTGTATTTTGAATACACAGTGAACTGATAGTCGGGATAAAAGAATGCGCCGGATAATAAGCGATTATATCGCCATGGCCTTCTGTATCCGTATCTGCCAACTCTTGGAAAGTGTCACGTGTTCCGCCCGGGGCTGAATCAAATGGATCGGTGTTATTGACATAAATATGTTCTTCGGAATCGGGAAATGGCCATACCGCATCATTAATGTAACCATGAAAAATTATATGGTCAGAATGATTTGGAATTGCCCATATATCACCATCGGCCATATCTAAAAACCAAAAATCGTAATCATATTCAATAATTTGTGCGCCGGGAGAATAAGCTTGTCCGTTTCCGTAGCCGCTACCGTTGGCAATAGCTACTTTACGGGTTTGTTGCGGGAAGCCCATATTGTTGATTTCATTGTAAAAACCGGTAAATAACGGATTGGCATTAGCTTGGTGTGCGTTTTTATCAGTTGCCGAATAGTGATACCTCAACATTTGTTTGGCTGCCGGTCCTTGCAGCGTTTGAAGCGCTTCTTGTGCTCCGGCAGAATCTCCTTCATCACTAAAAAACCGCAGCCAATGTTGTACACCGAGTGGCACATTAGCACCTTTCATAGGCGAATCAAAAGCAATCCAGTTGCGTACATTGTGCTGCATATTATGTTGTTCCATATAATCCAAAGCATACCGACTGACCAGCCCGCTCATACTGGGACCTACAACGACAATTTGATTGGCCGGTTTCATCGTACCGGCAGATTGCATCCGGTTATTAATCGTTTGTATCACTTTGAGCAACAGCATAGCATTGCGCTGGATATAATCGTCACCGGCATTGAAATTGACCAATACCAAATCATAGCCCTGACTCCGCAAGACATTGACCATATTTTGTTGATTGACAATATCATAGATTTCAGGCAAACCGCGAGTATCATTCGGATCAAAACCGTCGGATATGATTACCGGACGGGTAAAATCGGTATTACCGTTACCAAAAAATACCCCTACTTCCCCAGTTGCCGTTGAACCATTGTAAGAAATATCCGCTTGGAAATTTGACCAAGTTTCGTCCGGTGTAGGCATACTTACGGTTCGAACCGTAAAATCAAAACCACCGTAATAAACTTTACCCGATTGCATTACTGCTTGAATACCAATATGTTTTACACCTTCCGTTCCGTAATTGATTTGAATGCGTTGGTCCGGGTAAACCAACCGGCTTGCCCGAGTATTATCGTCAAAATTTATACGGTAAAATTGTACAGGGTCTTGCAGGTTGGAAAAATAATACCGGTTTGAAAAGTCAAAAGTCACCTTATTGCCGGTCAATTTGCGACTATCAACCGGTGCCATAGCAAACAAATGTACTTTTTCAATAGCTTTTCTATCAGGAATAACAATGCCATCCCGTTCCACTTGTACTTTGCCGGTTTGCCAAAGTTCCGGTTTGATACGGTTGTAATCGTAATTAATCACACCTACCGGAAAAACAAAGTTTTTAATGTCCGTTTTTACTTGTTTTTTCAAATCGAGAAAATAAGGCAAGTTTCTCACAAAATCCGCTTGATAAACAGCGTGATAAAAAGAACGCCAACGGGCAGAAGATGGTATGGTTTTAGACGTTTGTCCCGTAAAATCTTCTATATTGGCAGGTGGTAATTTTATCCGTTCAAATAAAACACCGGTTTTGATGATTTGAGTGTCGGGTTTTTGAATATTTATTTTAATTTGGGAAAAAACCGAGTACCAACCGGCTAATAAAAAAATAACGATAAGTAATTGTTTTTTCATTTATATAAAATTTTAAGAAAATGAAAATAAAGCTGTTAAGATAGATTTTTGAATATTTTATAAATTTCAAAAAAACAGCTGTTTATTTTTTCATTTTATTGTGTTGTTAAGGACAAAGATATCATTTTTTTCTTAATACCGTTGTTGCAGGTTGAAAGTACAAAGTACGAAATGGAAAATGCATAGATTGATTGTCAGATGTTGGGTGCCGAATATCAGATGTGGGTGAATGCCCGGTGAATTGATGATTTAATGATTGGTGAAGTGGAAGGAGATGTAGTATTCAGATATTGCTAACAAATAAGATTGCCAATATTTAACGTCCCATATAAACCAATAATACGGAAATATCACTTGGAGAAACACCACTAATCCGGCTGGCTTGGGCGATGGTTTTTGGCCGGATTTTCATCAGTTTTTCGCGGCCTTCGTAAGAAATGGATTTGATTTTTGAAAAGTCAAAATCATCCGGTATTGTAATGTTTTCCAAACGGTTGAGTTTGTCGGCGTTCATTTTTTCTTTTTCGATATAACCGGCGTATTTGAGGTGTATCTCCGCTTGTTCTTTGACGGCTTCGTCTATTTGGTTTTGCCCGACAAATTCTTTAACCGCCTTTATTTTCATCAAATCGTCAAAATTGAGTTGCGGACGCGAAGCAATTTTATACAATTTCATCTGTTGCTTGACCGGGGAGGAATTTTTGCCGTTTAAAATAGGATTAATTTCATCCGGTTTGACACTTTGTTTTTTAAAGAAATCCAAAAGCATTTCGGTTTTTTTGAGCTTCTCCTCTACTCTTTTAAGCCGTTCGTCCGATGCCAAACCAATGGCATGTGACAAGGGTGTTAAACGGATATCGGCATTGTCTTGACGCAACAAAGTGCGGTATTCCGCCCGGCTGGTAAACATACGGTAAGGTTCATCGACGCCTTTGGTAATCAAATCGTCTATCAAAACGCCTATATAAGCTTGGTCGCGTCTTAAAACCAACGGATTTTGTCCCCGCAATTTCAATACGGCATTGATACCGGCCATCAGTCCTTGTGCAGCGGCTTCTTCGTAACCGGTAGTCCCGTTTATCTGTCCGGCAAAATAGAGGTTATCTATCAGCTTGGTTTCTAACGTATGCTTGAGTTGCGTCGGCGGGAAATAGTCATATTCGATAGCATACGCAAACTGCATAAACCGGGCGTTTTCAAATCCGGGGACTTTGCGCAACGACTCATATTGTACTTCTTCGCTCAACGAACTGGAAAATCCGTTGATATACATTTCGTAAGTGGTCCACCCCTCGGGTTCGACAAACAATTGGTGACGGTCTTTGTCTGCAAACCTGACAATTTTATCTTCAATACTCGGACAATATCTCGGTCCGACCCCGTCTATTACACCGGTAAACAACGGGGATTCTTTAAAGCCGATTCGCAAATTGTCATGCACTTCGGGATTGGTATATGTGATATAACAAGAACGCTGTTTTTCGAGCGGTTTGGTTTCGCCGGAAAATGAAAATTTACCGGGATTGTCGTCACCTTTTTGTTCGGTCATCTTGGAGAAATCCAAACTGCGTCCGTCTATCCGCGGCGGGGTACCGGTTTTCATACGTCCCGCTTCAAAACCCAATTCTACTAAATTTTCGGTTAAGCCCACTGCTGCCTTCTCTCCTATTCGACCGCCTCCGAAAACTTTTTTACCGATAAAAATTTTGCCATTGAGAAAAGTGCCATTGGTCAAAATAACCGCTTTGCCGTAAATGTCCGTACCTAATTGGGTTTTAACGCCTTGCAATCTTCCTTGTGAAATAATCAAACCCGTTACCATATCCGCCATCAAGTCAAGATTTGGGGTTTTTTCGAGCATTTGCCGCCACGTATTGGTAAATAAAATCCGGTCGTTTTGCGTGCGCGGACTCCACATAGCCGGTCCTTTGGATTTGTTGAGCATCCGGAATTGAATAGCCGACTTGTCCGCTACGATACCACTATATCCCCCCATAGCATCAATTTCCCTGACAATCTGTCCTTTGGCGATGCCTCCCATAGCCGGATTACAGCTCATTTGGGCTATTTTGAACAAATCGAGCGTAATTAACAACGTCTTGGCGCCCATATTAGCTGCCGCAGCGGCGGCTTCGGAACCGGCGTGTCCGGCACCAACCACAATAATGTCATATTTGACGGGATAGCGCATATGTTAGTTAAAAGTTGAATGTTAAAAGTTAAAAGTTTTTTGGGGTTGCAAAGATAGGAATTTTTTTCAGTGGAAAGTGGAAAGCGGTAAAGTGGAAAGTGCGGGGGGATTGATTTTAGATTTTAGATTTTAGATTTCAGATTTGCGATTTTTTATAGTTCGTAGAGGGGTTTGGATTTTTATGATTGTTTATTGCTTCATACTGTAATTCTGCTTTTAATTTGAGGAGGGAGGAGTGAGGAATGAGGATTTTTTTTGTGGTTCGTTGAAATTTTACGATATCATAAACCCCGAAGGGGTGAAATGATTATAGAAAATATGTGAAAACGTTAAACATTAACCCCGAAGGGGTGATATTTTTATTTTGATGACCGGGGCTTCGATACTGATGACCGGGGCTTCGATACATTCCAACTCCTTCGTCGTTGGAACACTCAGCCACCTTGATTACGTTACTAATGTAGGTCACTGAGTGATTTTGGTAGTTGTTGAAATTACAAAATGACAAATTAGTTAAATTGAGAGTAAAAATGTTAAATAGTTTTATATTCTTTTCAGTTTTCCGGGGTCTTGTCTTGTGTCAAAAACCGTGGCTATTTTTACAATATTATCTTCTATCCAATAGATTATTTTATAATTTCCTTCAACAATAAAACGGTACTGATGTTTTCTGTGGCTTAACAATTCTTCTATTCTTCCCATTTCAGGTGCTGTGCGGAGTAAATATGTAGCTTTTACAATTCTCTTTACCAAATTCCGGGCTGTTTTAACAGAGGCTTTGTTTTTGTGATATTCAAAAATGGTTTTTAAGTTATTTAATGCCGTTTGTGTCCAAAAAACTTCTATTGCCACTTGTCAATATCTTTAAGAATTTTTTTTGCATCGATTAACCGTCCATTTGTATCATCATTTTCAGCCATTTCTATCAATTCTTCCAACTCATGTATATCCAATGGCGGTAAATCATTTTCAGTTTGTTTGTTTTTTTCAAAACGGAGAAGTTTTTCCAGTTTTAACAATATTTTTTCGTTTTCCAATTTTATAATCTCTTGAATAAATTGTAATTTCCTGGCTTGCAATTCCATAAGACGAATGTTTTTACAAAAATAAATAAATATAAAGTTTGATAGAAAAAGGGTTTTTGGTCAAATTTCAGGTAAAAATACAATAATTTTTTTAAATGGGGACTTGTTGTGCTTCATAGAATACGTCGTTTACATATTGATAACTTATTGCTTCAAACTGTAATTCTGCTTTTTATTTGAGGAATTGAGGAATTGTTGTGCTACGTAGAATATTTTGTTTTTTATGATTGCTTTGTGGTTCATACTGTATATACCTGTTCTAAATTGAGTAATTGAGGAAATGAGGATTTGAGGATTTGTTGTGCTTCATTGAATATGACGTTGTTTGATGTTTGTTTTCTATTTCATACCTTATTTTCGTCTTTGAATTTGAGGAATTGAGGATTTTTATTGATTTCAGATTTGCGATTTTCGATTTCAGATTTGCGATTTTTTTAGGGGAAAGTGGAAAGCGATAAAGTGGAAAGTGCGAATAGTTGGTTATTTGGTTAATCGGTTATTTGGTTATTTGAGTGGAAAGTGCGAAATGAATTGATAATTGAAAATGGAGAATTGAAAATTAGATTTCTAACTGCGTTAGAAATGACAGATGCTTTGATGACCGGCGCTTCGATACACTCCTCCTTCGTCGGAGCACTCATGCACCTACTACGGTAGGTCATTGAGTGGTTTTGCGAGGAACGAACAAAATTGTACCGAAATGACCGGGGTATTATTCTTTTAGATAATCTTTTAATAATGCTTCTACTTCTTTTTTTAATTTTGGTAAGTCCCTGGAAATTATTCCCCAAATAATCACATTATCAACCTTATCATAACCGTGAATAACATAATTTCTTAAACTTATGATTCTTTCAGCATTTTTAATTGGGAATTTTTTGTCAATTTTTAATATTCTGTTTGTTGCCTCTCCAATGATTTCAAATTCCCGTTCAACAGCTCTTCGTAATAATTTATTGTTTTCATATTCATTAAAATCCCTTTTCTCCCCCAAATACTCAAATATGGATTTAGCAGAAATTAAAATATCATAGAGATTTTTTTGATTTTATCCTGCATATAATAAATGTTTTGAACTTTCAATCGATTCAATAAAAAAAGGATTGTTTAAAGAATTTCGGGTAATTAAATCAACCTCCCTGTTAAACATTTCTTTAAAAAGTTTTAACAAAATAAAATAGTTGTCCGTATATTCATCAATTGAAACGGGTTTAAATTCTATCAGCAAATCAATATCACTTTTATCAGTAAAATCATCTGACAAAACCGAACCTATAGCATATAATTCTTTGACTTTATAAGCTTTGCAATATTGTTTTATTTTATCAATATTTTTGGTAATAATTGGATTCATACTTCAAAGATACGGATTTTTTTAATTGGTTAATTGGCGATTTTTTGAGTGGAAAGTGGAAAGCGATAAAGTGGAAAGTGCCTAGTGGAAAAGGGAAAGGGCGGAGGGTTGTCATTTCTAACGAACGACTAAGGAGTGAGGAGTGAGGAGAAATCTAGATTCCTCGTTGCTCCCTGCGGTTACTCTGTCGGAATGACAAGTGCTTCGTTGAGGTCTTTGTATTTTTATGATTGTTTGTTGTTCCTGATTCGTATTGTGATGCAAATACACGACCGAGCGATTCGAAAATATGTCCACCGCCCGCAATGAAATGTTACACCGGAGATTGGCCAGAGGGTTCAACTGCTCATCCTGAGGGAGGAAAGGTAGGGTATACGACTATTGCAGGTACTCCAACTGTTGCTTCCCATATTTGGTCAGGACATAGAAGAAATATCCTATATCTCTCTACAGAACCTATTTATATAATAGAAGGAGCTCGTGAGATTGATTGTTCTGCTCCAAATTGTAATCTTTATGCTGAAGACGAATGTCAAGGTTCTGCTATTTGTTGTGCAGATGGAACATGTCAAACTAATTGTAATTCAAACGGAGGAGTTCTGTAGAAAGTAAAATAAATTTACATTGGATAAAAAACAAACTCATTTGAGTTTGTTTTTTCTTAAAGGGTAGCGAGTGTATACACATTCGCTATTCTTGGATTCCCGCTTTCGCGAGAAAAATGCTCTACATTTTTCTTGTCATTCAGCCCTAGTTTTCCCTAAACCTTGAAAGACCACAAGAAAAACAACACCTTACATACGCTCTCACACAACACAATTCGGTTCTAAAAAACGAGGGAAGGGTAAAATCCAGCCCTAGTTTTCCCTAAA
>JALWFE010000073.1 GCA_027039975.1 Flavobacteriales bacterium
CGATTGTTCGCCATATCTCCTAGCCATAATCCGCGCCACCTCCCCTACTTCTTCGGTCAAAATAGCCATATTGGTCAGCTCGTTAAAATAACGAACACCATAAGTTTTAATCCAAGTATCAACTTGCTGTTGTAAGGTTTTTACAGGCATAAAATTACATTTTCTACAAATATCATATAAAAAATGAAGAATTCAAAAGTTTTCGTAAAATAGTAGCTAGTTACTAGTATCAAGTAGTTAGTAAAAACGGCAGTGTGTCTATGAATTGAAAATTAAGATAAATTTCGCACTTTCCACTAAAAAATCATCAATTCATCAAAATAAAATCACAAAACCAATTTCCTTAATCTATTCAAAACCAAACAATTTTTTAAACGCCTCAATGAGCCCAAAAAACATTTTTTGTGCAATATCACAATTAAAAAACAAGAAAAGATAAACAAAAATCATAAAAAAAGGCCCTATCAAAACACCTAATTTCAACTCACTACCATAAGGGTTTTTATGATCAAATTTAAATTGTCTCAACCTAAAATAGTTTTTATAAACCAGCCTTAAACAGTTCAATAATATTATGCCTAAAATAATTTTACACATTTGCAGGTTGTCTTCAACAATTATTACTTATTCTCCCTTATCCCCAAAAAAACGTAATTATATATATTACTTGAACAAATATAGCCTTTTATATTAAATAAAACATTATACAAAGAAATTATACCCCAATATCAATCGCAATTATCACAGATCGCTCCTACGGAGCTTTCATATTTTTTGTAATCCTAATTTGCTACTAACAGGTCGCCCCTTTGGGGCTGAACTTTCCAAAATTAAGCGGTAACTTTCAATATTTCACTTTCCACTTTCAACTTGTATCCTCAATTCCTCAAAAAAAATACTTAAATTCGCAATCCCCAAATCTATGAAGCAGATGAATAAAAAACTCACAATTATAGCCCTCGGTGGCAACGCTCTCCTCAAAAGCGGGCAAATAGGGAGCATAGAAGAACAAAATCTAAATGTCAGAGAAACTTTAAAGAGTTTGCTCCCTGTCATAAAACAAGGTAACGATTTGATTATCACCCACGGTAACGGACCGCAAGTCGGTTATATTTTACTCAAAAACGATGCCGGCGAACAAGTTTACGGCATTCCCCAAGTACCTTTGGACGTAGCGGTTGCCGATACCCAAAGCGAAATCGGTTATTTGATACAAAGCGAATTATTCAGCTTATTGCATCAAAACAATTTGGAACGCGAAATTATTTCCACTAATACAATGGTGGAAGTTGCCGCTGATGACCCGGCTTTTAAAAATCCTACCAAGCGTATCGGTAAAACTTATTATGATGCAAAAGAAGTTGAAAAACTGCAAAACGAAAAAGGTTGGATTTTCAAACAAGAAACTAAAGACGGAAAAACCGGCTGGCGGCGTGTTGTACCTTCACCGAAACCCAAAGATATCATCAGCAAAAACACTATCAACACTTTGGCACGCAGCGGTGCCATTGTTATTGCCGTAGGTGGTGGCGGTGTTCCCGTAACTATCGAAGGTGACACTATGCACGGTGCCGAAGCCGTTATCGATAAAGATTTGGCCAGCGCTTTACTTGCCGAACAAATCCATGCCGACCGATTTATCATCGTAACAGATGTGCCTTATGTCTATCTTAATTATGGAACCGCTCAACAAAAAGCTATTGAAATTTTAACATTAGACGATGCCGTTAATTATTTGAAAGAAGGTAAATTCGGTGAAGGTAATATGGCACCTAAAATTCAAGCCGCTGTCAATTTTATAGAAAGCGGTGGTAAAGAAGTTTTGATCACCGACTTAAACGGAATTAATAATCAGAAAGGAACCAAAATAATTAAAAATTCCTATTAAACCTAGTCATTAATTTCATACTTTTGTTAATTATTGCCAATTAAACGATGCAAATACCCGGACAGCTAAAAAAAATACTTTCTGATACAAAGCGAAGTGCCATCATTATCCACCGTAACCCCGATGGCGACGCACTCGGTTCTGCTTTGGCTCTTAAAGCTTTTTTGCAAAAAAAAGGACATCAAACACGTATCATTTCACCTAACGAAATACCGGGCTATCTTCAATGGTTGCCCGGAATAGATGACGTTTTGATTTATGATGAACAACAGGATAAAATTCATCAAATTTTAAAAGACAGCAAAGTTATTTTTACTCTGGATTTCAACGACTTATCACGAGCCGGAAAAGACTTTGAAAAATTTCTGAAAAAATTGAAAGATAAAATTTTTGTGATGATTGACCACCATTTGGAACCATCAGATTATGCACAATTTATGTTTTCAGATTCTTTCAAAAGTTCCACCAGCGAAATGGTTTACGATTTTATTGTTGCTTCGGATGGTAAAAACGATATCGATAAAGAGATGGCAACAGCATTATATACGGGGATAATGACCGACACAGGCTCGTTCAAATTTCCGAATACAACCTCACAAACGATGCGTATAGCCGCCGATTTAATGGATAAAGGCATCAATCACAATGAAATACAAACCAAAATTTTCGATTCTTTTTCCTTGAACAAATTACATTTACTAGGCGAAGCATTGAACAAATTGGTTTTTTTGCCGCAATACCGGACAGCTTATATCGCACTGAGTAAAGACGATTTGACAAAACATCATTACCAAAAAGGTGATACCGAAGGATTTGTCAATTACGGCCTGGCACTTAACGATGCAGATTTTGCCGTTATGTTTCTCGAAAATGACAATGAAGGTGTCCGTATTTCATTCCGTTCCAAAGGCAATTTTCCGGCAAACGAATTTGCCAAAAAATATTTTAACGGTGGCGGACATCTCAATGCGGCCGGTGGAAGGACCACAAAAAATTTGGATGAAACGGTCAATCTGTTTTTAGAAAAATTACCGGAATTTTTGGAACAACTAAAAGACAAAAATGTATAAATTTATTCTAAATATCAGTATCATTTTATTATTGGCCTCTTGTAAAAACAACAATCAAGCGGCTCGCGAACCGGTAAAACATCAAAAGTCACATATCGATATGGAATCGGTTCGTCACAATCAAGACCTGAACCGGCGTGAAGAGGCTTATATTTCAAAAATGATAGCCCGGGATACCGCTCACCATTATCTCGATTCGGGGCATGGCTTTCAATATTATTATGTAAAAAAGAACAATAAAGCCAAAAATACCGCCCAAGCCGGTGATAAAGTTTTGCTTACTTACGAAATAAGTGATTTGAGCGGCAATGTTATTTACAGTTTTGATGAAATAGGTCAAAAAACATATCATGTGGACCACGAAAACTATTTTAGGGGTTTTCGTGAAGCTGTCAAATTGCTCAAAGAAGGCGAAAGTGCCGTCTTTATTTTCCCTTCCAGTGCCGCTTACGGCTATCATGGCGATGAAAAAAAAATAGGTACCAATGTGCCTTTGATTTTAAAACTCAAAATTTTAAAAATAGATAAACAAAAAATAGAATAATTATGAAACAAATCAATTGGATTTTACTGGTATTGATTTTAGGCTTATCATCTTGCAAGTCTTCAAAATACCCCGATTTAAAAGACGGATTATATGCCGAAATACAAACAAACAAAGGCAATATCCTTCTTCAATTGCGACCTGACAAAGCACCTGTTACGGTTGCCAACTTTGTTACTTTGGCCGAAGGTACCAATCCTTATGTCAAAGATGAATACAAAGGCAAAGCTTTTTATGACGGATTGACCTTTCACCGCGTAGTCAGTAAAGCTACCGGAGCACAGCAAGATTTTGTCATTCAAGGCGGCGATCCGTTAGGAAACGGTATGGGCGGCCCCGGTTACAAATTTAAAAATGAAATCTCCGACCTCAAACACACCAAAGGTGCTTTATCAATGGCAAGAGAAAATCACCCCGATACCAACGGCAGTCAATTTTTTATCACTCTTACCGACACACCGTTTTTAGATGGTAAATACAGTGTTTTCGGTTACACGGTCAAAGGTTTTGATGTTGTTCAAAAAATAAGAAAAGGTGATACTATTAAAAAAATAACTATCATCAGAAAAGGCAAAGAAGCCAAAAAATTTGATGCTGTCAAAGTTTTTGACGATTATATGAAACAAAAGAAAGCTCAGGAAGAAAAGCAATTGGAAGCTAAAAAGAAACTGGCCGATGAACTAGCCTCCAAGAAAGCCAAAGCGCAAGCCGACGAATCGGGATTAAAAATCTTAATAGAAAAAGAAGGTAACGGCAGAAAACCCAAAGCTGGTGAATGGGTACAAGTTCATTATACCGGTTATCTGCCAGACGGTACCAAATTTGATTCTTCTTATGACCGCGGTCAACCTATTGTTTTTCAGGTTGGTAAAGGACGGGTTATTGCCGGTTGGGACAAAGGCATTATGCAACTCAAAGAAGGTACCAAAGCTTATTTATTTATCCCGTCTTATTTAGGGTATGGCGAAAGAGGTGCCGGAAATGTTATTCCACCAAATTCGGATTTGATTTTTGAAGTCGAATTGGTAAAAATCGGTAAATAATCTTTTTGAATTTGAGAAAAAAATTGTAATTTTATAATTCCAAAATAACCACATAAAATACTGATATTATGGAGCAAAAAGTTAATTATCTCAGTGACCTTGAATTTAACTTGGATACTTGGAAACGAGAATTGAAATTTCACAGAGACGAAATGGATACTTTCCAAGAAAAATTAGAAGAAGTAGCGGCACGTAAAAACTTAGACAAGCAGGCAATGATAGAATTGGAAAGTTTTCAAAACAAAATTTTGAGAGAAAGAAAAGTTATTTCCGATTTGTTGCATAAAATACGCAAAAAACGTTTCAGCTTAAAAACAGCTAATATCAACGAGCCGCTTGACGGAAGGTTATACAGAGAGCAAATACCATTACGTGATGAAATGCGAACATATATTCGCTTACATTACGACCTGAAAGAAGCAATGATGGATTTCTTTACCAGATGGTTAGACTAAATTAGCTGAAAGTAACGCTTATACGGGCGAAATGCTGTAAATTAAAATATGTTTTATCATTTCGGCAAAATTCCTGTGATATAGCCGGAACGGAAAGAATTTTATGAAATAATATACTTTTTCAAATGTATAAATTATAAATCCCGGTCTTTTCCAGTCCGGGATTTTTTACTATTTTCAAGTTATGAAATTTATTGATATTCATACACACCGGAAAAACACCTGCACATCCGTTCTATCAATAATAAATGTCATAGCCGGAATAGATACACCACCTGATAACAGTTGGTTTTCGGCCGGTGTTCATCCCTGGTATTTAGATACTGATTTTTTTAATCTTTTAGAAAAACTTATTGCACAACAGCAGTGTTTGGCTGTCGGAGAATGCGGTTTGGATTTTATGCCGTCCGTCTTAAAACAACATCCTTTGCAAAAACAAGAACAATTTTTTTTAAAGCAGTCCGAATTAGCGGAACAATATCAAAAACCATTGATAATCCATTGTGTCAAATGTTTTGATAAACTTTTGGCTCTAAAAAAATCATTCAAACCAAAAATACCCTGGATCATACACGGCTTTTCCAAAAATTCCGCATTAGCCCGCCAATTAACCGGTGCCGGTTTTTATTTATCTTTCGGAGCACATCTTTTTAAAAGTGATAAAAATTGTAAAGCACTGCAAAACATTTCCGTCAGCCGTTTTTTTCTGGAAACCGACGAACAAACCGTTTATGATATTAAACAAATTTACCAAAAAGCCGCTACCATCAAACGTATCGATTTACAAGAACTACAAAAACAAATTGAAAATAACTTTAAACAGGTTTTTAAAACAACTTAAACCTTTACAAATTTCGGCAAAAGCGCCAAACCGTCCAAGGTTAAATCAGGAGCTATGATATCAATTTCAGGCAATTTGTCTTTTAAAACTTGTACCAATCCACCGGTTGCAATTACTTTAATATCATCACCGTAAACTTCTTTTAATTTGGCAATCATATAGGAAATCAAACCGGTGTATCCTAACAAAACACCGTTTTGAATAGCTGTCTCGGTATCGGTTCCCAACGGATTTTCCGGCAGAATCAAAGGGACACTGTCCAATTGAGAAGTTTTATCACTTAACGAATTCATAGCAGTTTTTAAACCGGGGGCAATATTTACCCCTAAAATTTTGCCGTTTTTGTCAATAAGTGTAAAAGTTAGAGCTGTTCCGAAATCAACGATGATAGCATCGGTTTTATAGATATTGTGTACAGCCAATGCATTGGCTACCAAATCTGTTCCAATTTCGTCAGGCACGGGAATATCGATATTTAAAGCCGGAAAAATTGTCTTATCCAATATCAATAAAGGTGCTTCGTTGAGGTTATTCAACATTTTGACAAATTCATCTTTCAATTCGGGAACAACTGTGCTTAAAATTTTAAGTTTGATATCTTCTGTATTTATGCCAGTTTCCCACAAAACATTTAACAATTTTATACCATAATCCAAAGCTTTTGCTTTTTTGTCGGTTTTAAACCGCCAAATATGTATCCATTTTCCGTCATTATGCAAGCCGGCTACCACGTTACTGTTTCCTATGTCTATTATTAAATTCATTTTTGTTTATATGGAATGACAATAATTACTTTAGTACCGGCAGGTTCTCCGTTTCCATCATACAAATCTTCAAACTTGAGTTCATAACCTGTCTGTGTATTTTTAGTAAAATGACGTAAACGTTCTTCCGAAAGTTTGATACCGACTGACTCACGTTTAAAAGTCCGGGTTTCTCTGATTTCAGCCGCTCTTTTTCGACCTATACCGTTATCGATTATTTCAATGACAAAATGTAAATCGTCTTTCGGATAAATATTAATTGTAAGATTTTTTTCACCTTCTTTCGGTGACAATCCGTGCCACAAAGCATTTTCAATAAAAGGCTGTGTCAAAAGCGGTGGTATCAATAATTCTTCCAAATTCAATTTATCGGAAACATTAATTTTAAAATTTATTTTATCGGAAAAACGTGTATTTTCTATCGAAACATATTTTTTTATCGTTTCTATTTCATCCTTCAATGTGGTTTCTTTGTCAAGTGTGGATTGCAAAATAGTTCTTACCAATTTGGAAAAAGTGCTCAAATAAGCAACTGCTTCCTTTGTTTTTTGTTGAATGATAAATATTTTTAACGAATTTAGCGAATTAAAAATGAAATGCGGATTCATTCTTGCTCTTAATAAATCTTGTTCCAAATTCATCATTTTCCGTTGATTGTTTAACTGATAATATTTATAAAAAATACTAATCAAAACAATAGTGAAAAACAAAAATAACAATGTAAAATAAAACGATTTTTTTGTCCTTTTCAATTTTTTCTTGACAATCATATTTTCTTCATCGAGAGCCTCCATTCGTTGCTTATTCTCCTGTTTTATTTGCTTTATAATGACGTCAGTGACCAATTGTCTGTTCTTTTCGTTTAAAATTTCATTTTGTTTCTCGTTAAATTTCTTATGGTAATACAAAGCTTCCTTATATTTCCCTTGTTTCTCCTTTAAAATAGAAATTTGTTTATATGCTTCTTGTGCCAAGGAAGGTATATTTTTTTGAATAACAATTTGCAATCCCTTATTAATATTTTTTTCCGCTTTTTTCAATTGTCCGTCTTGTAAATATGCTTTACCCAAACTTATATAAACATCAGCCAAATAATACACATCTCCCAACTGTTTTGCAAGATTCAAATTCGGTTGTATAAAGTTTATGGCTTCGCCGGTCTTTCCTTCTTTTAATAAAAGGTCACCTATACTCGTATTACAAATTATTTCACCTAATTTTGAATGAATTTTTTTATTATAAGATAATGATTTATGATAATAATCCAAAGCTTTGTCATAGTCCCCTTTACGTTCGTAAATAGAACCTATATTTTGATAATTGATTGCCAACCCAAGAATATTATTGTATTTTTTTTCAATTTCCAAAGCTTTTAAAAAATGTTTTAAAGCCATATCATCCCGTTGCAACAACAGATAAATATTACCAATACTATTGTGAGAAATGGCAATATTCTCAAAAATATCATTGTTTTTTTCTGCAACATTAAGGGCAAGATTGAGGGCTTTATTGTGATATTCAAGGGCAGATTTTACGGCATCCATCCGGCGGTAAACCACACCTATCATATTCAAACTGTAAATTTCATCGGCAATATTACCGGACTTTTTTGCTATTTGATATGCTTTTTGATGATAATTTATTGCTTTGGAATAATCGCTGTTTATTCTAAAAAATTTCCCAAGATAATTATAGGCAAAAATTTCACCTTTCGGATAATTGTTTGTATGACTTAAAATGGCAAATTTTTTAAGCAGAACTGTATCTTTTTTGATATCTATCAGTAAATTATCGAGTTCTTTATTATTACTAATTTTATGAATCAATGCATAATTTATTATGCTGTCAACGGATTTGACCTGTGCAACCGGAAATGTGATAACACTTATAAAAAATAAAATACTTAAAAAATATTTGACAGACATCCGCTTTGTAATATAATAAAATTATTTTTTGGCTTCATTCCAATAAGATTCCATCTCTTCCAAAGACATATTTTTTAAATTTTTGCCTTCATTTTTGGCCTTTTCTTCCAAATACTGAAATCTTTCGATAAATTTTTTATTGGTTTTTTCCAAAGCCGTTTCAGGATTTATATCCAAAAACCGTGCATAGTTAATCAAAGAAAACATCACATCTCCAAATTCTTCTTCCATTTTTTCTTTATTATTCTTATCGACCTCGGTTTTAAATTCGGCTAATTCTTCCTGAACTTTTTCCCAAACCTGATCGGCATTGTCCCAGTCAAATCCGACACCTCGTGCTTTTTCTTGGATACGCATAGCTTTAACCATCGCAGGTAAAGATTTCGGCACTCCTTCCAAAACGGATTTTTTACCTTCTTTCAGTTTTAACTTTTCCCAATTTTCCTTGACTTCCGCCTCATCTTTTACTTTAACATCACCATATATATGCGGATGCCTGTAAATCAATTTTTCACTGATAGCATTGGCCACGTCGACAATGTCAAAATCACCGGTTTCGGAACCAATTTTGGCATAAAAAACAATATGCAATAACAAATCACCCAGCTCTTTTTTGATATTTTCCATATCTTTTTCCAAAATTGCATCAGCCAACTCATAAACCTCTTCAATCGTAAGGTGACGCAAGGTGTCGAAAGTTTGTTTTTTATCCCAAGGACAACCTGCTCGCAAGTCGTCCATTATATCAAGGAGTCGTCCAAGTGCCGCTAATTTTTCTTCTTTTGTATGCATATATCAATTTCTTTTTGTAAACTGTTAAAATACGTAAAAGCTTGAACAGGATAAGCCCCAAACCAAGTAAAAGGTTCACCTTGCACCAACATTATACAAGACCCGGGAAAAAATTCTTGTAATAAAGAACGTTCCTTTTCTTTAAACGGATATGGTTCGGAAGATAATAAAATCACTTCCGGTTTTAATTGCTGTAAATCTTTCAAATCTATTTGAGGATATCGTTTTTTATTTGCAAAAACATTTTCAAACCCGGCCAATTGCATCATATAATTGATAAAAGTATCACCACCTACGGTCATCCAAGGTTCTTTCCAAATAAAATAAACAGCCCGTTTGAGTGGCTCATCGGTATAAGGGCGGTTCTTCTTTGCCATTGAAATATCGTTAATCAATTGTTGTGCCGCTTTACGACGGTTAAAAATGATGCCCAAGTCACTGATAAATTTTGTATTGTCCTGCAAATTTGATATATCAGAAACATAAACCGGTGCTATGTCTTGCAACCGGGATACCATATCTTTGGTATTTTCTTCTTTATTGGCCAAAATAATATCCGGTTCCAAACCTACAATTCTATCAAATTTTACATCTTTGGTGCCACCAACAATAACTTTTTGTTTCTTAAAATGAGGCGGTAATTTGCAAAACCTGGTAATACCGGCAACTTCGTTTTCCAATTCCATAACATATAGCAAATAAGTTATTGAAGGCACCAATGAAACAATTTTTTCAGGCACTTTGTCCAATAAAATCAAGTTTCCAAACTGGTCTGTTATCCGGATTTCATCCATGTTTTATAATTGTTCACCTGCCGCTTTTAGTTTTTCCGTATTATCTGCGATACGTAATGCTTCGATAATTTTATCGAGTTCACCGTTAATGATATTGTTCAAATCATACAAAGTCAAATTAATTCTATGGTCTGTTACCCTACCTTGCGGATAATTATAGGTACGAATTTTAGCTGATCTATCACCACTTGAAACCATAGATTTGCGAAATTGAGCATCTGCTTCCTGACGTTTTTTCAACTCCAATTCATAAAGACGCGAGCGTAATACCGATAAAGCTTTTTCATAATTTTTATGTTGAGATTTTTGGTCTTGGCATTGCGCAACAATACCGGTAGGGATGTGTGTTAACCGCACAGCGGAATAAGTGGTATTAACCGATTGTCCACCGGGTCCGGAAGACATAAACAAATCTTTACGGATATCATTTGGATTTATCTCGATATCAAATTCTTCGGCTTCGGGAAAAACCATAACGGTAGCCGCAGACGTATGTACCCTGCCCTGAGTTTCGGTTTGCGGAACACGTTGCACACGATGAACACCGGCTTCATATTTCATTGTTCCGTAAACATCATCACCTGTTATTTTGAAAATAATTTCTTTAAATCCTCCTGATGTTCCTTCATTATAATCAACAATTTCCGTTCGCCAGCCTTTTTTATCGGCATACTTTGTGTACATTCTGTACAAATCACCTGCAAAGATACTTGCTTCGTCACCTCCAGTCCCTGCCCGGATTTCAACAATGGCATTTTTGGAATCTTCGGGGTCTTTTGGAATTAACATAAATTTTATTTCTTCTTCCACTTCCGGCAGTTTTTTTTGTGCCTCTTCCAACTCCATTTTAGCCATTTCAATCATCTCCGGATCCTTTTCTTCCTCTAAAATTTCCTTGGCTTCCTTTATGGTATTTTCCAAGATTTCATATTCTTTGATTTTATCAACCAGCTTTTTTAATTCTTTATACTCTTTGTTTATTGCAACATACCGTTTACGATCGGAAATGATACCTGGTTGAATAATCAAATCCGACAGTTCATCAAATCGATTTTTTATAAGTTGAAACTTATCTTTCATATCATTGTGATTTATTACAAAAGTAATAAATTAAAAGCAAAATAATCATTGTAATACAAAACATCCACCCTGTAAAGGATGGATGTTTATAAAATATTATGAAAAAAGCATTATTCTAATAATTCCACATATCCGATTCGTATTCACGTATTTTCTCTTTAATTCGTTGAGACTCTAACAATTGCCTCAAAGCATTATCGTGAATATAATCTTTGATTTCGCGGTCACCGTACACATTATCTTCTTTGTATATTATACCGCTGAAACGGCGTGCATTCAACATGTGATCATAATCCAAAGGATGCATCGTATTACGCGGATTAAATGCATAATAATCGTGCAAAGTCAAACGTGCATCGGGATAAAAAACCCAAAAGACTTCCACCAAGTCCGGTGTTACACCGGCGGCCATACCTTTAGGGTCAATAGCAACGGGGGCTATACCTAATAACCTGTATTTCAATTCACCATACTTGGTATCAAAATACCAAATACCTCTAAAATGAAATTCTTCGACAGTTTCGGCATTAACATGATATTCGTTGATATATTGTTCATCAACGACTCCTTCATCATTATACTGATTAATACCTTCTTCTGTTGTATCAATAGCCATCATTCTGTCTTTAAGTTCGTCCAAACTGAGTTTTTGAGTAAAATAAGAATCGGCATAAACTTTGGTTATCCTTCCATTGACTATGCCTGTATATAAAGCGTCAAATAATGAACGTACATTCGGCATGGAAGCCAAACTGTCTGTCGGATAATACAAGGGTAAATTGAAGCGTTCATCCAAATCTACTCTTTCCCATACTTGTTTACCCCAGAGAATATCCCTGTCCTCGGTATATGGATAAGGTAAAGGTAAACTGAAATCCATTTTCTTTTGTTGCTCATTCTTTTTACCTATCTCTGAAGGATCTTTGGCATTTAAGATATTGAATTGAGCAAATGTATTATTTGCCAAAAAAGTGAACGCTACTATTAAAAATACTTTTTTCATTTGTAATGATTTGTTTTTTATCCGGGGTAAAATAACCCTTTATATTTTAGTTAATTATTTCAACAATTACAGGAGAAACTTTATTGATTTTATATCCGGTATTTCCTTTCAAATAAGCTTTAATGTTGTAAATCTGAACATTTTGACCTCTTTTAACCCTTCTTAATAAAGTTTTAGCTTGTGCATTCAACTTGGTACCATTAACACGCAAGGTTGGTTGACCGGGTACTTTAAAGTCAAAACTTCTAACACCTAATTTTACATCAAAATCAAAGTCAGGTAATTTTGCACCGATAGTTGAAAGCCCTAAGTTTCGTTTAGGCATCTTTACAACACCACTTTCTCCACGTACCGTACCGACCGGCGGCGGAATATTTTTTACTCTGAAAGTTTTACTATCTGTTACGGTTTTGCCGTTAACTTTACCTGAAACTTTAATTTGAACGGTTTTTCCTTTATACTTGGTAACATTCATAACATATTTACCGGTACCAACTTTTTTCAAACCGGGAGCACTTACGGAAATTTTATTGTCAGGGACTCCTGGAATTGATATAGATAACGGATTATCTACACCTCTATAAACCACATTCATCTTATCAGCAGAAATTACAGCACTGTTAGGAACCGGAATTACAGCATATTTTATAACAAAAGGTAATAAAATATCTTTATTATTTTCGTTAAATACAATTTTACCTTTAACTTCTTTTTCTCCTACATTACCTGCCGGCATGTCCAAACGTACATAACCACTTGTCAATTGATCCTTTGGAACCGGTTGTCCGTTGATAATAACTTCTTTAAAAGTCATAGTACTGTCCACACGTCCCAAAGCTACTTTTCCGGTTACTTTTTCACCGGGAAAATAAGCTGATTTGTCCAATACAACAACGGGTTCGTAATTGGTTACGGATACATCCGAAGCCATCTGTCCTCGTAACATATCCGATAAAATTTCATTTTCCGTTACTTTGGCTTTATTGATATAATTTTCCAATTTAAACAACGTAGCTACTGTCGGGAAACCTTCAAAATTGGCCATCAACCAAGGTTCAATACGTTTACCTTTATTGCCATGTTTAATATCATCCGTATTAAAACGTTGTTTAATATTATTTTGAGTTTCGTTTGATAAAGGCTTACCATCTATCTTTATATTTAAAAGATAGTTCCGGTAATCTTCTATTGTTTTTTTAAATTCATTACCTACGCGAGTTGGTTTTCCTTTTCTAAAAAACAAATTATCTACGGTAGCAGAACCGGAAAGCAATTCATAATCTAACTTATCTTTCGGCGGCACTTTTCCTTTAAATTCAATTTTAAGGATTGTATCCTTAACATTGTTAAGATAAGCTGCAAATTGCGCTGTTTTACTTTCTATTTCATTTGCCAACCGGCTTTTCTTAGCATACTTTTCGGGTTGCTCTTTTGCTTTTTGTTGCAAACTTTTGAGCAAATATTGATTCGATTTGGTCTTCATTTTAGCTTGCGTCTCAATATCCTCTGCCGATGTCCCGAAAGCCGAAAGTACTTTTTTGGACATTTGCAAAGCCATCATCGCTATAAAGACCAAATACATCAAATTGATCATTTTTTGTCTTGCTGATAATTTACCTCCTGCCATTACACAATTTTTTTAAAATTAATAAAATAATTAAGTGATATAAGATTCTTATTAAAAATAAGAAACTTATTTATTGATTTTCATGGCTGAAAGCATACCACCGTACACTTCATTCAAGTTAGCTAAGTTTTCTTTAAGTTTAGCCATATTTTCTTTTAATTGCTCGGCATAAGCAGCAGTTTCTGCATTGGCATTTGCATTTTTAACTACGCTTTCCAATTGAACTTGATAATGATTATTTAAAGTCTCAAGTTGAGATGAAGCTAATGAGAGTTCTTCAGCATACTTTTTCGTCGAATCTGCGGCATCGGTTACAACAGACATTTGTCTGGCAGCTTCATGGAATTTTTGGATACTTTCTCCTAAACTTCTCATCAAATTGGAATCCAATTGTGCTTCTTGTAGCATTTTATCCAATTTTTCAGACAATCTGGCTTCCAATTCCGCTTCTGTTTTATCTTTTCTTTTACGAGGAGCACCACCTGCCAATTCCGGATATACCAATGACCAATCCAAATCTTCTTCTTGTTTATCAAAAGCTGAAACAAAGAACACTGCGGCTTCTGTTATCAAACCAGCCATCAATAACGAGTCCCCGGTAAAAGGACCGAAACCGATATGTAAGATTTTAAACATTGCTCCTAAGATTACAATGGATGCTCCGATACTATATACCATGTGGAACACCTGTTTTCTGGTTAAGAATTTTCCTGTTGCCATATTAAATTAATTTTAGTTAATAATTAGTTTTTAGTTTGTTTGTTTTTATTATTATATTAATGTTGTCCTTTTCTAGTTAATGTTGTCCTTTTCTAGCTAATTTCCTTGCATTCACACCCATAAAATCCTGTACACATCTGAAACCGATATAGCTACGGGCAGAATCAGCATATTCATAAGCTCTTGAATGCACTTGAATAAAATATTTCACATCTTTCCACGAACCACCTCTTATGATTTTTCTTTTGTTATCATAAGCATCGGTTGTAGGATTAAATGAAGCACCGAAATAATAAGAGTCGGGATAGAAAGATGAATTGGTCCATTCCGCTACATTACCGGCCATATTATACAAATTGTACCCATTAGGATTATAAGATTTGGCACGTGCTGTAAAGACCGCTTGGTCGGCACCGTAATCACCTCTCAAAGGCTTAAAGTTTGCCAAAAAACATCCTTTTTCATTCATTGTATAAGGACCTCCCCAAGGATAATCATTACCTTCCATACCTCCACGGGCAGCATATTCCCATTCCGCTTCGGTCGGCAAACGGAAAGCATGCAATGGTGCTCTTTTTTTACTTCTCAAAAACCAAGTCATTTTTTTGGTTCTGTAATCGGCAAAAGCAGTTGCTTGATACCAATTGACACCAACTACCGGATAATCACTGTATGCATCGTGCCAAAAATAGTCTTCGTGCATAGGTTCATTATAAGCATACATAAAATCTTTAACCCATACAGTTGTATCAGGATAAACTCTGATAACTGTATCTTTGATGTGTTGTGAGCGTCTTTCACCTTTACGGGCAGCCTCTCCAGTATCATAACGACGTAACTTATATGTAAATTTATTTACATCAAACATTCTTTCCGCATCACCGGTTTCCTCAATCGGCAAATACATTGAATCCATTACTTCCGCATAATACTCGTCGGGAAATTTGTTTGTATTGAAAATAAGAGGAACTTTCCAATTTAAAACTTTTCCGGCATTTTCATCATCAGGGTTGCTCAAACTTCCATAAGTGTTTATCATATACTTATAATAAGCATTTTTTACCGTATCAATAGCTTTAAACATATATTTACCAATACCTTTTTTAGGAGTTGCTTCCATTTCTTCGGCTAATACCGCCAAACGATAACGGATTATCGAATCACGAACATAGTTTACAAATTCGCGATATTCGGCATTGGTAATCTCCGTCTCATCCATGTAAAATGCTCTGACCGTTACCGTCCGTGTCGGTGCATTTAATGCATATTCTTTATCTTCATTTTGTTTCCCCATTACAAAAGCACCACCCGGTATCAAACTCATTCCATAAGGTTGATAGGGATGCCACTTATGTCCTTTAACACCAATAATTTCGCCTCGTTGGTAATTATTTCCACACCCTGTTAATAATGTAGTAATGATAGCGAATAAAGCTATTAGTTTTTTCATAAATATGTTAAATTTAACGTGTTATTTTTAATCTTGTATTATTGTAGTCATTTCTTTCATCAAATTACAGGCACAAATATAAAAATAAAATATTTTTAAAAACAAATTTTCTCTATTATTATTTTCAATTAGTATGCTTTATCAATTTTTAAAGAATATCATTCAATAATTATTATTTTTTTTTGTTCACTGAAAATTATCTATTATTTTTTAATGTTTAAATTGTTATTTTATCAATTATTCTTCTGATTTTTTTTGTTATTTTTGACTTTACTGCATTTTTATAATCCGATTCCGAACAAGGAAATAAAGAATGAGGATTTTCTAAATCAGGAATTTCAACCCACCAACGCTCTGAAAAAGGATTTTTATAAAATACCAAATCAACGACTTCATTTTTTACATAAAATTTCAATAATTCCGATTCCGGTATTCCGGGATACTCTTTTTGACGCAAATTTTTACCTTCGATATAATACCATAATATTTGTGCCGTCATATTGGCTCCTGTTAACCGTTGGTCTATAAGCGGATTATATTCAAATACTCCGAAAATCTTATTGCCGGGAGCAGCGCCACTCATTCTCGATATCTTACAAATATCAATTCCGTCAAATCCATTCGGCATTCCGTTCTTTTGAGCAGGCATACTTGCAAAATTGATACTTCTAACATCCAAACTCACAATATGCGCTTCCCTAAAATCCGGTTCTACCTGATATACATCATTTTTTATTTCTCCCAAATTATATACATCAACATATAATTGTTCAAAATCTTTAAACTTTCCGGGATGATTTAAAAAACCTTGGATACCCGTTATAGTCAAATTTTGTAACCGGCTTTTTTCTTTACGCAATAAAACAGATAAATAATTCTCATTATCCGTTTCGTAATCTGTCAATGAACCATCAATGAACGCATCTATAACGTTTAAGTTATATGTTTTATTGTTTATATCATAGCAATTTGTCAAACCTAATGTTAAATCTTGACTCCCTCCCAAAACAATAACTGAAACATCAACCGGTAAAAGCGATAAAACTTTTCCTAAAATGCGGTATGTCTCATCAGCTGATTCTCCTGTTTTCAAATTTCCCAAATCAACTATATTCTTATGCCACTTGCCGGGAAAAAGATTGTAAAAAGCCTGCCGGATAGCATCAGGTGCCAAAGCAACTCCTTCATTATCAATCGCATTTCGTTCTTCGGGAACTCCTATAATTATTATTTCCGAACCAGTTTTAACACCGGGAAAATTATCAAGTGTATAGGCTTGAATAAATCCACCTATATTGCCAATTTCTTTTGCAACTTCAAAATCAAAGTTCTCTGATAAAGGTATTAAATAATCGCGAAGCATTTATTTCAAAATCTGTTTTGCCATTTCCAAGCTTACATCGTCGACTTTGGTATCTTTGGGTAACATAACCTTCTTTTTACCCTTAACAACAACAAGCCTGTTCCACCTTCCTCTTTGCAACGAAATTCCTTCATCTTCCCACACTTTTAATATTTTTTCTTTTTCTTTGCGAAGTTTATTCTTTATCAATTCCTCTACATCCTGTTTAGTCAAATTGTCAAAATCATATTTTTTAGGAACATTTATAAATAACTCATTCCATTTGATAAAAGGTCCGTATCTTCCTTTTCCTTTAAAAACAGGCTTACCGTCAAAAGTTGCAATAGGTTGCTCCGATTGTTTTTTCTTTTCTATTAACTCAATCGCCTGCTCCAACGTAATAGTAACAGGATCCATGTTTTTAGGAATTGAAATAAATTTATTATTATATATAATGTATGGTCCGTACCTTCCGGTAGCAATTATTACATCTTTACCGTCATATTTTCCGATATTTTTCGGAAATTTAAACATATTCAATGCTTGTTCCAAAGTTATATCATTCAAACTAACCCCCCTGGGAGCGCCGGCAAATAAAGGTTTTTCATCTTCATTTGATTCACCTATTTGTACCAATGGACCGTATTGTCCTATTTTAACATACACATTTTTGCCGGTTTCAGGATCTTTTCCTAAAAATCTTTCGCCACTGGCTCTTACGGCATTTTTTGAAACATTTTCAACTACCGGTTCAAATTCTTTATAAAATTCTTTTAATGTTTCTTTCCAAGATTTTTTTCCATCTGCAATAACATCAAGTTCTTCTTCTATTTTAGCCGTAAAATTATAATCGAGTATTTTATCAAAATTTTTAATTAAAAAATCATTGACTACAATACCAATATCGGTCGGAACCAATTTATTTTTCTCAAAACCGTATTTTTCTTTTTCGGTTTTTTTTGAAAGAACGCCGTTTTCCAAAACCCATTTTAGGACTTTTCTCTCACGTGGTTCAATATTTTTTTTCTCAACATAACCACGTTTTTGAATCGTTGAAATAGTCGGGGCATAAGTCGAAGGTCTGCCGATGCCAAGTTCTTCCATTTTTTTTACCAAAGCGGCTTCGTTGTAACGTGCGGGTGGACGTGAAAATTTTTGGACAGCTTCTATATAATTATTGATTAACTTTTCTCCTCTTTCAAGTTTAGGTAATCGTCCTTTAAATTCCGCTTCATCTTGTGTATCTTTTGATTCTTGATACAATTTCAAAAATCCGTCAAAAACAATCACTTCACCTTTGGCTGTAAACAAATCGGATGTTTTATTATTTTCTATTTTTACAGTCGTTCGCTCTATTTGAGCGTCTGACATTTGCGATGCAACGGTTCTTTTCCAAATCAATTCGTAAAGACGGTTGGAATCAAAATCTAGATTTAAACTTTTCCGGGAAATCAATGTAGGACGTATGGCTTCATGTGCCTCTTGTGCGCCTTTTGATTTCGTTTTATAATTTCTTTTTTTACTATATTCCTTACCGAACTCTTGCGTTATTATTTCAGCAGCTTGTTTTTTTGCATCATTTGACAGGTTAACACTGTCGGTTCGCATATAAGTAATGTAACCGTTTTCATACAATTTTTGAGCAATCATCATAGTTTTTGAAACACTAAAACCGAGTTTTCTACCGGCTTCTTGTTGCAAAGTTGAAGTTGTAAACGGTGCCGCCGGTGTTCTTTTACCTTTTTTAATGACAATATCTGCAACCTTAAATTCGGCACCATTTATGCGTTTAAGAAAATTTTCAACTTCCTCTTCTTTTTTTAATTCTTTATCCAAAGCCGCATCAAAACTATGATTTTGATGATTGGAAAAATTTCCGGTAACTTTAAAAGTAATTTGCGGCTTATGAGCTCTTATTTCGTTTTCCCTATCGACAATCAAACGTACGGCAACCGACTGCACCCGTCCTGCCGACAAACCTTTTTTTACTTTTCGCCACAAGACAGGCGATAATTTATAACCGACCAAACGGTCTAATAAACGCCGTGCTTGTTGTGCATCAACTAAATAATAATTGATATCACGAGGATTTTTTAGGGCATTTTTTATCGCCGATTCGGTAATCTCATGAAAAACGATTCTTTTGGTGTTTTCATCTTTTAATTTCAATCGATTTTTCAGATGCCAAGCTATTGCTTCTCCTTCCCTGTCCTCATCACTTGCCAACAATACTTCGTCAGCATTTCCTGATAATTTTTTTAGCATTTTCAAGGTTTCTTTTTTGTCAGCCGGAACGACATAGTGAGGTTCAAAAGTTTCCAAATCTATTCCTATTTCTTTGGCCGGTAAATCTGCAATATGACCGTAACTTGAAGCTACTTCGTAATTTTTACCTAAAAACTTTTTGATAGTCTTAGCTTTGGCGGGAGATTCAACAATAACTAATTTTTTACTCATAAAAATTTTTTTGCAAAGGTAAGATAAAAAAATACAGATTAAAAATAAAAGCCGGAGTAGAAAACTCCGACTTATAAATTTTATAATGTCTTATAATTAATTCACCGGTCTTCTAAATGACTTGTAAATTGATTTGTTACCAACTCGCGACATTGCACATCGGAATCCAATATCATTTCTGGACAAATATTGCGGATAAAATCTTCTTTGAGCCGGGTCTAACCAATATGCTCTGTCACGCCAAGAACCACCTTTGATAACTCTTACATTATTATCTATTAAAGTTGATCGGTTATTTGATTTGTCATAGATTTTAACCATTTCTGTAGAATCAGCATAAACTTGGTGAACCGGTGCATTATACATTCTCAACAAAGGATCTGCTTCAACATCTTCTTTTTCTTTCAAATAATTTCTTGAAGACTCGATATCTCCATCTCTATAATCACGGTTATCGGCTCTGTCAAAATTTTGTCTCAAATACAATTCGTTATCATCAACAGGTTTTTTGCCGGGAGCTCCGGGAAATTGGCTGGCTATAATTTTACCGTTAGGCAGCGTATCCATCGGTATTGAATCAGGTATAATCACAACTAACTCGCCATCTTCATTAAAAGCTTGTTTTGTATAAACATTTCCTCTGTAATAATTAAAATCGTTAGCTTCATCATCTATAATTTGACGGTAAACATCAGCTACCCATTCATTGACATTTCCCGCCATATCATATAACCCGAAATCATTAGGCGGGTAAGTTTTTACAGGTGCCGTAATATCAGCAGAATCATCTGCCCAACCGGCCAAACCATCGTAATTACCATCATCTATTTTAAAGTTAGCTAATTCTTTACCACGATCTTTACCTTTTTTCAAATTACGGGTAGAAGTGCCTTTCCAAGGATAAATTTTCCTTCCTTTTAACGTATTATATTCACGTAAACCAACATCAGCTTTTGCGGCATATTCCCATTCCACTTCCGTAGGTAAACGGTATGCTGGTAAAATAATACCTGAACTACGATTGACCACATTCAAAGTCGTATCGTTTTTTTTCTTTCTACGGTTGAACATATCAGTATTGCCTCCAAAAGCCAATTGTGGAGCCGTTAAATACGTTTCGGTATTAAACAATTCCTCAGCATTGGGATTTTCCAAAGCTTCTTTATTTAATTTTCCTGATTTATAAAGCAAAGTTTCATTTACTCTGTCCGTTCTCCAATTACAATATTGAACGGCTTGTATCCAATTAACACCTACAACGGGGTAAAGTGCATAAGCCGGATGGCGTAAATAATTATTTACCAAATCTTCATCATATCCTAGAGGTGTCCGCCATACCATAGTATCGGGCAAAGCACCGGTATAAATATTTTTATATCGCTCATCATCAATAGGGAATACCTTTTTAAGCCAATCCAAATATTCTAAATACATCAAATTCGTAACCTCGGTTTCATCCATATAAAAAGAACGAACGTGTTGTTGTGTCGGGACATTGTTCCAATCATGCATTACATCATCTTGCACTTCACCAAAGGTAAAAGTACCACCTTCAATAAATACCAATCCCGGTCCGGTAATTTGATTTCTAAAACGCGGATTGAATTTATAACCTCCTTCTTTTCCGTTCATTGCACGTCCTGTTCCTCTGGAACGTTTGAAATCACTTGGACCACCGGAACATCCGGTAAATAAAAAGCTTATCAAAGCAAAAGATAAAATACCGATTAAAAAACTTTTTTTCATATCATTAATTTATTATGTATTTAGTATATTTTATTGTTTGTCAGTATGTTAAATAAAAATCTAATCAAAAAAACATATTCTTTTCAAAAGAATTACAATGCAAAGATAAAATTAATTTTTATTGAAACAACTATACAAACTTTTTTTTTCCAAGATTATTGTGTTAATACTTTAAAGATTTATTTTTTTATGTATTTTGTTCAGGTTTTTCGATAAAATTACCTTTTTCATCAAAATGTTTCAAAAAATCCTCATCCTCAGGATACATTTTTACCATTTTTTTAATTTGATAGCGTTTTTTTAAATTTTTACTAAATATAATTGCCAAAACCAAACCGGTAATAAAACCCGAAAGATGCCCCTCCCAAGACATATTTTTTACTAATGGAAACATAAACCATATCAAACTTCCGTATAAGAAAACCACAATCAAAGAAACTGCTATCAAACGGTAATATCCGATAAAAACGCCGGAAAAAAACAAAAAAGAAATCAACATATAATTGATACCACTCATACCGATATGATACGAAGGGCGCCCGATTAGCCAAGTTAAAAAACCGGTTAATATCATCCCCCAAAATAAAATTCGCCAAGCAATTCGCCTATAATGATAAAATAAAAAAGAAGTCAAAATAAACAATGGAAGGGAATTATTTAAAATATGATTAAAACCCGAATGAATAAAAGGGGAAAAAATAATACCTCTCAACCCCCACCATTTTCCCGGATATACACCGTATCGGTTAAAATTCAAATGAAATGTATCCTCTATCCAAAAAACCAACCACATCAAAAATACAATTAACAAAGGATAAAAAATGTAATAAGACAAAGTCTTTTTTCCATCCTTATTATTTATTGAATTAATATTTGATTCCTGATCGGTCATGCTATTTGGCAATTTAAAACTTTCTCCTATCCAAATAAAAATTTATACCTCATATCCATTCAATATACTTTACAAACTTCAAAAACTTTACAAACATTACAAACATTATGAACATTACAAACATTATGAACTTTATGAACATTGTAAACTTCCAACTAATCGATTTTATTGTAAATTTGCAACAAACAGAAATTAAAAATTCAAAAATATAAAAACAATTTTAAAAATTCCCGTTTATGCAAATAACCCGGAAACCGCATTGGTTAAAAGTTAAACTGCCATCCGGTGATAATTTCAAAGAATTAAGGAATATTGTAGAAACCCACAAACTTCATACAATATGCAGTAGCGGGCGTTGTCCTAATATGGGAGAATGTTGGGGCGAGCGAACCGCTACTTTTATGATTTTAGGTAATATTTGTACGCGTTCTTGCGGTTTTTGCAATGTAGCCACAGGGAGACCTTTACCTGTCGATTGGTCTGAACCGGAAAAAGTAGCCAAATCCATACAATTAATGGGTGTTAAACATGCCGTGATTACATCTGTTGACCGTGATGACCTGCCAGACGGTGGTGCCGGCGTATGGGCGACTACCATTAGAAAAATACGCGAATATAATCCCGGTATCACTATGGAAACTTTAATACCGGATTTTCAAGGTAAAGAAGCTCTTTTGGATATCATCATCAAAGAAGCCCCGGAAGTAGTCTCTCATAATCTCGAAACTGTTAGGCGGCTAACCAAACAAGTTCGCAAACAAGCCAAATACGACCGCAGTCTTAAAGTTTTAAAATACCTGAAAGAACAAGGTATCAACCGTACCAAATCGGGTATTATGCTCGGGCTGGGCGAAACCACCGAAGAAGTTATAGAAACCATGCAAGATTTACGCAATGCCGGTGTCAATGTGATGACTATCGGTCAATATCTACAACCGTCACCAAAACATCTGCCGGTAGTACGGTATCCGCATCCTGACGAATTTAAAAAATATGAAGAAATCGGCCTGTCAATGGGTTTCCGGTATGTTGAAAGCGGGCCGTTGGTCCGCTCCTCGTATCATGCACATAAACATATTAGTTGAAAGTTAAAAGTTAAAAGTTGAAAGTGGAGCGTTAGTGACATCCCGTGCCGCCGACGAACGTTTGGGGAGCGGGATTGAACTTCGACAAGCTCAGTGACCTTAGTTGAAAGTTGAAAGGCACTACTCGTGTATCAAAAAAGACAGAAAAAACACAAAAATACAGAGGCAAACTTTTTGTGGATAAAAATTATACATTAAATATATATAATGCAAAATCGTGAATTGCATTTGGCTTGGGAATTTGTCAATTATACCAAGCGCAATATTTTTTTAACAGGCAAAGCCGGAACGGGCAAGACAACATTCCTGCACCGTCTTAAAGACAAAAGTAACAAACGTTTGGTCGTAACGGCTCCTACGGGTGTTGCGGCTATCAATGCCCGTGGTGTGACCATTCATTCTTTTTTTCAAATCCCCTTCGGACCGGTTATTCCCGGTGAAACTCAACAAAATATTAAACGTGATTTTAAACACAAATTCAGCAAGAAAAAAATCAACATCATCAAATCCCTCGATTTATTAATTATCGATGAAATCAGTATGGTACGTGCAGACCTGCTCGATGCTATCGATTTTACCCTTCGCAAATACAAAGACCGCAACAAAGTATTCGGTGGGACGCAAGTTTTGATGATAGGCGACTTGCAACAACTCTCTCCCGTAGTCAAACCCAACGAATGGGAATTGTTAAAAAATCATTACGAAACACCGTATTTTTTCAGTAGTAAAGCCTTCAAAGAAGCTAATGCCGTGAGTATAGAACTGAAAAATATTTACCGGCAAGAAGATGAAACTTTTATCAAAATTCTCAATGAAATCAGAAATAACAAATTATCGGACGAAAGTGCCCGTTTGCTCAACAGCCGCTACATTCCTGACTTTGAACCTCCTGAAAACGAAGAATATATTTTACTGACAACTCATAATTACAAAGCCAACAAAATCAATCAAAAAAAATTGGACGAACTTCCCGGAAAACCTTATTATTTTCACGCCTATATAGAAGGTCACTTCCCCGAAAACGCCTATCCTAATGCCGAAAAATTAGTACTTAAAAAAGGCGCCCAGGTTATGTTTATCAAAAACGACAGTAGTTTTGAAAAACGTTACTATAACGGAAAAATAGGTAAAATTACCTTTATTGATGACAAAAATATTTTTGTCAAATGTCCCGGAGATGACAACGAAATAGAAGTAAAACGGGAAATGTGGGAGAACATTACTTATACGATAAACCCCGAAACCAAACAAATTGAAGAAAAAAGCCAAGGCAGTTTTTCGCAAATCCCATTAAAATTATCTTGGGCTATCACCATCCACAAAAGTCAAGGGCTTACGTTTGACAAAGCCATTATAGATACCGAATTATCATTTGCACACGGACAAACTTATGTCGCCTTAAGCCGGTGTAAAAGTTTGGAAGGCCTGATACTCAAATCACCTATACAAAGCAGTAATATCATCAGCGACAGGCGGGTAACCGGCTTTACCGGCAAGATAGCCAAGCACCAACCTGATGAAACTGTTTTGCAAAAATCTAAAAATCAATATTTTACAGAACTTGTCAGTGAATTATTCGATTATCTCCCCCTGCGCTACCCTGTTAACCGGCTGATAGACATCTATCAAAAAAATACAAGCAGTATCCAAGGAAACGTTATTACGCCTTTACAAAAACTCAAAGAACAATTAAAAAATCTATTGGATATCCGGCAAAAATTTATCAAACAAATCACCGGATTACTGGCAGGTGTTGACAACCCCGAAAAAGACAAGGTCATATTGGAACGGATTGCCAAAGCACGCACCTATTTTCTACAACAAACGGAAAAGCATATCCAAAAAACCTTTGATGACATCGTTTTCGATATTGAAAACAAACAAGTTCAAAAAGATTTTACCAAATTTTATGACGACCTCAACAATCAACTACATCAAAAATTATTCATTTTAAAACAGCTTGAACCTGATTTCAGTATCAAAAATTATTTGGATGTCAGAGCCAAAGCTATTTTGGAAAAAACGGTAAAACCCAAAAAATCCAAAACGTCTTTGCCCGACATTATTTTACACCCCGATTTATTTGACGCTCTTAAAAATTTGCGCAGTGAGCTGGCTTTTGAAGAAGGCATACCGTTGTATCAAGTTTTTACGCAAGAAACTTTATATGCTTTGACAGAAGAATTGCCCGTTACAAAAAAACAATTAAAAAAAGTGCATGGAATCGGCAAAATACGTCTTAAAAAATACGGGTATCAAATCCTTGAAATTATAAAAGCATATTGTATCGCCAACGATATCCCTCTCAAAGAAGACAAACCGGATAAACAAAAACCGAAGCAAAATACCAAAGAAATTTCATTAGAACTATTCAAATCGGGAAAAAGCATTGAAGACATAGCCAAGATAAGGAATTTGACAACCGGCACCATTACGGGACATTTAGCCCATTTTATCCCGACCGGAGAAATAAAAATTACAGATTTGATTTCGCAAAAACGCTTTGATCAAATAAAGGAAATCATTGAAAACAATACATTTGAAACCTTAACGGAATTAAAAAATATTGCCGGTAATGATTATAGCTGGGACGAATTGCGACTGGTATTAAACTACGTAAAAAAACAATAGAAAAGTTTATAAATTAAGCTCTTTGTCAATTTTATATCTTTTTATTTTATCGTTATTTTTTAACAACATTTCTCCCAAAAATCCGGCTAAAAAGAATTGGCTACCAAGTATCATAGCTGCCAGAGCGATATAAAACCAAGGACGATCTGTAACCAAATGAGTCGGAATGTTATAGTATAATTTGTATGCTTTGACAGCAAGGATAAACAAAGTTGCCAAACCACCGATGACAAACATCAAAATTCCCAAAGCACCGAATAAATGCATCGGTCTTTTTGAAAAACGGGTCAAAAACCAAAGCGTAATCAAATCCAAAACACCTTTGATAAAACGGTCGGAGCCGAATTTGGTTTCCCCGTATTTACGGGCTTGATGCCGCACCACTTTCTCACCGATTTTTTTAAAACCTTCGTTTTTTACCAAAAAAGGAATATAACGGTGCATTTCACCATAAACATCAATATCCTTAACCACTTGATTTTTATAAGCTTTCAACCCGCAATTAAAATCGTGTAAAGGCAATCCCGATACTTTACGTGCCGCCCAATTAAAAACTTTACTAGGCCAATTTTTTTTTAGTTTGGAATCATAACGCTTCTTTTTCCAACCCGATACCATATCGTAATTTTCCTTGGTAATCATATCATACAAAACCGGAATTTCTTCAGGATTGTCCTGCAAATCGGCATCCATAGTAATCACCACGTCCCCTTGCGCAACCTTAAAACCGGCATTCAAAGCTTGTGATTTGCCGTAATTCCGCCGAAATTTTAACCCTTTGACATGCTTGTCTTTGCCTGCTAAACCGGAAATGATTTGCCACGAATCATCCGTACTACCATCATCTAAAAAAATAATTTCATACGAAAAACCTTCACGGTGCATCACTTCCGTAATCCAACGGTACAGCTCCGGCAAAGACTTCGCTTCATTTAACAATGGTATAACCAAGGATATTTGCATATTTTTTTGAGGATTTATTTCGGTTCATTGATTACTTTGTTCTTTGATGATCGGTTTATTGCTTCATACTTTATGCCCGTCTTATAAATTGAGGAATTGAGGATTTAATTAGTTGAAAGTTGAAAGTTGAAAGTTACGGTTCATAGCTTACTGCATTCTTTGATGATTGTTTTTTACTTCATACCTTATGTGCGTCTTTTGAATTGAGGAATTGAGGATTTGTTTCGTTTCATTGCATATTTCATACTTTGATGTTTGCTTATTACTTCATACCGTATTCTCGTCTTATAAATTGAGGAATTGAGGAATTGAGGAGTAGGTCGCTGAGCTTGTCAAAGTGCGGTTACTAAGCCTGTCGAAATACAACTTTCAACTAACATTAATAATCCTCTCTCGGTGTTTTAAAGAACAAACCGCCAAGTAAACCGCCTATCACACCATATAATAATCCGGAAAAAACATTACCTACCAATTGCATCGGAACATAAAACTTTTTAGTCATTTCCATTTGAGTATCAAGCATTTCTTCTGAAAAAGTTCCTTTTTCTTCCAAAATTTTTCGTGTCACTTCAAGAACTTTGTCGACGGCTTCGGGATTGATATATGCAAAATAAATGTAAGCATAAATACCTACGATAAAGCCACCTAACAAACCGATTAATACGCCCAATTTGACCGCCTTTCCTATACTAACGGCATTGCCTTGATTACGATAATACCAAACGGCAACCACAGGTAACCCGATAAAAAGAAATAATCCTACAAAACCCAAAATAACCGTAGATGTAGATTCCGGGTCGGATGCCGGTGGATTAATTAACATAAAAAGTATCCCTAAAGTTGCATACAGGGCACCAAACGTCCAAACTGTGTTTTTAAAAGAATTTTGATTTTCCATAACTTAATTTTTTAATTTTAAATCCAATTTCTGATACTCCGAATTATTTGATACAAATTCAGGTATCATTTTTTTCAAAATTTTAACCAACTCAAAGTTAGTCATTTTTTTGTAATCTTTTAAAATTTCGAAATATTTATATATCTTTTGACAATCCACATCATCCAAACGGGCTATTTTGATTTTCTCATGATGTGTCGGTAAGTCGCCTTCATTTTGTCCCAAAATTTCTTCGTATAATTTTTCTCCGGGACGCAACCCGGTGATTTTTATTGAAATATCTTCGGGATAACGGAAACCGGACAGTTTAATCATTTTAACAGCTAAATCGAAAATACGTACCGGTTCACCCATATCAAATACAAAAATTTCACCGCCTTTACCCATAGTTCCCGCTTCCAATACCAAATGACAAGCTTCGGGTATCGTCATAAAAAAACGGGTTATTTCCTTATGTGTTACCGTTAACGGACCGCCTTTTTTCAATTGTTTTTTAAACAACTGAATCACCGAACCGTTGGAACCCAAAACATTACCGAAACGGGTTATGATAAATTTGGTATTTTTTGAATCACGTTGTTTGCAAGTAGCATACATCTCGGCGGCCCGCTTGGTAGCGCCCATAACATTGGTCGGATTGACCGCTTTATCGGTAGAGACCATAACAAATTTTTCCGCTTGATATTCCACTGCCAAATCCATCAAAATTTTACTTCCCAAAACATTAACTTTAACAGCTTCATAAGGATTTTCTTCCATTAAAGGCACATGTTTGTAAGCTGCGGCGTGATAAATTATCGCCGGACGATACGTTTCAAAATAAAAACGCATCTTGTGCTCATCTCTGACATCGGCAACTATAACTTTAAAATTTTCAAACGATTTACCGATAAATTCCTGCTGCAAATCATACAAAGCCGATTCGGCTTGATCAATCAACACCAAAAGTTCAGGTGAAAAATGCATCACTTGATTGGCAATTTCCGAACCAATGGAACCGGCTGCACCCGTGACCATAACAACTTTTCCTTCCAAATCGTCCTTTATAACCGGATTATCAATTTCTATAGGGCTTCTACTGAGCAACTCTTCAATATTCAATTCCTTAATCTGACTGACATTGATATGTTCTTCATCTATCCATTGTTTGATGTACGGCACGGTTTTAACTTTCAAACCCAATTCCACATATTTATTGGCAATATTTAACAATTCCAACGATTTGGCTTCCGGTTTACTGATGATAACTTCCTGAATCTCGTTTTTTTCCAAAAAATCCGGTGTTATACGTTCCGGTGAAAGCACATATTTACCATGAATGGATTTATTGAGATAACGCGGTCGCTCATCTACAAAAGCTATCACACGATACGGCGTATCTTGTGATGCCAAAATAGCATCAAAAACAGCTTTACCGGAATGCGCTCCATGGATAATAACATTCCTTTGTTTAACATGCGAAACAAGTTTTTGATGAAAAGCTTTATATACAATACGACTGGAAATCAATAAAAAAATCGTTACAAAAAAATTAATACCTATAACCGATAAAGGAATGTTTAAAACCGGAAAAATCTGAAATTTACGGACTGAAAAGTCGATAAGAAACAAAAAGAAAGTCAATATTACACCTGATTTGGCGACATTTACGGCATCATTCAATCCGGTATGACGAACAATACCTTTGTACGAACCGGTTATCAAAAAACTGATAAGTGCCAAAAACGACACCAAAATTAACTGGGGTAAAAGTTCAAATCTTTCAAATTTGAATCCGAAATTAAAACGGATAAGGTAAGAAACAAAAAAGGCATTCAAAACCAAAAAAATATCAATCAACAATACCCCCCAACGCGGTGACGATTTTTCGGCTAATTCTTTTAAAAAACCGGATAATTTGATGTAATATCTTTCAAAAATCAAAATGTGAAGTATTTAGGTTGCGGCACAAAAGTAATAAAAATATAAAAATTTTGAGATGAAATTTACAAGTTTTTATAAAGTATACTTTTTGGTCAATCCTGATAAAATGACTTCCGCTTTTAATAAAATTTCTTGCCATTCTTTTTCCGGGCGGCTGCCTGCCACAATCCCGCCACCTGCATAAATCAAAAAAAACTTCTCTCTTACTTCCATACATCGTAAATTTACATATAATGAAACTGTTTCCTTATTTTTAACTCCGGTAAAACCAGTATAAAATTTCCTGTCGTAACCTTCTATTTGTTTGATATAATATTTGGCTGCCTCTACCGGTAAACCGCAAACTGCCGGTGTAGGATGTAAATGCCGAATGACTGTATTCAAATCAACCGGTTTTATTTCTGCCGAAAAACCGGTTTTAATATGTTCCAAATGTCCTTGACGGATTGTTTCGGGTTTTCCTGTTTCAATAAGAGTAGCATATTTTTTTAAAATATCTTCAATATAATCGGTTACAATCTGTTGTTCGTTAAATTCCTTGGCGCCCCAAGAACCGGGAACTTCTTCTTTGTTTATGGATAATTTATTCAAATTACCATTCACTAAATCCAAAGTGTTTTCACTTTCAAAACCCGTAACGGTACCGGCCAATGAAACGGTTGTCAGCCAGCCGTTTTTATAACCGGCCAAAAGCTCGGGAGTTGCCCCCATCCAAGTTCCGGCGGCAGGATGATGCCAAAGATAAACATAAGCATTGTCGTAAGTATGCATCAATTTTATAAGACCGTCAAAAATATCAAAATCTTCCGCTTCTACTTTTATAAACCGCGATAAAACTATTTTGTGTAATTTTTTCAGGTTAATCAAACTCAAAGCTTGATTGACTTTCTTTTTATAAACCTCTGCATCTCTACCGGTTATTTCAAACTCAAATCGATATTCTTTTGCTCCAACCGGTTCCAATTTATGAAGCATAACTTCTTTAACATCCGAATGTTTTTCAGGGAATACAATTACCGGATGCTTATTAAAATCAAAAGGGGCAAAATAATAGCCATTCATTGATAAATCACCGGAAGTATAAAGTCCGGTGTCATTTTGTTGCCAAATATATATTTTACCGCTTTGCGGTTTTTTAAAAATCACAAACGGTTTATTGTTATCCACCAACTTTTCAAGCGACATACATTATTTTTTTAAAACGATATTCGTCAGTTTTGCATGAGCAATCAATTTATCATTTTCATCCGTTACAATGATTTCCCATAAATGTGTCGTCCTGCCGATATGAACAGGTTTTGCCAATGCATAAATCATCCCTTCACGTTTGCTTTTCAAATGATTGATGGATAATTCAATACCTCTGACCTCAAAATGTTCCGCATCGACAAAAAGATGTGATGCCGTACTGCCGACACTTTCGGCCAAAGCCGCCGTCGCCCCACCGTGTAAAAGTCCCAAAGGTTGATGTACTTTGGCATTAACAGGCATCGACGCCATTAAAGTTTTCTCACCGGCTTTTACAAATTTTATCTGTAAAGTTTCCAAAAGCGTATCCTTAATAATATTTTCATTTAAATAATCGACCAATTCTTGTCCCGTGAATTTCACCATAAGTTTTTCTGTTAAAGTGGTAAAAAGTACTTAAAAACGTTTTACATGAATATTTTATGAATACATCTTCTCACGTAATTCTTTGATTTTCTTATCATTCAGATATTCATCAAAAGTCATCAGGCGGTCAATGGTTCCCTTCGGCGTAATCTCGATAATTCTGTTGGCAACGGTTTGCGCAAATGCGTGGTCACGTGTGGTAAAAATGACCGTTCCGGGAAAATTAATCAAAGCGTTGTTCAAGGCCTGAATAGATTCCAAATCCAAGTGGTTGGTGGGTTCGTCCAAAAGCAAAATATTGGCTTTTTTCAACATCATTCGCGACAACATGGCTCTGACTTTCTCTCCTCCTGATAAAACTTTCACCGACTTCAATGCCTCATCACCACTAAACAACATTTTGCCTAAAAAGCCCCGCAAATAAACATCTTCGCGCTCCTCTTCGGTTTTGGCATATTGACGTAACCAGTCAACCAGCGATAAATCTTCTTGAAAGTAACGGTCATTATCTGCCGGCAAGTAGGCTTGCGTAGTAGTAACACCCCAACGGTAACTGCCGGTATCGGGTTCCAAATTTCCTGTAACTATTTCATAAAAAGCTGTTGTAGCACGAGAATCTTTGGAAATCAAAGCTACCTTATCGCCTTTGTTGAGATTGATATCGGTTTTAGCAAACAACAAATCTTCGTCTATACTTTTAGACAAGTTTTCAGTTTCAAAAATTTGGTCCCCCGCTTCACGCTCAGGTTGAAAAATTATACCCGGATACCGCCGGCTCGAAGGTTTTACTTCGTCGATATTCAATTTTTCAATCATTTTTTTACGAGCTGTCGCTTGCTTCGATTTGGCAACATTAGCAGAAAAACGACGGATAAAATCTTCCAATTCTTTCTTGCGCTCTTCAGCTTTCTTATTTTGCTGCGCCCGTTGTCTGGCTTTGAGCTGACTGGCATTATACCAAAACGAATAATTTCCGGTATAAAAATTCAGTTTGTTGTAATCTATATCAACCGTATGCGTACTGACAGCATCGAGGAAGTGACGGTCGTGAGAGACAACAATCACCGTGTTTTCATAGTTTGCCAAAAAGTCCTCCAACCACGATATGGTTTCAAAATCCAAATCGTTGGTCGGCTCGTCCATAATCAATACATCGGGGTTACCAAACAATGCCTGTGCCAACAGCACCCGCACTTTCATTTTGCTTTCCAGTTCCGACATTTTGACAAAATGCAAATCTTCAGGCACACCCAAGTTTGACAACAATATGGCTGCATCACTTTCGGCATTCCAACCGTTCATTTCTTCAAAACGCTCTTGCAATTCGCCCATACGCTCCACTTCTTTGTCCGTAGGATCGGGATTGGCGTATAATTCGTCCAATTCCTTCTGGATTTTATACAAATCCTGATTTCCCATAATCACGGTATCCAAAACCGTATAATCGTTAAACGCATTGTGATCCTGTTTTAACACGGACATACGTTTACCCGGTTCGAGATGCACG
>JALWFE010000074.1 GCA_027039975.1 Flavobacteriales bacterium
GTACAAAGATATAAACAATTATTTTAAATTGCTTTAAATATAAATTTTATGATTTTCACTAATAATACGACAATTTTCATTTTTATCATATTAATTTTTATAAAAAAACCTATTTTTGTAACAGGTTAAATTTTAATAAAAAAATATATAAACCTAAAATTTAATTATTATGAAAAAATGGCTTACTTCGTTACTTACACTCACTACTGTTTTAGTAACAAATGCACAAGATTTTGATTCTGTTTTACAAGAACTTTCCGGTCATATAAACACTGTTCAATCAGGCAAAAAAGAATACCAACAATCAATAGAAAGTGAAACGCCTGGGGTGGTGAAATTACATATTGATGAAGTTGACACTAAGGGAAAAACCAAATCAAATCTTTACGAATTTAATCTGGCGGATATTGACAAAAATACAGTAAGAGCTACTGCCAAAGGTGATGTGTTTACGGTTACATTAAGCACTAAAAAAAAGCAAAAACTTATTAAAAAAACAGTTAACGACAATAAGCTAAGTTATACCTATAATCTGATAATTTACGCTAATGATCCAGAAAACGGACGTAACTTGGCAGAAATTATAAAAAAAGCCATTCCCATAGCCGGCAAAATTCTTGAAAAAAGATTGGCCGTTAACGGCTATAGTGACCGTATGAACTGGATAAAAGAACACGTAGGTAATGTAGAACTTCCCAAAAAACAAATTACGCAAGAATTTAGTGAAAACAGAGATTATCCCGGTTCCGTGACATTTCACAAAAATATTGTATCTGGAAAACAAGGAAAAGATATTACTTTTACTTTTAATTTGGCTTTTCTTAATCCCAAACAAATTGATTTTTATATCAACGGAGAGCTTTTCGGATTGAAAATTGCAACCAAACACAGTAAAAAACTCATTAAAGTTGTCGAAAATGGTGAACAAAAAGCATATACAAATAATTTTAAAATTGCAACTAACAACGTTGAAGAAGCACGTGATTTGCAAAAAGTTTTGACCGACATTATTCCACTCGCCAAACAAAAGTTGGAAGCGGCATTACCCGACATTTCCGGTTTACAAGACGGATTTAGCATTTTAAATGATCTTACCGGAAATGTTCAAGTCAATGACAAAGAATATTCACAAAACTGGTCCGGTGACTGTGTCATAAAATTAGAACAAAATATCAATGATGGTAAAAAATCGTATAATGACCTGTACGAATTTAATCTGGCTGACCTCAATAAAAATCAAATCAAACCTCAAACCAAAGGAAAAGTCATTATTGTTGAGCTTAAAACAAAATCAGGTCTAAAATACATTAAATACAGCCGTAATGATGAAGTCAAAGGTTATAAATCAACGATTTACATATACACGCCCGGTCCCGAGCAATCCATTACCGTTCAAAAAGTTTTACAAAAAATGACCGGTATTTGCCAACAAAAATATGACCCGAAAAAACAAAAACCGCTAAACTTCAATCAAGCCGCTCAATTACTACAAGAAAATGTAAATAATTTTACCAACGGTGATACCGGTTATGAACAATCTATTGAATTGACAAACGACAACAAAAGCCTAAAATATCAAAATGTAATTACAACCAAAAGTTCAAGTAAAGAATTAATTTACGAAGTCGATTTATCCGATTTGAACCCAAAAAGTATTAAAATAAAAGTGTCCGGTAAAAAAATCAATGTGGAAATTGCTACCAAACATTTGGAAAAATTGATTCAATACTACAAAGACGGTAAAATTCAAGCTTATCAAAATAAATTCAACATTCCGGCACCGGATATTGAAACAGCCAGAAAAATTAAACGTGCTTTGCACGATTTGACTAAAAAATAAAATTAATATTTAGGAAAAATTATAAGGCGTGAGAATTTTTAATTCATTTTCTCACGCCTTTTTTTTCTGTTTTCGCCAATGGGACACCCAACAATAAAAGTTTTTTATCATTACTTTTTTGCATCGCCCAAAAAAGTAATCCCGACGGAGGTTGGGACTCAAACAGCAGATTGTCCTTAACGTCCGTTCCACTCAAATTTTACGGAAAACCTTCGTATGGCGAGGTGATTACCGCAATCCCTAGTAACTATTATAGGGTCAGCTGAAAAGCTCAGAAGTGCGTCAATTTTTTAATTTCTGAACAGAAGACGTATATAAATACTTCGATGTGAAGAAGTAAAAAAGGGGTGTGCACTTCGACAAGCTCAGCACATCGCTTCTGAGCAACAATAAAATACTCCATAATAAATCACAAAAATGCATAACTTTTGAAAGAAATGTAGTAAAAACCTTGCACTTATATCCTTTAATGCGCATGTAATAGGTTGAATATTAGTATTTTATGTGTTTTTCAGCAGCCCCTACTTATATGGTTAGTGACGGATTAAAAAGACAGCACTTTTATTAAGCACTAAACTTAATTTAAAGAACTGTCCTTTGAATTTGTCAATTAGTAGCCATTAACTATACAAATTGTTACAAACCGTATTTAGTTGAATACTACAGGTTTATTGCTTTTGGGTATTTTTATAATATGAAACGGTTGTGTTATTACAGAATTGTCATATTCTTTTTCACTTTTATCGACATAAATGTTTGCGTTATCCTCTGTAATATTCGTAATTGATACTTCCCAACCATTACCTTTTACATCAAGAAATATTGCAATAATTTCATAAACACTAAAATCAATATTTGTTTCGGTAAAATTGTCAGTTACATTATTTACAGAATTCATTTGATTCATAAGGTTTTGCCAATCTGTGTTATTTGTAATTACCAAATTGGATTGAGGAATTCCTTCCGCACCGTTACCATATAGTGCGCCTTTACCTATCTCTGTAAAAGTAATAGAATTGGTTTCTTCTTCACTACTCTTTTTATTGCAACTAAATAAAATAAATGTAATGAGAAATAATGAAAAATAAATCTTTGTTTTCATAATTCTTAAATTTATAATTAAACATACTTCCTGTGTTTGACAAATATTTCTCCTCCATCGCCACCGGAAGTTCAACTTCACACTATGTTTAACTAAAAATTTATATTTTTTCATCGTTAAACATAGTTTAACATTCCTGGGAACGTCACTTAAGGGTTCCAGCCGTAAAGTGATGTTCCTTTTTTGTTTTTTTATCCTTTAAATTCATCTCATAGGCATAGACAATTTGTGGTTTATGACAACAAATATAATATACAATCTGAAGAAAAAAAAAAAA
>JALWFE010000075.1 GCA_027039975.1 Flavobacteriales bacterium
AGCTAAATCTTTATTTAATTTTCCGTTTAAAATGAATTTTTTTTTTATTTTTAAATGATTTTTATTTAAAATATTAAAGAGTTTTTATAAACTGAATGAAAATAAAATTTTTTTAGAAAAAAAAAGAGAAAATCAAATAACTAACAAATTACACCCCCGGACATCCGAATGGTCAAAACGGCCGAGTATTTCAAATTGATGTGAGTTATGAAGCTTACCTAGATCTTGTGTAGCAATAAAGGCACAGGAATGTACATTGGTTAAATCGATGATATTTACACCGCCGGTTTTACCGTAAGACAAGTAACTTAACGGGTCTTCGGTGTCGCGAATCAAAATTTTTTGCCAAGGCGGTGATTGAAAGATACCACCGGATTTTGAATAAGACTGGCTTAATAGTTCAGTCATACCGTATTCGGAATGAATGGTATCAACCCCGAAACCTTTTTTCAGATAAGTGTGAAGTTCTTCACGAATCATCTCCTTACGACGGCCTTTCATACCACCGGTTTCCATAACTATCGTGTGTTTTAATTTGAACCGGTGGTTTTGAATTAAATCCAATAAAGCATACGATACCCCGATGAGTAATACCGGGTTGCCTTGTTTGTCAGCTTCACTGATAATCACGGGTAATTTGGCATCGTTGAGGTAAAAGCCGCTTAGCGGTTTTCCTGATTTTTTGATAAGCATATCAACCATATATACCAGTGACGAATGTCCTTGTTCGACATAAGAAGGTAATAAGGCCAAAACGGTATATTGCTTAATATCGCCGTAAAAATATTGAAAGCTTTTCAAAAAACTTTTTTCGTAAAGTTTCAAATCTTTGATATAATGCCGGCTGCGTTGCATACCTGTGGTACCGCTACTCATAAAAACGGTATCGTAAGGCGGTGAACTGCTGACAACTTGCCGGGTTTTAAAAAATTCGACAGGTAAAAAGGGAATGTCTTTTAAGCGGTTGACTTTACGGGTATCTATTTTTAAATATTCCGTAAACTGCCGGTAAACTTTATTGTGTCTGCTTTGAAAACGGTATAAATCCAAAGCAATTTCCTCAAAATCCGAATCGGTTTGTATGTCAAAAACCGGAAATTTATTTAACATCAATTGTGTCTTTGATACTGATAATTTTTTGTAGCATCGGGTCGTCTTCCAAGATGATTTGATAATAAACATTTGTCCCGAAAAGATCCCGTCCCAAAAGGGCTTTCATCAAGCGTTTGAGTTGTTCTTTATTTTTCAGAGTGCTATTGTTGTGTCTAAAAAGCTGATTTTTAAAATGTTTCTTTTTAAAACTATCGTATAAATCACCGGCAATTTTTTGGTCTGCTATAAAGCTTTCCGGTGTGTAGTGTTGTAAAGTATCCAAATGTTTGTCAATGTATCCAGTGATAAAATCCGACAAATAATGTGTTATATAATGGTATTTAAGATAGTTATTGTATTGAAGTGGTACAAAAATGTCGGGGATGATACCGCCGCCGCCGTAAACGGTTTTGCCGCCGGGTGTTGTGTATTTAAGAGAATCCACCACAGGGATACTGTCTTTGAAGTACAATTCGCCGTTGTAAAGACGTTTTTTGAAATCTTGTTCGTATTCTTTTTTATGACCTTTTTTATAAGGTCTTTGGATTGAACGGCCCGTCGGCGTGTAGTAGCGGGCGGTGGTCAGGCGCACTTTCGAGCCGTCGTTCAAAGTGATTTCGCGTTGTACCAAACCTTTGCCGTATGACCGTCTTCCCACGACTGTTGCTTTATCATTGTCTTGCAAAGCACCGGTAACTATTTCACTGGCAGAAGCGGTGTTTTCGTTGATAAGCACGTAAATTTTCCCGTTTTCAAAATCTCCTCGCGAGGTTGCAATGACTTTATTGGTATGTCCTTTTTGGTCTTTGGTGTAAAAAATGAGTTGACCGTTGCTTAAAAATTCGTCGGCAATAAGGTTGGCTTGTTTCAGCAAACCGCCGGTATTATCCCGTAAGTCTAAAATCAAGGTTTTCATTCCTTTTGATTTCAGTTCTTTTACGGCTTTGTGAAATTCATCATAAGTATTGGCGGCAAATGTGCTGACTTTGATATATCCCAAACTGTCATTGAGCATAAAATGTGCCGGGACACTCACCAGCGGAATAGCTTTACGGGTGATTTTTATTTTAAAAATACTGTCTTTTGATTTCCTGTAAACGGTCAGAACGACCGGCGTTCCCGGTTTGCCTTTGATTTTTTTTGCAAGCCGGTTAAGATCAATATCCGGTCCGAAAACAGTATCATTATCCACCATTAAAATACGGTCCATTGGTTTGAGACCGGCTTTAAGTGCCGGGCTGTTTTCCAAAGGTCGGATGACAGTAAAGGTATCTTTGTATTGTTGAAACAGAACTCCTATACCGGTAAAACTGCCTTCGAGTTCTTCTTCGGCATCTTCTACTTCGTTTTTGGGAATATAGACAGAATGCGGGTCCAGATTCTTTAAAATATCTTCAATAACCACATCCACAATACTGTCTGTCTGAACCGTATCGACATATTCTTCTTTAATATACCGTAACAAATTGTTGATTTTGTCTTTTTTGTTGCCGCGTAAACTGATTTCCGTTTTTTGGTCAAAATTTAACAGTTGTCCGATGAATATGCCAACGATAACGGCAAAACCTATAAAAAGAATGTATAAGGATTTTTGTTTATTGCTCATCGTCGTTTTCAATTTGAATCACTTCAACCCCTGCTTTCTTTAAAAATTCCAAACCTGTGGTATCACTGTAAGCTTCGGCATAAAAAACTTTTTTGATACCGGCTTGATAGATGAGTTTACTACATTCTTTGCAAGGTGATAAGGTAACGTACAAACTGGCGCCTTCACTGTTTTGTGTAGAAGCTGCCACTTTTGATATGGCATTGGCTTCGGCGTGAAGGACGTGCCATTTGGTGGCACCTTGTTCGTCTTCACATATATTTTCAAAACCACTGGGCGTACCGTTGTAACCGTCGGAAATAATCCGGCGGTCTTTGACTATCAAAGCACCGACTTTTTTGCGTTTGCAATATGATAATTTTGACCATTCACGCGCCATTTTCATATAAGCAATGTCGTACTTGGTGAGTTTTTTTCCGGACATTTTTTTCTAAAACTTTAAAGCATACAAAGTTACAACTTTTTTATCACTCCTCACTTCCTCAACACCTCAGTTCATAAACCCGGTCACTTCGATACATCCCGTCACTTCTCCGTCGTGACGGGACACTCAGTGACCTCGCTTCGATACTATTTTGTTCGTTCCCTCCGACGTGCGTCGGGGTCACTCAATGACCTACCTTTCAATTCCTCAGTTCCTCATTTCCTCACTTCCTCATTTCCTCATTTCCTCATTTCCTCATTTCCTCATTCCTCAATACCTCCGCACAATCCCGTATCGATATAAGGTATACCTGCTTTTTTCAATTGGTTTTCAATCTCAATTAATCCGGTTATATCTTTGTTAAGCCGGTTTTCCAGTTTTTTCAAAGTTTTTTGAGCTATTTGATATGATTGGAGATGGGCGGGAGTAGGACCGTAGGAGGAATTGCGGATACCCATTCTGACGTGGTTTAACCGGTCAAAAATAGTCGGGTCGTTTTTTTCACCAACTTCATTTTTACTTTTGCGTCCGTACATTTTTTTGTCAATTTTGTCCAAATCTTTTTTGATGTTGAGCAGTTGCGTATAAATATCTTTCAATTCTTTTCCCGATTTGATTGCCGCTTGCTGCAGTTTTTCAAGGGCATTCCGGGTTTTACGGAATTTATTGGCAAAAAGATTGACACGGGCATTGAGTTCATCAAATTTTTGCCAAAAAGCCGCTACTTCGTTTAGGTCTTTGCCGGGCAAACTGCTTTGATACAAACGTTTGACATTGAAGTCGATGTTGCCGGTTAGTTTTTGTATTTTTCCGTTTTTGTCGATTCTGACCATATAAGCTTTGTAGGAGCCGGGAGCCACTCTTATCCCGGGATTTCCGTGATGATTTTGTTTATCCGTTTTTGAAAAACGGGTATGATTCCAAGTGACACGGTGAAAACCTTTTTTATTCGAAAGTTTTAACCGGTTTAAAATATTTCCGGTTTTGTCTGTGATGTATAAATAATTTGTCGGTTTGTTTTCCAATATTTCGGTATCCAACGCATCCCACCCCGGAAAATCGATATCTTTTCCTTCTTTTTCTGCTTTCTTTTCGGCTTTTTGTCTTTTTTCGATAGCCGATACAAAACTGTCTTTCAGGTAATAAGTAAAGGTGGTACCGTAGGGTGGGTTAGGAGCCAGAAAATACGAAGCCCCTTGTGTTCCCCGTTTGCTGCGTCCGAGAATACCTCTCTCAAAATACCACCAACTGTCACGCGGTTTGAAAACTTGGTTTGTATCCGGTTGCGGTTTGTGTTGTTTGACAAGCTCTCTGAGAAAGCCGTAGTCATCCAAGATAAAGATACCGCGTCCGAAACTGGCACCGACCAAATCATCGTCATCTTTTTTGATAGCCAAATCTCTAAATGAAATATTGGCACCGGCATTGAGTTTGTGCCATTTTTTACCGCCGTTTAAACTGGTGTATATGCCGAATTCGGTTCCGATAAACATCAAATCCGGTTCTTTGTAATCTTGAACAAACCGCCAAACAATTAAAGGTTTTGGCAGGTTTCCGGTTATGTTATGCCAGGTTTTGCCTTTGTCGGTACTTTTATATAAATAAGGTGTAAAGTCGCCTTCTTTGTGATTGTCCAAACATACATAAACAGTAGATGCATCAAAATTATCAGCCTTAATGTCGTTTACAAAAGCATTTTCCGGTACACCGGGTAATTTATTTACGGGTATTTTCCGCCAAGTTTGCCCGCCATTTTCGGTTACTTGAATTAAGCCGTCATCGGTACCGGCGTATATCAAACCTTCTTGCACGGGTGATTCTGCAAGTGATGTAATTGTGTTGAAGGTGGACATGGCATAAACATCCCAAGGTGAATCCCAACTTTGTTTTTTGCCCATGATAGGCAAATCGAAGCGTTCTTGATGTTTGGTCAAATCGCCGGAAATAGGTCGCCATTTGTCGCCGCGATTGTCCGAACGCCAGACGCGGTAAGAGCCGTAATAAATACGCTTGGGATTGTGTGGGCTGATTAAGACAGGTGCATCCCAATTGTAACGTTCAAAAGGTTCACCTTCCCGCGGCTGCGGTTGGATATAAACCATTTCACCGGTTTTCATATCTTTTCTCACCAAATTGCCTTCTTGCCATTCGGCATAGACGATATTAGGATTGCCCGGTTCGGTAGCGGGCTGGTGTCCGTCGGCAAAGAGGACAACTTCCCAGTCTCTGTTGGCAATACCGTGCAGATTGTCCGTTCGGGAAGGACCGCGTTCGGTACTATTGTCCTGGGTGCCGCCGTAAATGTAATAGAACGGTTTGGTATCATCTAAGGCAATTTTGTAAAATTGGGTCAAAGGCAGGTTGTCGATATGCCGCCACGATTGTCCCTGGTCAAAACTTTCGTATAGACCGCCGTCAGTACCTACAAGTAAATAATCGGGGGCATCTTTGCGGAATTTTAGAACGTGGTTGTCCGAATGTTTGAATTTTTCGGGCATTTGCCTGAAAGTCATGCCACCGTCATCGGTAATTTTCATGCGGACATCGGCAAAGTAAACGCGGTCAAAACGGTGTGGGTCGGCATAAATTTCTTGATAGTAGTGCGGTCCGGTACCACCGGATATAATATCGGATTGTTTTTGCCAGGATTCGCCGCGATTAGTAGATTTGAAAAATGCACCTGTTCTACGATTGAGTTCCACGGCGGCATAAATGACATCGGGTTTGATAGGGGAGACAGCCAAACCGATTTTACCCTTTTTGCCTTTGGGCATACCTTTCATAATTTTTTTCCAAGTGTCACCGCCGTCTTCGGAGCGGTAAATAGCTGTTTTCGGTCCGCCGCCCATATAAGCGGCTACTGTACGGTGTCGTTGCCAAGTGGCGGCATAAATCCTGTCGGGATTGCGCGGGTCGACGGCAATATCCGTAACACCTTCCCATTCGTCATCTCCCAAGGTTTTTTGCCAGGTTTTACCACCGTCGGTAGTTTTATAAAAACCGCGTTCACCACCCTTAGACCATAGCGGTCCTTGAACGGCGACATATACTATATCGGAATTGCCGGGACGAACAATAATTTTGGAAATATGTTCGGATTTTTTTAAGCCCATATTTTGCCAAGTTTTACCGTCGTCGGTGCTTAAATAAATGCCGTCACCAAATCCGACATGACGTCCACCGACATTTTCACCGGTTCCTACCCAAATACGGTGCGGATTGTTGGGGTCAATGGTTACACAGCCTATTGAAAAAGATTTTTGCTTATCAAATATAGGTTGCCAAGTGGTTCCGGCATTGACGGTTTTCCATACACCTCCCGAGCCGGCGGCAACATACCAAATATTCGGATTTCCGGGATGAATAGCAATATCGGCAATACGCCCCGACATAAATGCCGGACCGATATTACGCAATTTAATATCTGAAAAAATTTGTTTGTTAACGTCTTTTTTTTGACCGTAAATATTGAATGAAAGTAGTAAAAATAAGAATATGATTTTTTTAAGTGTCATAGCGGAAATATTTTAGAAAATATAAAATTACGAAAAAAAAATGTTGCAATGAAATGCCGAAATGTTAAAATATTGATAAAATTTATTTTATCCAAAATTAAAAAAAGCCTATCTCAAAAGGAACGGATTTTTTATGACGCAGCCTTGGTGATTTTTGAAATCAGTAAAATATTAAGGGGCTGTCTCAAAAAGACAACCCCCTTTTTTTGAGAATTATATAAGATATTATATTTCAACTTCCGTCCATTCGTATTCGATTCCTTCGAGCATTTTGGCGGCTTCTATCAACAGCACACCGTTTTCGTTGATAGAGTCTTTTCCGATATAACCGGCACGACGTAACAGAGTTAACGTGCTTTCGAAAGTATCCAAATCCATTTTGAGCAATTTAAGTGCTTTTTTCCAGTTATCCGGCATAATACGGACTTTGCGTTCTTTGGTATAGAGACTGCCTACTTCGTTTAAAGACCGTAAAACTTCGATAACGTGTGGCGTTACCGGATATTTGATATCACCGGAAATACCTGTTGTAGCGTGTTTGATTTTTTTACCGGCTTCGGTAAGCATAATCATATCGTTAGGATAGAAATTGACGATACCGCGGGCATCCAGTTTTTCGAGTAATTGGATAACTTCATCCGTATCAAAATTTTTGAGATATGATGTTAATTCATCGAGATAGATACCGGTAGTGTAGGGGAGGTGTTTCAACACTTCCAAGCCGTATTTGGTCAAGTTGGGTGTTTTGTTGTTGTAAGCCAATTTTGCAAAAAACCGTCCCGTAGGAGTTGGTGCGGTTTCGATTATACCGGCTTTTCGTGCTTTTTCGACCCAGCGTCCGTCCGGGGCAAAGAACACATGACGGCCAATGGTAACGGATTTAACCGCTTCGGCCGGAATTTCACGCGGATGTTTGTTCAAAATTTCATAAACTTTTTGCCCGTCGGCGGTCAATACATAATACATTTTATCATCCTTGATTTCGGTTGTTACCAATTGAAAACCTTGCAGACCGAATAAAGCGGCATCAAAATCGTAAACTTTGTGAAACCATTCGTCGGCAGATTTGGCATATTCCAATTCGGTAACATATTTTTGTTTGATTTTGGGTAGTTCTTTGAGTCGTCTGCCCCATTGTTCTTTTAAGGCGTGAGCTTCTTTATATTTTTTATCGATAAAATGTTTTTTAATTTGGTCTTTGGTTGCCAAAATAGAAGCATTTTTTACCGTTTCGTCGTTGATTTCTTTGATAGTAGCCAAAACACCGAATTCCACTTCGTCGATGTCGATACTCATAGCATCGTCATAAAATCCGTTGAAATACAAATCGGCGGCTCGTAATAAATGTTCCCCGGCAGGCAAAATATTTCCTTCGCTATCGATGACGGCTTGGGCTATCAAATCTTGTTTGAGTTTTTCATCTTCAATATCAAATCCTTCGTCTATCGTCATAACAGCTTCCAGATATTCTTGTGTTATAGGTTTGAAAAAAGCACCTTTGAGTAAGGCCGCTCTGATTTGTTGACCGATACCGCTCAAATTGTAATAATATCCTTCGGGAGCTGAAAAAGACAACAAACGCAAAGCTTCACTTTCCATAATTTGGAATTTATCGGCATCTAACAATTCACGTTTCGGAGCCGGTCCTACCAAAGTTTTTTTGAGAAATTCCTGTAAAGGTTTGTTGATGTAGAAATACGGTTCGACTTCTTCGTAAACTTCCAATACTTTTTTACCGAATTCGCTCAACATCCCGTTGACCACCATACCGCGTTTTTCGAGTTTTGGCCGGATAATGTCATTGACTTTGTCTTTGGCCATTTCCGCAGTATAAAGCATATTGATAATACGGCTGCCGACAAATTTGAAATCATCGTGATATTGATTGATGTCGGGCATAACACCGTTGAGTTGTGCCAACCGGTAAGCTTCCATAAGCATCATACCGGGATATGTCAAATAATACAGGTCGTTATCTTCCCGTAACAATCCCATTTGTTCCAATTGCACATAATATAAAAAATCGCGGTCATCTTCCAAGACTTCCAGCGCATCTATCCTGTTTTGTTTTTTATCGAAAATATTTTCAAGGATATTTAAATGTTTCTTTGTTAAAATCATAACTTCAAATTTTTTTTAGTTTGTTTATGTTATATCAAAATTAAATCCATTGTAAAATTTTTTGACAAGATTACAATAAAATGTGACAAATTGACATTTGTGCGGCGTAGGATTTTATCCGGAATTACATCAAACTGTCTTTCGTTTGTCCGGGATTAATTGTTTGTTCTTTGATTTTTTTGAGTGTCTCGTTATTTTTTAGATTTTTCAGATTGACCAAAATAACCGGTGCCAGATTTTTAACAGGCCGGTAAAGGGTGCTTTGGTCTAATGTCTCTTGTTTGACCACCGGATAGGTTTGGTTGGCTTGGTCAAATAACCAAAGAAATAAGCTTAAAATAACGATTTTTATAGCCACTGATAACGCACCGCCGGCAATTTTGTTGACCAATCCCAAAGCAACGGCACTTAAAAGTTTGTCTAAAATTTTTCCGACCAAATACATCAAACCGAAGACGATGATAAAAGTCAGAACGTAAGCAATGATTTTTAATTGGCCAGGGTCTTTATCGATATAACCGCCTAATTTGTCAACCGTCAAATATGAAAAATGAATAGCGGCATACAAACCGGCAATTATGGAAATAAAAGAAAAAACCATATAAACGAGTCCTTTTTTAAAGCCCGAATAAAATGCCCAAACCAAGATGAGGCTAATACCTATATCAAAATAATTCATTTGAAAACTTTAAATTATGTCCGTTTTACAGGGATTTTAAACAAATATGTCTATTTTTGCCTGCAAGATACAAATTTTAAACAGATGAAGTATTTAAAGTTAGTTACATTTTTTTCATTCGTGATTTTAATCACATCTTGTAAACACCCTGGTAAAAAAGCTGATGGTAAATCCGGTGAGACCAAATTGGTGCAAAAAGTTTTTTATGACAAGGAAAAAAAACATTTCAAATCGGTCAAACAATTGACTTTTGGTGGTGACAATGCCGAAGCATATTGGAGTTTTGACGACACCAAACTGGTATTTCAAGCCCGTAATCCGCGTTGGAACGTGCCTTGTGACCAGATTTTTGTGATGAATGCCAACCAACCGCTTGACAGTACCACTATGCCCAAGATGGTGAGTACGGGATTAGGACGAACTACTTGTAGTTATTTTTTGCCGGGTGATAGTTTGATTATTTATTCTTCTACACATTTGGGCGGAAAAGAATGTCCTCCCGAACCTCAGAAACAAAACGGACGTTATGTTTGGCCTATTTATGATACTTACGATATTTTTGTGGCTGACTTGAATGGGAATATCGTCAAACAGTTAACAAATACCCCGGGTTATGATGCCGAACCGACTGTTTCTCCCGACGGTAAAAAAATCGTATTTACTTCCACCCGTAGTGGTGATTTGGAACTTTATACCATGAATATCGATGGTACGGATGTCAAGCAAATTACCAACCAATTGGGATATGATGGCGGCGCTTTTTTTTCGCCGGACAGTAAGAAAATCGTTTTCCGTTCTTCACGTCCCAAAACGCCGGAGGAAATCAAAAAATATAAAGATTTGTTAGCTCAAGGTTTGGTGGAGCCGACCAATATGGAAATTTATGTCTGTGATGCAGACGGCAGCAACTTGCATCAAGTTACGCATCTTGGCGGTGCTAATTGGGCACCTTTTTTCCACCCGAGTGGTGAGAAAATTATCTTCTCATCAAATCATAAAACCAAAACCATACCGTTTAATTTATATATGGTTAATTTGGATGGTACCGGATTAGAGCAAATCACCTTTGACCCCATCTTCGATGCTTTCCCTATGTTTTCTTATGACGGTAAAAAATTGGTGTTCGGTTCCAATAGAAACAATCGTGGTACGCACGATACCAATTTGTTTGTAGCGGAGTGGAAAGATTAAGATATTTTTATACTATTGTTTTATATAAAAGAGACAGGGCAAACGCACTATAAAAAAAATTAAAAAATTTCCGTTGAGCCCCGTTAGGGGCGTCCTGTTTATAGAACATAATACCATTACAATCCAATAAAGCCCCATAGGGATGACCTAATAAAATTATCAATGCTACAATGTTACAGGTCGCACCTACGGAGCTATTTGTTATCATTAATTTATCTTGCTACAAACAGTACAGTTCCTACGGAGCTGATATTAAGAGGAGGGTAAATCATTTTGCATAGTTGCATTAATGTTTTATGGCATACCAGAATAAACACATATGGTGCGTTTGTCCTGATAAAAGAGACTGTCTTAAAAGCATCGTATTTTTTTATTACGCACCTTTGGTGCTTTTTTCTTGATTTGTTTATCAATTCATAAGGCTACGCCTTATGTTGGTGATGACGCATCTTTGGTGCTGTTTATGATTTTGATAAATCGATAATAGATATTTTTCAATTTATTAATTTTAGAATAAACTTTTGAGACAGCCTCTTTATTTTTTGAAAGTTATTTGGATTATCAAGTGGAATTTTTTTATAAATTCATGGTTTTGACCACTTGACCGTTGTTGACATTGATTTTAATTTTTTTGTCACAATTGGCGTTGTTGTCGGGGTCAAAATCCACTTCTACCGTAGCACTGCCTACTTCCACTTTAAAGACACTTTCGCGGATAAATGAACATTGTGCATCTTTTCCAAAGCTTTGGTAATGGTAAAGGTAATTTGGAGATAATTTTATGGCAAGTGTCATTCGATAAATGGCGGATTTGATTTGACGAACGGCATTTTTTGGCATATTTATTGACTGCTTAAAATTGAAAATTATACATATCTTTGCAATACTATGATGGTACAAATTTTTAAATCAAAAATTCACCGTGTTACGGTTACCGGAGCCGAGTTGAACTATATCGGCAGTATCACCATTGATGCCGATTTGGTGGAAGCCGCCAATATGGTAGAAGGTGAAAAAGTGCAGATTGTCAATGTTAATAATGGGGAACGTATCGAAACTTATATTATAAAAGGAAAACGCGGCAGTGGTGAAGTAACTTTGAACGGCCCTGCCGCGCGGCGGGTGCAAAAAGGAGATGTCATTATTATTATTTCTTACACTTGGATGGAAATGGACAAGGCAAAGAACTTCAAACCTGTCATTATTTTTCCCGATACGGAAACCAATCGTCTGAAATAACCGGCTTACATTATTTATAATGAAAAAGGCACTTAAAATCATATTACCGTTTATCGTTGGTGCCGTTATTTTGTATTATTATCTGTCAAGTTTTACCGATCAACAACTACTGGAAATTTGGAACAGTATCAAGTATGCCGATTATAAATGGGTTTCCTTATCATTATTTTTGGGCTTGTTGAGTCATATCATCAGGGCATTTCGTTGGAATTATCTTTTGGCAACTCTGGGTTACCGGCCTCGAAAAGGAAATTTGATATTGACAGTCGGTTTGTCTTATTTATTAAATTTGATTATCCCGAGAGCCGGAGAAGTCGGCAGGGCGGTTTCATTGGCAAAATATGAAAAGGAAGTGCGTTTTGACAAAGCTTTCGGTACTATTGTAGCGGAACGGGTGGCGGATTTGATTTTTTTGGCTTTGTTTATTATTACCGCTTTATTTTTTCAGTTTGATTTGATTTATGACTTGATTGCTCCTAAGCAACCGGATAATCCGGTTTTATTAGTTTTTGAATTGCTTTTATTGATAATCTTATTTGTTGTATTATTTAAATGGTCTTTCCGGTCAAAAAATCTTTTGGTTATAAAAATACGAACTTTTATAAGCGGTTTGCTACAAGGTATGAACAGTATTTTGACTATGCCGCACAAATGGTGGTTTATATTGCAAACACTGATTATTTGGATACTTTATATAGTTATGTTTTGGGTGGTTTTGTTGGCTTTTACTGAAACGAAAAATTTAAGTATTGATGCCGTTTTGGTGTCATTTATAGCCGGTAGTATAGCTATGGTGATTTCCAATGGCGGTTTCGGGGTATATCCGGTATTTGTCGCCGAAGCATTGTTGTTGTACGGTATTTCCAAAGAAACAGGCACGGCATTCGGTTTGTTGATGTGGACCACTCAAACTTTATTGGTTATCTTATTCGGTTTGATTTGTATGATCTTGTTGCCGGTTTATAACCGGGATACTTCTACGGGATAAAAGTCTAAATCTGTTTTAAAGTCAATTTTTTTCTTGAAAAGTTATTTTATCGAATGAAACCCGCCATTAGATGAATGAAATCTGCTGTTCATCAAATGAACCTTGCTTTTTCCGTACTTCGATTTTACCTTTGTGTTACAATAATTACAAAAAAATCAGGCTTATGAAAACAAAATTATTTTTTCTAACCGTTGTATTACTCATTGCAGGGAAAAACCTTGCGCAGTCGTCAAGAGCTTATTACGTTATGGACAAGCTGAAACAGTTGAATGGATTTTTTCAACAACCCGTAAACAGGCATCCTGCCGGTACCGGTTACACACTTGACAGTATTGTGCATCAAAATTATGATGCCGGCACATCATCTTATGTCATTAGTACACATGATGTTTATTCTTATGATAATGATTTTCATAATACGGAATGGATAGCAGGACTATGGAATGGTAATGCTTATGATCAAAATTATAAAGAAGAATATTTTTATACAAACGACGGTAAGATATCAGAAATAAACGTTTATTCAGACCAAAACGGAACACTCGCACCGGAAAGTAAAGCGATATATAATTACAATAATGACGGACAATTGTCGGAAATGATTGTGCAGAATTATAACAACGGACAGTTTGAAAATGATGAGAAATTGGAATTTTTATATAATCAGAGTACAGATGTATATCCTAATCAAATTTTGGCTTATGAATGGTCGGGAGGCAATTGGCAATATTTAGGAAAAGTTGACATAACTTATAGCACATCAGGATATGGCTATACGGAAATGATTTTTTATCAGTATAATAATAATAGTTGGGAGAAAACTATGAAATTTGTAAGAACTTATGATTCAAACGGTCGTTTAACGGAGGAGCTACATAAAGTGTGGGCGGCAAATGTTTGGATTGATGTTGAAAAAAAACTTTTGACATACAATACACAAAACGGTAATTTGGAAACCACCGTTGAAACGTACGATTTAACAAGTGGTAGTCCGTCTATACAGAATAGAATTTTCTTTGTATTAGATGCACAACAAAACTTGCTGCAAGAAGATCGTTACAGACTTGATAATTCGGGTCAGAATTTGATAGGAGATGTAAGATATCTTTATACTTACAATACAAATGATGTTGTTATGGAAAAATTTAATTGGGATACTCAAAGCGGAGACTGGGAAACAGACAGTTTGTACAAAGAAATTTATACTTACGATATGAGCATTGATAAAAACGATTTGATTTTACCTTTTAGGGAATCGAATCAACTTTTTGATGTTGGATCGTTGTTTGATGATGATCCTGTACCGGACTATGATATTTATCATCATAAAATTACAAGCAAAGAAACTTTTAACAGAGCCAGTGCTTCCGGAAATTGGGAACCGGATAAAAAATCGTTATTCTATTATGATCAGGTAACAGCCGTAGAAGAATATAATCTTATTCCGGTAAAAGTTTTTCCCAACCCGTTTAACGACAATATCCGTTTTGAAGTTGAAGCAGAAGAATTTGATGTGAATATTTACGGATTGGATGGTAAATTATTATATCAAAATAAGCAGCGTAATGATGAAGATATCAATTTAGGATTTTTAAATAAAGGTATCTATATCTATAAAATAAAAACGGATAAAGGAATAGTAACAGGACAAGTTATAAAAAATTGATTTTGGTTGGTTTGTTTTGTTTGTTCTTTTGTTTTTGATTATTGAAAAACCGGGCTTTGTAGTGAAGTCCGGTTTTTTTGATGAATTGATGGTTTTATTGCCACTAATTCACTGATGCTTTTTGTATTTAATTCGTGCATCCGCTGCTTTTAATATGAGAAGTAAAGTTTTTTTAGTAAATTTGATACATTAAATTTAAACAAAGAATTATGCAATATACCTATAAAAAAGTGTCGGTTTCATACCGCGAAACGGGTTCGGGAGATAAAACGGTTATTTTGTTGCATGGATTTTTAGAGAATCAAAGAATGTGGGACGGTGTTGTCGATGTGTTAAAAGCCAGGTATAAAGTTTTTACTTTGGATTTGTTGGGTCACGGTAAGAGTGACGGATTGTGTGATATTCATACTATGGAACAACAAGCGATGCTTGTCAACGATTTGATGCAACGTCATAAAATATTAAAAACCACACTTATAGGTCATAGTATGGGCGGATATGTAAGTTTGGCCTTTGCAGAAATGTTTCCCGAAAAATTAACCGGTTTGGGATTGCTTAATTCACATCCGTTTGCTGATAATGCCGAAAAACAAGAAGCACGCGAACGGGCAATAAAAACCGTTAAAACCCATTATGAAGCATATGTTAAAGCCGCTATCCCCAGTTTTTTTGCACCGGATAACCGCAATAAATACCGTAAAGACATAGATGAATTGATAACCGATGCTTTAAAAATGACGCCCGAAAATATCATAGCGGCTCTCAAAGGTATGAAATTGCGTAAAGACCGTTCAGATTTGTTCTGTAAACGGCAAAACTATTACAAATTATGGATTGTTGGCAAAAAAGACCCGTTGATAGACTTGGAAACTATCAGGGATTTGGCGGCACGATGTAAAGGAACGGATTATATCGAGCTAAGTGAAGGTCATATGTCTTATGTTGAAAACAAAAATGAAATGCCGGCGATTATCAAAAGATTTTTACAAAGGAATATAAGTTAGTTTAAAATTGAAAGTTACACTTCGACAAGCTCAGTGACCTTAGTTGAAAGTGGAACGTTAGCGACATCCCGTGCCGCCGATTACTATCGGAGGAGCGGGATTGAAAGTTCAGGTTCATAGTGTAGTGCATTCTTTGATGTTTGTTTATTACTTCATACCTTATTCTCGTCTTATAAATTGAGGAATTGAGGATTTATTATGGTTCATAGCTTATTGTATTTTTTTGATGATTGTTTATTACTTCATACCTTATTCTCGTCTTATGAATTGAGGAATTGAGGATTTTTTAGTGTTTTGTAGAGTGCTTTGTTCTTTAATGATTGTTTACCGGTTTATATAATGTTTTCGTTGTTGATGTTGAGGAAATGAGGATTTGTATTGATTCCTCATTTCCTCAACTCATCACTTCATCAACTCATCAATTCATCATTTCATCAAACACAACCTGACATTGTGTCATAAATTGTGCAATCATTAGCCGGATTTTCTGTCAAAATGCGTAAAAAAACAAACTTTTGGTTATTGGCACAATCATTGACAAAATCAAAATGAACGAAATTATAAAAACATTAAAAAATTTGTAACTATGAGCGAAAAAAAAGGAAACAAAATAATAGGTATAGATTTAGGAACTACCAATTCCGTCGTAACCGTTAGAGAAGGTAACGATACGGTTGTTATTCCCAACGCAGAAGGTAACAGAACTACCCCGTCAGTGGTAGCATTTACAGATAAAGGAGAAATCAAAGTGGGTGACCCTGCCAAACGGCAAGCTATTACTAATCCCGAAAGAACTGTTTTCTCCATAAAAAGGTTTATGGGAAACAAATATTCGGAAGTACAAGATGAAATAAAACGTGTACCCTATAAAGTAGTTAAAGGACCGAATGATACACCACGGGTTGAAATCAACGGTAAACAATATACACCGCAAGAAATTTCGGCTATGATTTTGCAAAAATTGAAAAAAACAGCCGAAGAATATTTGGGACATCCTGTGACGGAAGCGGTGATTACCGTACCGGCATACTTTAACGATGCACAACGTCAAGCCACCAAAGAAGCCGGTGAAATTGCAGGATTAAAAGTTCGTCGTATCATCAACGAACCGACTGCCGCCGCATTGGCTTACGGTTTGGACAAATCTGACAAAGAAAAGAAAATTGCCGTATTTGACCTCGGTGGTGGTACGTTCGATATCTCTATCTTGGATATTGGCGACGGTGTTACCGAAGTATTGTCAACTGCCGGTGATACACATTTGGGTGGTGACGATTTCGACCAACGTATTATCGATTGGTTAGCCGACGAATTCAAAAAAGAAGAAGGTGTCGATTTGAAACAAGACCCGATGGCTTTGCAACGTTTGAAAGAAGCCGCTGAAAAAGCCAAAATAGAATTGTCTTCATCAACCGAAACAGAAATCAATTTGCCTTACATCACGGCAACGGCTTCCGGTCCGAAACACTTGGTTAAAAAATTGACCAGAGCTAAATTTGAACAATTAACCGATGATTTGGTAAAACGTGCGATGAGACCGGTTAAAGAAGCTTTGGAAAAAGCCGGTTTGAAACCGTCCGATATAGATGAAGTTATCTTGGTCGGTGGTTCTACACGTATTCCGAAAGTAGTGGAAGAAGTGGAAAAATTCTTCGGTAAAAAAGCTTCTAAAAACGTGAACCCCGACGAAGTGGTCGCCAAAGGTGCCGGTATCCAAGGAGCCGTATTAACCGGTGATGTGGATGACGTATTATTACTTGACGTTACTCCCTTATCACTTGGTATAGAAACGATGGGAGGTGTATTTACCAAGTTGATTGAAGCCAATACAACTATCCCGACTAAAAAATCGCAAATATTCTCAACGGCTCAAGATAATCAACCCAGTGTTGAAATCCACGTATTGCAAGGTGAACGACCTTTGGCCAAAGACAACAAAACCATTGGACGTTTCCACTTGGACGGTATTCCGCCGGCCCGTCGCGGTGAACCGCAAATTGAAGTTACTTTTGATATCGATGCCGACGGTATCATCCACGTAACGGCTATGGATAAGAAAACCGGTAAATCCAAAGATATCCGTATCGAAGCTTCCAGCGGTTTGAGCAAAGAAGAAATCGAAAGAATGAAGAAAGAAGCCGAAGCCAATGCCGAAGCCGACAGAATAGCCAAAGAACGGGTTGAAAAACTCAATAAAGCCGATGCAACGGCATTCCAATTGGAAAAACTGGTTGAAGAACACAAAGACAAAATTTCCGAAGACAGCAAAAAAGCCGTTGAAGATATGGTGAAAAAGCTCAAAGAAGCTTACGACAAACAAGATGCTGATACGGCTGAAGCCGCAACCAAAGAAGCAGAAGATTTGATGATGAAATTGGGACAAGAAATTCAATCGGCAGCTCAAGCCGGAGGTAATGCCGGTGCGCAGCAAACACAAGATACAAGTGCCTCAAACAATCAAGGCGAAGATGATGTCCAAGACGTCGATTTTGAAGAAGTGAAATAAAGTCGCAGTACATAGATAATAAAACGCCAAATACCTAAACGGATGTTTGGCGTTTTTTTATTTTTTGCCATTAATTCACGAATGTTTTATTCGTGGATTGGTGATTGTTTGGGCAAGATTGTTTATAAACAAAAAAATTTATAAAAATAAATGTTTGTAAATAAAATCATTTAAATCGATATAGCTGTTTCTATTAAGGTTCAACAAATCCAAAATTTCATCAAAAATGATTGAAATTTTTTTGATATCATTTTCATCAATGGATTTTCCTTTATGAACCAAGTTATTTCTCAACACATCTAGTCCGGGATGGCGAAGTTCGTTGTTTTGATGATGTTTTTGATAGCCCTCGTTGATTTTTGCATAAAGTTCGAGTAACCGGACGGTTTTAAACAAATAATGTTCGCCGGCAATTTTTAATGCGGTATAAAGCCGTGCCGGTAAACTTTCGGGTTTTGACAAATTTTTGTCATATTGATTGATAAAAGAGGTAACTTTATCGTTATCACTATAAGCTTTTGAATCCGTTAAACCTGTTTTTTCAGCTTCATTTAACAGAAAATATATCAGCAAAAATTCGAGCGATTGTTGAAAATTGAGGACAAAATTATTATAGTTTTTATTTTGTAAAAACAAATCAGCTCTTGCCAAAAATTCGCCGAACAAAAAATACGTTTTTGGGGTTAGGTTATCTTTCAATTCCGGGAATTCGATAACAGAAATTTGTTCGGTAAATTGTTTGACAACGGGTAAATCTTTTTGATTTTTTCTAAAACCTATATTTTTATTATAAATATTGCGAAGCCGGTAACTACCGAGTAAAACAAAATTAAAGGCTTTATTTTTTTTATTTAATAAAAGTTCTGCCGAATCATAATGGCCTAATTTAATCAAGTTTTTAACATTTTTTAAAGTAAAAAACTCTATAATATTATCTGTTTTTTTAATATTCAAAGGTCTTTTATTAACCCCTTCAACATTTTTTAAATAAATAATTTCAGTATCTGAATGAATTTCAGGCAGCAATAACTTACAAGCAAGTTTTTGTTGTGGTGTTCCACCGGCATCTAAAAATTGCCAATGATAGTCTTTATTATAGTGATGTAAGATATTTAATTTGTTTTTATATACCGGAATAAGACTATTTTCATCTGATGGATCTATGTCAATTGTAATAATCTCTACATCATTTATGGCATAATTTTCTTGTAAGATATTTTTGATAATTTCAGCGGCAAATAAAGTATCTTGGGTATTATAAATATTGTTTTTGCCTTGATCTGATGCGAAAAGTACAATTTTATCCGGTAGTTTCTTTAACTCATCAAGTGCTTGAGATAAAATGTTTAATTTGAAATATTCTTTTTCTTTATTCCAATTATTTAAAAAACAAAGAGTTGCCTGTCGAAATAAATTTTTATCAATAGGTTTGTTTTTATAATACAGATGCCTGTTGCCGATATTATTGATTAGTAAGGTTTTCATCATAACATCATTTTAAAGATAACAAAACAAATCCCGGCATTTTCAACTCGGAAGTTAAGCGTCTTGTCTTAGGAAAGGGAAAATCTTTATATTTTCTATTGCGGATTTTTGAAACAAAATCATCCCAGTCATCGTCATTTGCCACTTCTTTAAACCAAGCACCGGTCATATAATCCCAACCGCTACCGGCACTCATACGTAAGAGAAATACATTTTCATTCTTTTCTGCTTGTGACTTTATGTTTTTTAATTGTTGAATAATTTTATGACCTGTTTCTGGATTTGTAAAATAACCGTCTTCTAAATCTATTTTGAAATTTTCAATTTCTTTATCGAGTAGTTTGATGGTGTGTCCGTGTATTTGTTTGAAAAAATCTTTTAAACCGGTGATGTTTAATTTGTTTTTTTCAAAAAAACGTTCGTCAATCCGTAAGCTGAATGATACCTCTCCTTCAAAAACTTCTTTGTTTTGGGTTAACTGTTTTTTAATATACCAAAGAAAATCATTGTTGGGATTATACGAATCATTATTGCGTAAATTTAATGTTTGAAAAGTATCGATATACAGTCCTGAAATATTTGCCGGTGCATCAGACACTTGAATGTATTTGAAAATATTATTTTGCGGATTTGATTTGCTGCTTGCTTCAATTTCTAAAACAGGCTGTAATAATTTGGTGTCATATTTTATGTAATTTTTGTAATTTTTTAAAATATTATCAGCCTTATCTTTGTAATATTTTTCAAGAGCAGGCGTTAATAAAGCGGTGCGAATAGCCCCTTTGATAGAACTCCCAGGAATAACGGGATTCTTAGTTTTACGGTTACGGACAAATTCGAATAGATAATTGCCTTGATGCGCTTTCACCGGTAAAATTTCACTACAAACATCTTCCAATTTAACGCCTTTGTAAGCCAGGCTTTCAAAGATATTTTCGCCTTTCACAATTTTGTTTGCCCAATCGTTAACATCTTTGATATAACCGGATATTTTATCAAAATCCGCTTTACCTATTTGTTTGTTTTGGGGTTCGTAAAAATAATGGATACCAAGCTTTAGTTCGTTCCCGCTACCGATATGAACGGGTGTCAGGGTTTTTAAAGATAAATTGATTGTCCTTGTTGTTATTTTTTTTGCTTCCATATTCGTTGTTGCTAAAATTTTGCAGGAATACTTACCGGACGTCCGTCCCTGTAAACTTTATGCTTTAAAACATTTTCGGCTTTTGCAGTGGACAAAACCACGTTTTTTCCTGTTAATTCGAAATTTATATCAAATACCGAAGCTTCCCGCAACATAAAGACACTACGCTTTTGCCAATGTGCATAAGATTCGTTTACCGTACCGGCTATATAGCCGTTCCGTTTGTCCAAAAGATAGGCCGCATTATCGAGTAAACCGTTTTGGATATTTTGCTGTCCGGGGATGAATTTGGACAAAATGATTTGTTTATTGGCATCATCCGGGATATTCAGTTTCAGACTGTCAAATGTAACGGTAAATCTTCCGTTTCCTACGTTTTTATCGGCACCCAAACCTTCGTCTTGTAAAAATTCCAAAGCTTTTTGCAAAATATTTTTATGCCTTGTCAGGTATATGAAATACAATCCTGTTCTGTTGTCTAGTTTGTTTTGTTTATCTCCGGTTTTTTCCGGTTGATAAAAATAAGTTCTCGATACGTAAAAAGGAGCCGGCCGCTGATCTGTGGCAAACATATTGACATTACCTATTTGCACCCGCTCTTCGGTTTGAGCGGCATAAAGTTTTTCGGGATATGCTTCTTTGTTTGCTACTAAAAACTTTCCGTTGTGCAACAAATTGTTTACGGTTATGTCAAATTCAATCCGGTTGATAGTTTTTTCAAACAGCGGCAAGTCCAAAAAAGCTATTTTTTTGATTTTTTTAGCCATTCCTATTTCTGAACTGTCTTTAACCGGCAATTTGTTCATAGGTTTTGGAAAAAAATACCGGTCATCATAAAACGGATAGGCAGAACTAACGGTTAAATCTTCATTGAGCAAATCAACTTTTTCCGGATCAATTTTTGCCAAACCGGAAATTATCGCCGCTTTGAGCGTATCGGAAGGCAAACTCAAAACTTCGTTTTGAAATTCATCTTTTTTGCCGGACATCAAAGCTAACGGCTGGTAAAAATATAATTTTGCTATTTGATATTCTTTGGTCATACTTGTCCGGTCATAAAGTTTTTAAACAAGTTTTTGATATCTTCTGCCGGTTCGCTTCCGGTTGTTTCGTTGCTATTATAATTTTTTTCGGTTAAATTAAGACCGGTAAATTTGATTTTACCGTATCCGCGTGAACCGTTACCGCCGAGGTAGTCGTCTTCTAACAGTTGCATACCTTCTGCCAAGAGAGTTAACAATTTTTGAGTTTCCGCTTCGGTATCGTCATCTTCCGATACAATATTGACCACCATTTCAAAATCAAATATAGCGCCGGCAGGAACACGTTCAAAGGTTCGAGGATTTGCTTTTGAAGTTAATCTATTGATGACAACTTCCGTTTTACTTTCTGCGAAAAGCATATCGGTATTATCCCACTCAGGATCTTTAATGTTTGAAAGTTCAGCATCACGGACAATTAAACGGGAAGCACGAGGTTCATTATTTTCTTCTGATGCGGCTGTTCCGAATAATTGGGTAATGAAAGGGTCATTTCCAACACCACCGTGTTTTTTTTCATCATCCGAAATTTTATATTTTGCGTGACGTAATTCCAATAATGCCCGCATTTTTCCTTTAAGCGAACTTCCGGGAATAACCGGACGTTGTGTCAAAGGATTACGGATAATCAAATTATCCGGTCCGCCGATACCCATCTGTGTATTGGTCCCACCGATATGCAAGCCGGTAACAACTTGTATTTTTCCGTTTAAAAATATCTTTTTTTGTAATTTTTTCATTATTTTACAATTTTATTTATTGTCTTTTTTTGAGTAAAATTTATGATAAGCTAAAATAGCTTCAAAAAACTTTTGGAAATTGTCAAAAGTTTTAGGGTTGTTTTCATCCACACTATCGATTGCTTGATATAAAATTGTCGATAATTCTTTAAATATCTTTTTTTCATCTCCTTTTAATCTCCCAATAGTGTAGGCAATTTTTGGTTTTAATAGATAAAAATCGGTTTTTGAATCTTCAAATTTTTTTAATCGTATTCTTGTCACTTCACCATAAATATTGCGTAACCGTGAACTTGATGTCGTTTCTAAAAATTTACCGAGTTTATCGCAAAATTGAACCATCTCATTATTTGCTCCTTGTTTTATCCATTCCGGTTTAAAAGGTACATCAAATTTGATATTATCCCGGTTTTGATTATTACCTCTTCTTGAATTAAAATGCTGATGCGGTCTGTTCATATCATTAAATTTTTATTGTTTATTATCTCTATATAAAAGTTCGGCCAAGCGGGCGGCCAAGGCGTATAATTTAAAGCTGTTGTATGGACTGTTAAATGTTTGTCTTTCCCAAGTATTGTTTAAAATGTCTTTTAAAATATCCTTAATATAGCCGGCTTGATTGTTATAACGTTTTGCCATACGCGAAAAGTCATAAGCCATCAGCCATTGTGTTTGCGGTTCATTTTGGCGTTGGTGATACATCATCAATTTTTGCAAAAAAGCTTTTGGCAGTTCGTTATTTGTCACTTTTTGATACAGTTCATTCGCTTTTTTCTTTACCATAATATATTCATTGTCCCAAGCCAATGCCGTATCGAACAGGGTAAAAGCATCTTTTTGTTTTTCAATTTCATTTTTCTTATTTTCAAATTTATACATCAATTTGATACCTTTATGAATATAAGATTTAGCCAGTTTTTCGGCATCGGCTACCATATCGGCGGCTTTTAAAACCGGGAATTTAGGTGGTACAATCAGTTCACCGCCTGAAATACTGATATACGGATTGTTACAGACATATTTTTTAAAACTGTTTCTGATATCACCGGCAAAAGATTGTACCACTTGCCAATCACCTAAGATGAATAAATCATCACCGCCGGCATATAATATAAATGTATATTTTTTGTATTCCGGATTTTCCGCCCAAATATAATTGATATATGCCCGGAAGAATAAATCCAAATTACGGCTCAATGTCGCATACCGGCTGAATGTTTTTTGCTTTTCGGCAAATCCGTTTTTAAAAATGTAACCCAGATTGTCCACGTCCATACGTATAAAACCGAGTTTATTGTAAGCGCCTTTTGTATATTGGTCAAAAGTTTTCGGATCACCTTCTTCATCTACCGGATAATCGTTCCCGCCGTAAAATTCAAATCCTTGTATGTTTTGGCTTTTGACGGTTAAAAAATCCGTATCATTAAAGCGGAATTTCAAAACGTTTTGCAGGTCTGCCAAGCGTATGTCTTCTTCCTCTATTAAAAGATGATGATACCCCCAGAAACTTAATCCGCCTTCTTTGTCCGTCCAACCGTCTTTAATCATATACCAATAACGTGATTTTTTGAGTTCTTTCCCCAAATCTATTTGAGCTTTGGTCAGTTTGGATAAATCCATACCTTCTATATTGATAACTTCTCCGGCAGGAATTTCTTCACCAGTGATACTATCCGGAATGCTGTTGTCAGGATCACCGGTTGCTTCGAAAAAGCTATCGTAATCACCGGTAATTAAATCTTTAAACCGTTGTTGTTTGTCTTGGCCTAATTTTTCAAAAACTTTACTCCAGATTTGATGAATTTGTTTGTCAAAAACCGCAGGCATATCAATACTTTCCCAAGCCAATGCAACATACAGTTCACCACCAAATTTGTCGAGCATTTCACGGTTTAAATCTTTTTTAAGACTTTTCAGTTTCGTTATCACATCTTCCGTATTGGGCAACAGCATAAAAAAACCGCCGCCGGAATTGTAAATAATATTTGATTGATATAAATCAAAGCTGTCCAACAAGCGTTGTGCGATGGTCTTGCCTATCAAGTGTAACAGGAATGAACGTCCTTTGAGATTTTTGGCCGCAAATTTTGATTTGATTTTGTAAAGATAAGATTGAATGCCCGACAAGTCGGCACCTAATAAAAGAAAAGGTTTACGGTCTTTATCATTACGGAGTTTATTCAGTTCATTGGCGTCTTTTATATTTTGCCACCGGATATAATCGTAGAGGCACAGGGCAAAAGCGGCGGTAGTTTTACTATGGTCAAAAAGCGAAACGTCCGGGATATCTTGTGTGCTCGAAGGTACATTGACCAGATATTTTTGTAACAAAAAATACAAAGTTTCAACTGTATTTTTTTTGTTCAAATTTGTTTTATCGCCGGCAAAAAAAGTTTTGATTTCCGTTTCAAACCGGTTCCAGAGTTCGGCATAAGCTTTTTCGACATCCGGTATTTCTTCTTTTTGAACCGGCATAATATCGGCTATTTGCAAATCTTTAACCGGCATACGGTAGTTGTAACCGCTATTTTCGGATTTTCCTATTTGCTCAAAAACGGATAATAAAGGAGTTTTTTTATAATCGCCCCAATCGTTTTCGTGTTGCACATCACCGGTAAGACGGTTGCGGTCGGCACTACTGGAAAGGTGGTCGGCAAGTGTGATGATATGTTCGTGCAGATGTGCCGGTTTGTGATGCATTACGGCCATTAAGAGAATACCCGGGTCGTCCGACGGGACAAGTCTTTCGTGATAATTTAAGATTTTTTCGATAAACTGTGCCGTCCACAAAACATGCTTGTGAGAATAATTATCATTGTATTTGGGACATAAAAAAGGTTCGGCTTCTCTATAAGTTTGTTCCAATTGTTCAAAATAAGACGATTTGTTCCGGTTAAAGACATCCGCCCGTTGATAAAATTTTCCTATATCGTGCAGCAATGCCGCCGTATAAATTTTATGTCTGGTATTATCTGTCATTTGTTCCTGCTTTTGAATGAATTTTTACCGGATAAACGACTCCGTAATTATGTGCCGCCCCTTTGCCTAATCCGATGTGTGAAGGCAAAAATACGTTGGTGGCAAAACGCAGGTTAAATCCGATAAATTTTTGTCCTTTAAAACTGATCCAGTTTTGCTTATAGATTTTAAAATCTTTTATAATGATTTGTTCTTTGATAAACCATCCGATACTTTTGGCAAAAATCAATATATGTTGTATAAGTTTTTTTTGCAACATAGTCATACGTTCGTCATCGGTTTGCAGGTTTTGAAATTCACGGTAATATTTGTCTTGAAGCGGCAGCCAGTTGATGATATCGTAACAGGATAATACCGGATTGAGCCTTAAATCAAATAAATGCGCCCTGATTTTATCTATTTCAAAAGAAATGGTTTTACCGTTTACTTCAACCGTTGTATTAAAATAAGATGACAAACGTCCGATACTGGTTACGGCTTTGTTCAGATACAAGATTGCCGCTTTCCCCAAAATACTTTTGTATTGTATGTGTGGATAATTATAGTAAAAGCTGTTTTTCAGATGATTATGATATAAAATATCGTCTGTCCCTATTAATTTCAAAACGGCAGAACGCAATAAATCCGTTTCGTAAGGTTCCAAATCTTGTTTAAAAATAAATTCTTGATAAGCCAGTTGCGGCATATTTTTAATTTTTTTACCAAAAATAAAAAATTTTTTATATTTTACAACTAAACTTATAAAAAATTATTAACAATGAACTGAGGAATTGAGGAAGTGAGGAAATGAGGAGTAAGAAGTAGGTCATTGAGTGTCCCGTCACGACGGAGAAGTGACGGGATGTATCGAAATGACCGGGTTGATAAATTGAGGAAATGAGGAATTGAGGAAAGATAATTAAAGTTATAAAAAATCATCAATTCATCAACAAAAATGAAAGTAGTTGTAGAAACTTATGGTGCACAAATATCCATAGAAACCGGTGTATTGCAGATAGATGCCGGTGAGTCGCATACCGAAGTGTCATTATTACACGTCACTTCGTTGCATATTCAGACTTCGGCACGTATCAGTTCCGATGCGTTGACGGCTTGTATCAAATCGGGTATTCCCGTATATTTTGAAAACGATTTGGAAGTGGAGGCTATGTTGTGGTCACCGTATTACGGTTCTATTGCCAATATTCGCAAGAAACAAGCTTTGTTTGCGTTTTCAAAACACAAATATGTTTTGATAAAGCGGTTGTTAATCCGTAAAAATGCGATGCGTGTACGCTTTTTGCGACAAATAAGCACTATTGAAAAAATACAAGAATATGCCTTAAAAATTGAAGACATTAACAAGATGATTGAAAACGCTCCCGGCAAAGATGCTTATTTGCGTTCGTTGGAAGGTAATAGTTCCAAAAAATATTTTGAAGCTTATAATTTGTTATTACCGGTGGAGTGGCGGTTTGAAAAACGTACTTATCAAAATACCCGCGATTTGATTAACAATTTGCTTAATTACGGATACGGTATGCTTTATAAAGAGATTACCAAAGCCTTAATTGTGGCAGGATTGGATCCGGATTTAGGTTTTTTTCATGCCGCACAATACAATAAGCCCGGATTAAGTTTTGATTTGATAGAACCATACAGGGTTTGGGTGGAAGAACAAGTTTTAAAAACCATAAGAGATAAAACATTCAAACAAATACGGAATAAATTGGACGAAAACGGACGTTTAAGTAAAGAAACCAAGCATTTGTTTATAGAAAAAATGACCGGTTTTATGACACAAAAGAAAATATTGTGGCAAAAGCGGGTCAAAACGCCGCAAACACATATCCAGTTGGATGCACATCAAGTTGCAAAATATTTATTAAATTTCAGTCTCAAAGATTTGTTGAAAAGTTTACAAACGGAATAAATCATCATTTCATCAATTTTAAAGGTAAATATACGGTATGAAATACAAAACAGTCATTAAAAACGTTGCTAATCTATGAAGTAGATAAAATCCTCAATTCCTCATTAATATGAAAACCTACATTATATTTTACGATATTACAAACAATAAAAGCCGGAATACGGTAGTCAAACAGTTGAAACGGGCCGGATTTTACAGGATTCAAAAATCCGTTTTTATGGGTAGTACAACGGCTGAATATTTGCAAGATTTACGGGAATTATTTGATGTATTGTTGCAAAAAGAAGATGCCGGATTTGATTCGTATATTTTATTACCACTTAACGAGTTGAGTTTGAAACAAATGGAAATTTTGAATTTAAAATTGGATATTGATTTGATAACCGGAAAAAAAATTGTTATATTTGTGTGAAACTTACGTGAAATAGCTCATTGACATAAAAAAAATTTGTATTTTTGCAGTGAAATAGAATTTGAATCCGGAATGAATCTTTGTATCGTTTTGGTTTTCAATTTTTTATAAAATTTTCCTCTCCAAACCCCTCTCCAGTTTAAAGAAGGACTAAGACGTACTCCGCCTTACAACTGTAAGCATCGTTCAAATCACTCCAAACCCCTCTCCAGTTTAAAGAAGGACTAAGACAATTCTTGATGTTGCCCGCCCTTTCCAATACTTGCCTCCAAACCCCTCTCCAGTTTAAAGAAGGACTAAGACCAAAACTGGTATGGATGTAGCAAATCAATATGAGTCTCCAAACCCCTCTCCAGTTTAAAGAAGGACTAAGACTTTATGGCCAGCCTCTTCTAAAGCTTTGATAGAAGATTCTCCAAACCCCTCTCCAGTTTAAAGAAGGACTAAGACATTCGTTTACTGCTTTGTTTTTTTGCAATACTTCGGTGTCTCCAAACCCCTCTCCAGTTTAAAGAAGGACTAAGACTTTCTTTCATAAGTACATATTTTGTGGTTTGATTATCTCCAAACCCCTCTCCAGTTTAAAGAAGGACTAAGACTTATCAATACCGGCTTCTATTTGCTCTTGTGTTACTCTCCAAACCCCTCTCCAGTTTAAAGAAGGACTAAGACTATAAATACCGAAACGGCAAAAAAAATATTAAAAAATCTCCAAACCCCTCTCCAGTTTAAAGAAGGACTAAGACGCTCTATGAAGCGAAATCATAACAGTATCATAATCTCTCCAAACCCCTCTCCAGTTTAAAGAAGGACTAAGACGATTTTTTGTGTTTTCATTTTGCTATTTTTTTTATTCTCCAAACCCCTCTCCAGTTTAAAGAAGGACTAAGACTATGTATGAAACTAATTTTACAAGTGCTTTATCTTTCTCCAAACCCCTCTCCAGTTTAAAGAAGGACTAAGACATACCCGGCACTCGTTTGTTGGCTATTTCGTAATTCTCCAAACCCCTCTCCAGTTTAAAGAAGGACTAAGACTTTTTTTAATGTTTTCAATTTGTCGGACATAACTGAACTCCAAACCCCTCTCCAGTTTAAAGAAGGACTAAGACTGAATTAGAGAAGCATCAGCCGGACGATATTTTCTCCAAACCCCTCTCCAGTTTAAAGAAGGACTAAGACTTTACCGGTATGCCTGTGTGGTAAGCTTTGATTTCTCCAAACCCCTCTCCAGTTTAAAGAAGGACTAAGACAATATATCAATGAGCAACAAAAATCGTTATTTTTTACCTCCAAACCCCTCTCCAGTTTAAAGAAGGACTAAGACAATTTTTATCATTTTTGATAATTTGGCATACTATTTCTCCAAACCCCTCTCCAGTTTAAAGAAGGACTAAGACTGAAAATTGACATAATAATAAATGGAAAATTTTATACTCCAAACCCCTCTCCAGTTTAAAGAAGGACTAAGACACGATTGATGATTTTCAAATTTTACATATCGGGCACTCCAAACCCCTCTCCAGTTTAAAGAAGGACTAAGACAAAGGTTTCGACCTTGTTTCTTTAACAAATCGAACTCCAAACCCCTCTCCAGTTTAAAGAAGGACTAAGACTGAGAAAAAAGTGGTGAAAATGGCGATTTTTGGCGCTCCAAACCCCTCTCCAGTTTAAAGAAGGACTAAGACTACCCCAACACACGTCTGGCACTGCGGTATTGATACTCCAAACCCCTCTCCAGTTTAAAGAAGGACTAAGACGATAAAAAGATGGTTGTAAAAAATAGTTGTAAAAACTCCAAACCCCTCTCCAGTTTAAAGAAGGACTAAGACTCTTTATAAGTGGCGTTTACCCACCCGCCATCTACAATCTCCAAACCCCTCTCCAGTTTAAAGAAGGACTAAGACGCACCAACAACGGGGTTGTTGTCCTCATCAATTATTTTCTCCAAACCCCTCTCCAGTTTAAAGAAGGACTAAGACTTTTATTACCTTTGCAAATAAGAAAGCCGGCAGTGGTTCTCCAAACCCCTCTCCAGTTTAAAGAAGGACTAAGACACTTTCCTTTTTTCATCTGGTAATTGTCTTAAAAATTCTCCAAACCCCTCTCCAGTTTAAAGAAGGACTAAGACTTTACTGAATTTGGCTTTTATTTCTGCTTTTTTTCCCTCCAAACCCCTCTCCAGTTTAAAGAAGGACTAAGACTGCCTGATATTATCTTTTGTTATTCCTTGATAATAACTCCAAACCCCTCTCCAGTTTAAAGAAGGACTAAGACATTATTGAAAGCTGACCGGATATTCACCGATAAACTTCTCCAAACCCCTCTCCAGTTTAAAGAAGGACTAAGACTTTCCCTCATCTTGTAATTTAGCCAATCGTCCGGTGCTCCAAACCCCTCTCCAGTTTAAAGAAGGACTAAGACTTCCGTTTAAAAATCTGGTCTCTTTTTTCATTTTTTTCTCCAAACCCCTCTCCAGTTTAAAGAAGGACTAAGACAAAATATTCCCCAATCCGCTACCGTTTAATTGAAAATTCTCCAAACCCCTCTCCAGTTTAAAGAAGGACTAAGACCCCGCCACACTTGCCGCACATTCCACCGATTAGGCACTCCAAACCCCTCTCCAGTTTAAAGAAGGACAACTTATTTCAGATTTCAGATTTTCGATTTCAGATTTCAGATTTCAATGGTCGCTGAGTGATTTTGCGAAGTATGAGCAAAATTGTATCGAAGCGCAGATTTCAGATTTTTTTTAACCACATAAGGCACATAAGGACACATAAGATTTTGGATTAGCGATTTACGATTTTAGAAAAGGTCTCTGATCCTGTCGGAGAGAGGTTATTGAGCTAGTCGAAAAAAAGATATTCGATTTATTATCTTGCTATTCCGATAGCCGTCGGAGGCGTTGATTTGGTCTATTAGCAATTTGTTGAGATTTGTAGAAAGTTTATTTCAATTGATTATTAATAAGATAATCAAAATATTCTTGAAGTTCTTCTCCCAATATATTGGGGTTAATTTTATATTTACTAAAAAGCTTTTGTTCCGATTCTTTTTGATTATTCAACAAAGCTTTTTCTTGTTTGGCTATTCTTTGCTTTCGTTTTTTAATCCGGGAAGCGTATTTCTTATCGATTTTCCGGGCATCTTTGGTAAATGTATAGAAAAAATGTTTTCTATCCGGCTTCTGTCTATGCTTATCAAAATGATGTTGTAAAGCCTCTTGATAACCGGAAAAAGTATGTAAATCGTTTGAAAAACTTCCGATTCCGTTATATAAAGGTACAAAAGTATGGGAACAAGGATGCACAAATGAAATCCAAATAGGTGTCAATACAACGGGGACATAATCGCGAAGTTGTGTTACAAAACCGTATTGGGTACTTTGTGCACAAATAGCTCTATGTGTTTCATGTGGCGAACCCAAAGTGTAATCTTTGCTTTTATCCAAGTCCGTTCCTTCAAAGTGCGAACGTAAAACCCTAAACAAATCCGGTAATTTGATTAAATCTTTAGAATAAAATGAAAAAGGCAATGTATCGGTAATAGCGTATTTGGTATCGGCCAACCTGTTGATAGCATCCCAATGGCGTTCTATATTTACCGGATGTTTCAAACTTACAGTATCGGCATAAGCCAGTCTGAAATTAAAACCGGCGTCATCTCCTTCATACCAGTGCCGTTTACGGGCATAATCAATGAGATCATTGGAACCGTAAAAATTTAATGTATCTTTCAAATCGACTTTTCCAATCGTATAATAGTTAGGAATTATAGCCACTTTATCATCGGGGACACGTTGTGCCACCCAGTGTTTGCCATTTACCGCCGCCAGCATCCAAGCTTCGTTTTTATCAGCAATACTATATGTGCGTCCGGAAGAGGCATAACCGTATTTTTCAATCAATTTGCCTCCTATTTTGACCGCTTCACGTGCCGTTTTTGCCTGCAAAGCAATCGCTCTACGCAACCAATATCCAATACCGCCATCTGTTAAGTCTGGTTGATCTTCTCTTGAACGACAAGCATCGGAAACAATAGTAACGCCGTATTCATTTTGATAAGAATCGGAAAATTCCATACCGGGCATTTCTATCCAAACCATCGCAAATGTAGTAGGAGAGAGGCGTAATGTTCCGCCGTTTTTCATTTTTATTTCTATGGAATCCTTATTTTCAACACGCGGTACTTTGTACAAATTAACGGTTTGTTTACCACCGTCATCTTCGTTGTGTGCCAACATTACGGATTCGTCATCCGTAGCATATTTACCTGCCAATACCGTAAAACAATTAAAATTGTCTTGTGCTGAAATCTGAAAAAAAATAAAAAAAAGAGTAGTAAAAATAAAAGATTTCATCTGGATGATTTTGGATTGGTAACAAATTTACAAAAAAGCTTTGAATATTAAAATTGTAATAAAATCTCTTTTTTACAAATATGCTACTCAATATTTTGAAACAAATTCTTTTGTTTCTCTAATCATAATATCTCACCTACGGTTTTTCTTTTGTTTTATCTTCATTGTCAATCTATAATCATATCTCCCTACGGGGTTTAACTGTTTTTCTTTATTATGCATCTACAAAGGTATCGCACCTACGGCGCTCAATGGAATTTTCATCAATGTTTTCATCTACAAAGGTATCGCACCTATGGTGCTCAATGGTATTTTTTTGTTTCAATATCAGCTCCGTAGGAGTGACCCGTTAGTAGCAAACAGGATTGGTGAAAAAACATAAGCCCCGTAGGGGCGACCCAAAAACAGTTCAAATGATTTAAATTGATACCAAACAGGTCACCCCTACGGGGTTTTATTGTCCTGTACGATATTATATGCTACTAACAGGACGCACCTAAAGGCGCTCAATGGAATTCTCATTATTGTTTTCATCAACAAAATATTAGCCACGAATACACGAATAAATATTAGTGAATTAGTGGCTGAAAAAACTCAAATATAATAATAACGAAATTATTATATGAAGCAGTAAACAAACATCAAAGAACTGAATATACTTTGAAACGCAACTTTCAACTTTCGGTCACTGAGCCTGTCGAAGTGTAACTTTCAACTAATTAAATGCCTGTATAATTCTGCGGTGTAATCCGGCGTAATTCGTCTTTAACTACATCACTGACTTGCAAACTGTCGATAAATATTTGAATACGTTTTTGATCGATTTTCTCATTGGTGCGGGTCAATTCCTTCAAGG
>JALWFE010000076.1 GCA_027039975.1 Flavobacteriales bacterium
TTAAAAACCTTTATAAGATTTTAAACAAAAATAAAAAAAATACTTGATATCAAAGATGAATTTTACCTGAAATTTATTGATAAAAAAACTAAAAAGTATTGCAATCAATTGTACAGTAAACAGGTATGGTATCATTTGTATTGGTATGCAAATTAACTAGTTTATAATGAGAGGAACAAGCACTGGCGGATTTGTAATATCTGAAATAAATGGTCATATCTGAATCGGGTCTGGCTGTCAGGTAGTAAAGCGTATCGATGTTTTCACTTCTTATTATGACTTGCCTGTCCCAATCAAACGGAATATTGCCACGATAAGACGCATAAGAAGATAAAGCGTGACTTGTATTGTTTTGAACACTGGCATTTACTTTTAAAATATTCGGTTTGTAAGCGTTGACATTTATATTGTATTCTTCACCCGGTTCAACATATATTCTGCCATCATAAGTCTCAAATTCATCTTTATTGATGATTTCTATTTTATAATGTTTGTTATCTATCGTGTTGTTTGATACAATAATAAAATGTGATATGTCTTTTTTTACCTCATATTTCAATTTGAATTTACCGTTTGCATCACTGACGGTGGAGTCTATTTTGATACCATAGCTGTGATAAGGAAATACATTTTCAAAGTGTTGTTCGTAAAGAACAATTTTAACATTTGGTGAATTGATGTTTCTAAAAATATCACGGCTGGTACCTGAAACCGAAATTGTTGTGTTTTTCAATTCGAGATGTTTACAAGACATTAATAACAATGTTATGGAAATAAGGTAGAAAATCTTTTTCATTTTTTAATTGGTTTTGATAAAAAATGTAAGAGTTTGTTTTTTAAACGGATAACATATATAAGTTTGATTGGAAATCAATGCATTAAAATCCAAATGATGCTTACGTAATGAATAGACAACAAATTGAAAAATCGGAACTGCTATGATTATTCCAAGAACATAATATTTAATGAGGATGGGGTATTTTAAGTCTTTGATTTTTTTCCACATATTAAAAGCTTAATAAATAAATGATATTCGATTTTACAAATGTATCACTTCGTCATAAGCGGCTGCCACGGCTTCCATAACGGCTTCACTCATTGTAGGGTGAGGGTGGATACTTTTAAGCAAAGTATGTCCGGTAGCTTCGGCTTTGCGGGCGGCAACTATTTCGGCAATCATTTCGGTTACATTGGCACCAATCATATGAGCCCCTAAAATTTCATCGTATTTTTTGTCGATAATTACCTTGACAAAACCTTCGGGATGTCCTGCGGCTTTGGCTTTACCACTGGCAGTAAATGGAAATTTACCGACACGGATGTCATAGCCGGCTTCGATAGCTTGTTTTTCGGTATATCCGGTGGAAGCAATTTCCGGAGAGGTATAAATAGCACCCGGAATATTGTTATAATCAATAGGTTCGGGGTCAAAACCGGCAATTTTTTCCATACAAGTGATACCTTCTGCCGATGCCACGTGAGCCAAAGCAGGTGTATTGATTACATCACCGATAGCGTAATATCCCGCTTTGTTTGTCTTGTAAAATTCATCTACGACAATTTTGTCTTTTTCAACGGCAATGCCAACATCTTCCAATCCGATATTTTCAATATTGGATTGGATACCAACGGCTGATAATACAATATCTGCAGACAGTTCTTCTTCACCTTTTTTGGTTTTGACTATGGCTTTAATGCCTTCTCCGGAAGTATCAACGGATACCAATTCGGATTTGGTCATTACTTTTATTTTTGATTTTTTAAACGAACGTGTAAGTTGTCTGGAAACTTCTTCATCTTCCAAAGGAACAATTCTGTCCATATATTCGACTAGGGTTACTTCGGTACCGATTGAATTGTAAAAATGAGCAAATTCGACTCCTATTGCTCCCGAACCGACAACAATCATCGACTTGGGTTGTTTTTCGAGTGTCATAGCTTGACGGTAACCGATAACTTTTTCTCCGTCAATAGGCAAATTTGGTAATTGTCTGGCACGGGCGCCGGTAGCAATAATGATATGATCGGCATCAACTACAGATTCCAAGCCGTTTTCGTGAACTATATGAACTTGATTATTAGGCAAAACTTTTCCATAACCTTTAATAACCATTATTTTGTTTTTTTCCATCAAGAAAGATACACCGTTACTCATACTGTTAGCTACTTCACGGCTACGTGATATCATTTTGGTAAAATCAGGTTGTGGTTCGTCAACGGTAATACCGTATGTGTCAGCATGTTTGAGATAATTAAATACCTGTGCACTTTTTAATAATGCTTTGGTAGGAATACAGCCCCAATTTAGACAAACACCTCCCAAGTTTTCCTTTTCTATAATGGCGGTTTTAAAACCAAGTTGTGCGGCTCTGATTGCGGCAACATACCCGCCCGGTCCACTACCTAAAACTATAACATCGTATCTCATTTGTTTTTCTTTTATAATTTGAATTCAGTCAAAAATAATTATCAAATACACTTTTGAAAGTATGTGTTTGATACGCAAATATAATTATAATATTGAATAATACAGTTGTCAAATATGAACAAAATATTAAAATATTGAGAATTGATATTGACACAATGTGAAAAATGATGTATATTTAATTGATATAATTTAAAAAAAATTTTTATGTCGTTACATGATTACCATGATGCCGGTGATGAAAATTTCGGTATAATTGAACAATTAACCGATGCGGTTTACGGACAATATTCCGTAAAATTATAAACGAGGTTAAGGTATGGCGAAGTTGAGTTTTTTTTATGATGCTTTACTGATTTTGTCCAATAGATTTTGAGAGAGTTTTTGTTCTACATATTCTTTATCGACGACTAACTTTTTTCTGTTGGTTCCCGGTAATGCAAACATATCGTCTTTGAGAGTAGCTTCTACCAAGGAACGCAAACCGCGAGCGCCTAATTTGTATTCGATAGACTTATCGACGATATAATCCAAGGCTTCATCTTTGACAATCAATTTGATACCATCCATTTCAAACAATTTTTTATATTGCTTGATTAAGGCGTTTTTTGGTTCGGTTAAGATGCGTTTTAAGGTTTTTCGGTCCAGGCTGTTTAAGTAAGTTAAAACGGGTAAACGCCCTATTATTTCAGGGATTAAGCCATATTTTCGCAAGTCTGTGGGAATGGCATATCGCAAAATATTATCTTCGTCGATGTGTTCTTGTTTTTGGGCCTGATAGCCCAAAGGTTTCATATTGATACGTTTACTGATAATCTTATCAAGGCCGGCAAAAGCACCGCCGGCAATAAACAAAATATTTTGTGTATTGACTTTGATAAATTCTTGATTAGGATGTTTTCGTCCGCCTTGCGGTGGTACGTTTACAATGGTGCCTTCCAGTAATTTGAGTAAAGCTTGTTGCACACCTTCCCCGGATACGTCCCGGGTAATAGATGGATTATCACCTTTACGGGCAATTTTGTCAATTTCATCAATGAATACAATACCGCGTTCCGCTTTATTAACGTCATAGTCGGCAGCTTGAAGCAGACGGGTCAGAATGGTTTCAACGTCTTCTCCAACATAACCGGCTTGTGTCAAGACAGTAGCATCAACTATGGCAAACGGTACATCGAGCATTTTGGCAATGGTACGCGCCATTAAAGTTTTTCCGGTGCCGGTTTCACCTATCATAATGACATTGCTTTTTTCTATTTCAACATCGTCACCGGTATCTTTTTGTAATAAACGTTTGTAATGATTGTAAACGGCAACAGATAAAGTTTTTTTGGCTTCATCTTGTCCGATAACATATTGATTGAGGTAATTATAGATATCCTTAGGCTTTTTGAGTTCGTCCAAACCGGCAAAATCATCAAAACTGTCGTTGTCATCAAATTCGGCTTTGGTTATTTCATAAGCTTGCCGTGCACAATCGTCACAAATATAACCGTCCAATCCGGAAATAAGCATATTAACCGATGATTCGGGACGTCCGCAAAAAGAACAATATTTTTCGGGCATAAAGGCTTAGTTTTTTCGGATTAAAACTTCATCTATCAAACCGTATTTTTGAGCTTCATCGGCTCGCATCCAATAGTCACGGTCTGCATCTTTTTCGATTGTTTTCATTTTTTGACCGGTGTGTTTTGAAAGGATTTCGTAAAGTTCGTCTTTCAATTTTAAAATCTCACGAGCCGTGATTTCAATATCCGAAGCTTGTCCTTGAACACCTCCAAGCGGTTGGTGAATCATGATTCTGGAATGAGGGAGTGCCGCCCGTTTACCTTTTTCCCCGGCAGCCAGTAAGATTGCACCCATAGAGGCGGCTAATCCGGTACAAATAGTAGCTACATCCGGACGAATATATTGCATAGTATCATAAATTCCTAAACCGGCATATACACTGCCGCCGGGTGAATTGATGTAAATTTGGATATCTTTGCTCGAATCCAAACTCTCTAAAAACAATAGTTGAGCCTGCAAAATATTGGCAACGTGGTCGTCAATAGCAGTTCCTAAAAAAATTATACGATCCATCATCAAACGCGAAAACACATCCATTTGTGCCACATTCAGTTGACGTTCCTCGATAATATAAGGTGTCATACTGTTTTCAAATGCATCGAGGCTTAAACTACTAATCCGTTTTTTGTCTTGTGCAAATTTTTTAAATTCTTTTCCTAAATTGTTCGATTTCATAGGTTAAAAGTATTATGTTAGTATCAAGTATCAAGTAAATTTGAGGATTTGTTTCAGTATGCCTCATTCCTTATTCATCATTCCCTCATTTTTCTTATCGAGTAAATCTAAAAATTTTTGATACCCGATTCGTTTTTTATGAACGGGAATTTCTTTTTTATAAAGTTGTATCAATTTATCTTTTAAAATCAGGTCACTAAAATAATTAAATTCTTTTTCTTTTTTCAAAAGTTCTTTTGCCGTTTCTTCTATTTTTTTCTCATCACTAATATCTTGTCCGTATTGCGCCATTTGTTGCATCAACATACTTTTTGTCAGGGACAATACTTCATCATAAGTAATCTTAATATCATATTTTGTGGCAATGGCATTTTCCAACAATTGATATTTTATACCTTTTAAGTATTTTTCATATTCTTGTTCCGCTTCTTCAAGGGTCAGTTTTTCATTATCAAATGTCATCCAGCGGATTAAAAAATCTTTGGGTAAATCAATTTCGACAGTTTCAATAAGTTTATCGGTAACATCATTGAATAATCGCTTATCGGAAATATTTTCCAATTCTTTTTCAAAATTTTCTTTGATGTATTTACGCAAACCTTCTTCATCTTCTATTTTGTCTTCTCCGTAAATATTGTCCAAAAGTTCTTTATTAATTTCTGCAGGTTTGAGTTCAAAAATACCTTTAATTTCAAAATTTACAGGAATATCCAGGTCGTGTACCTTGTCGTAGTCAATATTAAGAGCTATCATCAATTTATGCGGGTCTTTAAACAAGTCACTGGATTGTAATTCGACGGTATCACCTTTTTTCTTACCTAACAGATCTTTTTGTACGTTTGGGGTTAAATCCACCATTCTTACGAGGGCTTCACTTTTAATATTTTCCGCTTCATTAGTAAAAGTTCCTATGAGTTGGCTGTTTTCTTTGACTTCTTCTAAGGGTTCGAAAGTGCCGTATTGTTCTTTTATCCGGGCTATTTCTTCATCTATTATTTTTTTATCGGCGGTGATTTTATATTGCGTAATTCCTTCCAATTTGGATAGGTCGATATCGATTTCAGGAGCCAATCCCAAGTCATAATTGATTTCAAAATCACTTCCTTTCATCCAATCGGTTTCAGCTTGTTTTTCGGAAGGGATAGGGTAACCTAAAATTTTGATTTTATTTTCATCAATGTAGTTGTTTAAAGCATCTTGCACTTGATTGCTTACTTCTTCAATAATTAAGGCCCGTTCGAATTTTTTCTTAATCAATCCCAAAGGTACTTTACCTTTTCTAAAACCGGGCATTTCAATTTGTTTTCTGTATTCTTTTAGTTTTTTTTCAACTTTTTCAGCATAATCTTTTTCGTTGATTTTTATATTTAATTGTGCCGTTAAATTATCTAAATCTTTTCTTTCAATTTGCATTTTCTATAAGGATTTTTAAATGTTTTGCAAAAATAAGGATAATTTGCAAACTATTTGAGTTTAATCAAAAAAAAACCCGCCAAACAGCGGGCTTTTGTACAGTTTTTTTTTACGTTGAATTAAGAAAATAATGATTCTTTATTCAACTCTTTGACTAAAACGTAGTAAAAAGCTACACGCATTTTACGGTTGATAGCTTTAAATTTTTCGCAAGTACCTTCCAAAGCTTTTTTAATTGTGTCTTTGTCGGTTACACCTAATTTTTTAACGATAAAATTGTCTTCAACTCTTTTGAGTTCTTTTTCATCCCCACAAGAGACCAATGAAGCATCCGGTAGATAAATGGAAGGTCCTTGTGATTTTGCTACAGCTCTCAATATGGCGTTGTCAACTTTAACGCCTACTTTACTTAATTGTTCAGCAGCTTTTGCTACTACATCATCAAATTTGCTCATAGTGATAAGTTTAAAATTTATAACACAAATCTATAAATAATTTTTTTAATTTCAAAAATTATTTTAAAAACAATGGTTTTTCTTTCATCCAATTGATCACTTCGTGTTTGGTATCATGTATAATTACCACATTTTCAATATTTTCAATAATATTATCGATATAAAAAGCAATCCGTTCCATATCTTCTTCAACAAGCCCTCTTGTTGTGATAGCAGGGGTACCGATACGAATACCGGAGGTGATAAACGGTGATTTATCGTCAAACGGTACCATATTTTTGTTTACAGTTATATGAGCTTGTACCAAAGCATTTTCGGCTTCTTTTCCGGTAACACCTTTATTTCTTAAATCTATCAACATCATATGGTTGTCCGTACCACCGGAAATGACATTGTAATTCCTGTCTATCAAAGCTTTTGCCAACGCTTTTGCATTTTTTCGCACTTGTAAAATATAGTTCATATAATCGTCTTGCATAGCTTCATAAAAAGCAACTGCTTTGGCGGCAATGACGTGTTCAAGCGGACCTCCTTGCATACCCGGAAATACAGCTGAGTTTAATACGGCTGACATTTTTCTGATATTACCTTTAGGCGTTTTTAATCCCATAGGATTTTCAAAATCTTTTCCCATCATAATCATACCGCCACGAGGACCGCGTAAAGTTTTGTGGGTAGTAGTGGTAACAATGTGTGCAAACGGCATCGGGTCGGATAAAATGCCTTTAGCTATCAAACCGCTAGGGTGTGAAATGTCTGCCATTAACAATGCACCGACTTCGTCGGCAACTTCTCTAAACTTGGCAAAATCCATATCACGGGAGTACGACGAGGCGCCTGCGACAATCAGTTTAGGTTTGTGTTTCAAGGCGGTTTCACGCATTTTGTCGTAATCGATACGACCGGTTTCTTTATCAACACCATACGAAACGATATTGTAGGTTTTTCCCGAAAAATTGACAGGCGAACCGTGCGTAAGGTGACCACCGTGTGACAGGTCAAATCCCATCATGGTATCTCCGGGTTTAAGTACGGCGAAATAAACTGCGGCATTGGCTTGTGAACCGGAATGCGGTTGCACATTGACATACGCCGCACCAAAAAGCTCTTTGGCACGGTCAATTGCCAATTGTTCTACTTCGTCAACCACTTCGCAACCACCGTAGTAGCGCTTGCCGGGATAGCCTTCGGCATATTTGTTGGTCAATACCGAACCCATAGCTTGTAGTACTTCGTCGCTGACATAATTTTCAGAAGCGATAAGCTCCAAACCTTCGGTTTGGCGGCGGGTTTCTTTTTGTATTAAATCGAATATTTGTGTGTCTTTTTTCATTGGTTAATTGGTTATCTGGTTAATTGGTTAATCGGTTATTTGTTGTCGGATGTCCGATGTCCGATGTCCGATGTCGGATGTTGGATGTTGGATGTCCAATGTCCAAAGTCCGATGTCCGGTACCGGGTGTCAGATGTCCGATGTCAGGTGCCGGATGCCCGATGTTGGATGTCGGATATATTATTCATTTCAGATTTCAGATTTGTTATTCCGCTCCCTACGGGCACGGGACGTCGCTTTGCTCCGTTTGCGATTTTTCAGACGTTGCGGTGCAACGTCTCTACATTATCAATTCTCCATTTTCAATTCATCTGCGCTTCTACATCAGACGCACGATCGTGCGTCTCTACATTCGCACTTTATCGCTTTCCACTCGGCACTTTCCACTAAAAACCCGCACTTTCCACTTTCCACTCGGCACTAGGCACTTTCCACTCGGCACTTTCCACTAATCCTCACTCTCTCCAATCAAAATCAAAGCAAAAACAGCATAATTAATAATGTCTAAATAATTGGCATCAACGCCTTCCGAAATGCTTGTTTTACCTTTATTTTCTTCTATTTGTTTGACTCTGTACAACTTTTGAATAATTAAATCGGTAATAGAACTCACACGCATATCACGCCAGGCTTCACCGTAATCGTGATTTTTGGCTTCCATCAAGGTTTTGGCTTGTGCAATTTTTTCATCATAAAGCTTAATAGCTTCTTCCAACGGCATATCGGGTTGTTCGGCTATACCTTTTTCCAATTGTATCAGTGCCATGGAGGCATAATTGATTAATCCGAGAAATTCCGGTATTTCACTTTCATCCACTTTACGTTTGCCTGTCTCTTGTATATGTCTGATACGTGAAGCTTTGATAAACATTTGGTCGGTAAAGGAGGGCATACGCAAAACACGCCACGCACTACCATAATCCTTCATCTTTTTGATAAAAATATCACGGGCTTTTTGTATAACGGCGTCGTATTGAGCGGAAGTTTTGTTCATTAATTTAAAGGATTTTTAATGCCGTAAATTTCGTATATTTTTTTTGATTAACAAAAGATGTTTCCGGGTTATTTAAAAAAAATGTATTTTGAACGGAAAAGTTAAATATTTTTTAAACAATCTCATAAAACTGTCAATAGTTTAAGAATAACTTATTTTAACTGATTTTTTTCTCTATAATACAAAAATTTTAGTTTTTTTTGATTAATTTTGAAAATACAAAATATTCCGGATTTCAAATTTAGCTTTGTAGTAAGGTGATAGCATGTTTTGTATTTTACGTGTAGATTAATATTATATTATTATAATTACTATATTATTATTATATTAAATAAATGCATATATCATGAGACGTTTCTTTGTTCTTACCTTTATTATAACTATTCAATTACTGGCGTCACAAACTCTTATCAATCAAGGCAGTTCATGGAAATATTTGGATGACGGCAGTGACCAAGGGACGGCTTGGAGAGATTTGTCATTTAATGACAGCAGTTGGTCGTCGGGTAATGCACAATTAGGTTATGGCGATGGTGACGAAGCAACAGTAATATCGTATGGTAACGATTCGAATCATAAACACATTTGTTATTATTTCCGTAAGACATTTAATGTGACAGACCCCAATGCCAATAGCGGTTTAAAGATTTCTTTGCTCCGCGATGACGGTGCCGTAGTGTATATTAACGGACAGGAAGTTGTCCGTTCCAATATGCCTTCCGGTACAATTTCTTATACTACCTTGGCGGCGGGTACGGTCTCCGGTTCGGCAGAAGATACATTCAACGAATATAATATCAGTTCTTCGGTTTTGCAATCCGGACAAAACATAATTGCTGTAGAGGTACACCAGCGTAGTGAATCGAGTTCGGATTTAAGTTTTGATTTGAAATTGGAATTTGCCACAATCAATTACTATAAAAAATTGCCTTATGTTTTACTCTACGGACATAATCAGGATATTCGTATAGGTTGGCAACTCAATAGTACGGAAAATTGTACCTTTGAATATGGTACTGATACCACTTATTCTTCGGGAACCATTAATACCACAGAAAACAACAGTACAGACCACCAGCATTTTGTAACCTTGACCAATCTTACGCCCGATCAAAAGTATTATTACAGGGTAAAAGTCAATAACTCCAATGAAAAAACAGGTAGTTTCCAATCTTTTCTACCTGATACGGCACAAGAATTAACTTTTTTTGCCTATGGCGATACACGTAGTAATCCGTCTGACCACGACGATGTGGCACAAGCTATCATGAATGATATTTCGACCAATAATTTGAAGCAAACTTTTATATTAAATTCCGGTGA
>JALWFE010000077.1 GCA_027039975.1 Flavobacteriales bacterium
ATTTTTAATATATCCATAAAACAGCAAAAAATTACCACAAAAATTATTAACAAACAGTGTAAGAAAAACATATCTTAAATGTCAAATATAGGGAAAGGTCTGTTTTGTTGCTAAATAAATATAATTGATAATCAAATAGTTATGTTTTACCTATAAAATAATACTCTTTACTAGTCTAAAAGTATAACTAGCTTTCCAAAATCATCTATTGATAAGCTAAAAAAATATTTTTGATTCTTTTTACGCTAAATTTTACACCATAAAGATGTGAAAAATCCTATTTCTAAAATTTTTGTATCTCGGTGTAGATTTATGAATTATTGGAAATTTATCCATTTTAAATAAAGATATTATTCCAAAAACTTGACAATAAAGATGGCTTTGTTGTATATTTGCAGGCTAATTTTTTGAAATTCAAAAATTTTACAATCTCACTTTAAAAAAAAATTTATCAAATGAAATTATCACAATTTGATTTTAAACTGCCTCCCGAATTATTAGCCGAATATCCGTCTGATTGTCGTGACGAGGCCCGTCTGATGATAGTACATAGAGATTCCGGAAAAATAGAACATAAAATCTTTAAAGACATTTTGGATTATTTCGATGAAGGCGATGTGATGGTGTTAAACAATACCAAAGTTTTTCCTGCCCGTTTATATGGCAACAAAGAAAAAACAGGTGCAAAGATCGAAGTATTTTTGTTGAGAGAATTGGATCCGGCAACACGTTTGTGGGATGTTATGGTTGATCCTGCCCGCAAAATCCGTATCGGCAACAAATTGTTTTTTGATGAAAATGAAACTTTGGTAGCAGAAGTTATCGATAATACAACTTCACGGGGAAGAACTTTACGTTTTTTGTATGACGGTACGTATGAAGAATTTAGAAAAAAATTGAAAGAACTGGGTCAAACCCCTTTACCGAAATATATCAAACGCCCTCCTACAAAAGAAGACAAAGAACGTTATCAAACCATTTATGCCAAACATGAAGGTGCGGTTGCCGCTCCGACAGCCGGTTTGCACTTTTCAAAACATTTAATTAAAAGGCTTGAAATCAAAGGAGTTCATTTGCCCGAAATAACCCTTCACGTAGGTGTCGGCACTTTTAATCCGGTGGAAGTGGAAGATTTGTCCAAACATAAAATGGATTCCGAACAATTTTTTATCAACAATGATGTTGCAGACACAGTAAATAATGCCATTGATAACAAAAAAAGAATTTGTGCCGTAGGTACCACGGTAATCAGGGCATTGGAATCTTCCGTTACGGCAGATAATTATTTACGCCCTTTCAGAGGTTGGACTAACAAATTTATTTTTCCACCTTATGATTTTAAAATTGCTAATGCTTTGATAACCAATTTTCATACCCCTAAATCAACCTTACTGATGTTGGTAGCGGCTTTTGGCGGCTATGATTTGATTATGCATGCTTACCAAGAAGCCATAAAAGAAAAATACCGTTTTTTCTCTTATGGAGATGCAATGCTGATTATTTAAAAAAATTGAAAAATAAAAAAGTTGCTTTGTGCGATTTTTTTATTTTTATTAAATACAAAAAAAATTTTGTATTTTATTTAACATTCTGTAAATTCGGATACAAATTTGAAAGAATATAAATAAGAAATTCAAATTTCTAAATTTGTTATATGTAACATAGATTATGTTGCAATAATTATTTCCTATTCCTACTAAATAATTTTATGACTTTTATCATTTTTATGTTATATTTGTGACCGAAAAACAAAAAAAATAACTTAATTATGGCAAAAGTAGTAGTATTAGGTTCGGGAATTGCCGGACATACCGCGGCCGCATATTTGCGAAAGTGGTTAAACAAATCTCATGAAGTGGTCGTTGTATCACCAAATGAGTATTATCAATTTGTCCCTTCTAATATTTGGGTAGGTGTCGGCCGGATGAAACCGGAAGATATTCGTTTTAAACTGGAACCCAAATACAAAAAGTGGGGTATTAATTTTAAAAGAGCCAAAGCTTTGACCATACATCCCGAAGGTGGAGAAGGTTCCGAGAAACCTTATGTTACAATTGAATACGTAGGTCAAGGCAAAGAAGGACAAAAAGAAGTGGTTGATTATGATTTTTTGGTCAATGCAACAGGACCGCAATTACGTTTTGACAAAACGGAAGGTTTAGGTCCCGAGCATGGTCACACGGTTTCGGTTTGTAATTTTAACCATGCATCACATGCTTGGTCGGAATTACAAAAAGCCATCAAAAAAATGGAAGCCGGTGAAAACCAAAAAATCGTTATCGGAATCGGGCATCCCGGTGCCACTTGTCAAGGTGCGGCATTTGAATATATTTTAAATGTTTATCACGAAATAGACAGACGCGGTTTATCCGATCGTGCCAACATTACTTACATTACCAATGAATACGAACTTGGTGATTTTGCAATGGGTGGTGCCTATATCAAACGAAACGGCTATATTACACCTACCAAAATTTTTGCAGAATCATTTTTAGCCGAAAGAGAAATCAATTGGATTAAACGGGCCGGTGTTTACAAGGTAGATGACAAAAAAATCTATTACGAAAACTTAGCCGGTGAATACAAAGAACTGGAATATGATTTTGCTATGTTGATTCCGGCATTCTCCGGTCCCGGTTTCAAGGCGTATGACAAAGCCGGCAATGATATTACCGATAAAATGTTCAAGCCTAACGGTTTTATGATTGTTGATGCGGATTACACCAAAAAACCTTACGAAGAATGGAAAGCCAGTGATTGGCCGGAAACCGTTCAACATCCCGAATATAAAAATGTTTTTGCACCGGGAATTGCTTTTGCTCCGCCACACACTATCTCCAAACCCTTCACATCACCCAACGGTACTACAATAGTTCCCGCTCCACCGAGAACCGGTATGCCTTCCGGTGTTATGGGTAAAGTTGTTGCGCAAAACATCAGGGATGTCATCAAAGGAAAAAGAAAACTGGATAATCTCAAACACAGAGCGTCCATGTCTAAAATGGGAGCCGCTTGTATCGTTTCGGCCGGCTACGGTATGACAAACGGTATGGCAGCTACAATGACCGTCTTCCCTATCGTTCAAAACTGGGAAAAATATCCCGAATTCGGCCGTTCATTGAGATATACAATGGGAGAACCCGGACTTGCAGGTCATTGGCTCAAATGGTTTATGCACTATATGTTCCTGCATAAAGCAAAAGGATATCCTTTCTGGTGGTTATTACCCGAATAAAAATTATAATTTGTTAACAATTAAATCATTATACTATGGATCACAAAAAACATCTAAGAAGAATAACACGTGGCTACAATGATTTTTCATACGCCACGGTACCAACCGGCTTTACACGTTTTATGCGCAGATGCATAATTTGGCAAGCCTGGCGTTGGCTGGTCTTAAACATTAAAATTTTGAGAATCGTGGCATTCGGTCACTCCTGATTTTCAAAATTTTTATGCTTAAAAACTTACAAAAGCCGCTTCAATTTGAAGCGGCTTTTGAATTATAACAAACTTTTATTTGTCATTCCTATCCCTACGAAAGTAAAGAAAGAAATCTCATATTTCAATATATCACTATCAATTTTTTCAAAAAAAATACTTTTGTGTATTTTATTTTTTCTTATCTTTGCTTAAAGAATATTACAATTTGTGAAAAACAAACTGTACGTCATATTATTGCTTATCGCTTTTACAACGGCTATCCTACAGCCGGCAGTTCCCTTTGTGCAATATTTTTGGCATCAAAATGTAGCAGTTGTTGATGATGATTGCAATTGTAATTGCGAAACAACACATGACCCTACACACCCACCTACGGGTGATGCATACTTGAAAGCATTACTCAAACGGACTTGTACAGACAAAAAAAAGAATGAACCGAAATTATCGGTTGTCAACATTTCTGTCTTTATCAAAACTCTATTTTCTCCAAAATCACAGGTGTATTCTTGTCCGGAACATAACTTCAACAAAATTTCAGATTTCATAATCCTACCCCCTACAAGTTCTCATATAGAAGACCTCTTTCGCCCTCCGCAATTGTCTTAAATTTTACAAATATTGTGAAATTCATACTACTTTATGATTTAGTGCGGAGATTTGTAATAAATCAATCTGACTTAAAAAATTATCAAAGTGATACAATTTTGATCAATTTTGATATATTTAGTGATAGTACTATATTTATTTTAGCTTTTTAATTCCCCTTGTTGTTATTAACAATCTGTAAAAAATATTGAATTGGTTTATTACAAATCTCTTTTAAAAAGTTAATTATTACATTTATTATGATTTCTAATTAATAAAAATTTTGAAACGAATTGTTTCATACATATTAATTATTATATACACCTTGGTTATCATCAGCCCGGCTATTCCTATGGCTGATTATGTCATCAACTACAAGCATATTTCTCAAGATCTTTGTGAAAACAAAGATAAACCCGAGATGCATTGTAATGGTAAATGTCATCTGAAAAAAGAAATTAAAAAAGTATTGGGAGACGATAATCCCGGTAAGAAAAAAACAACTCTACCCACCTTAAAACTCAAAGAATACACCTGGTACCACCGCATAGGTTTACATAAAAAATATTATCCGGAATTTCTCTTTCAACTTGAAAAACAAATTTTTATCACCCCAAAAACCTATAAAGGTTACCTACCTGATATGATTAAACCACCCCCAAAGCTTCATTTTATTTAATGAATAAAATATTTACAAGTCATTCCGACATGGCAACGTAGGAATACTTGTCATTCCGACAGAATGATGTAAAAAATTGCTTGTCATTTCGAAGGAGGAACGACTACTTGTCCTGACTTTCATCAGGGAGAAATCTATTTCAATTGGAAATTTAGAGGAAGATTGAGAATGTAGATGTTCCTCTCCCTACGTAAGTCGGGATCGTACGAAGTGACTGTGAACGTTCGAAATGACATACGACATTAAAACATCAAACAAGTAGTCAAAAATTTAACGATTAAAAATAATAAAAATGAAGCAACTATTAATCATAATGCTTTTATGGACGGGATATGTCTTTGCCCAACATAAAAGTATTACCGGAAAGGTTTATGATGCTACATCAAAAGAACCAATTGCAGGCGCTGTCATCAAATCCACAAATTCGGAAGCTAAAAGTATTTCGGATATAGATGGAAATTTCAATATTGCAGTGCCGGAAGGTAGCATTCTGGAATGCTCTTACCCAAACTACAAAACAATCAAATTGCCTGCTAAAAACGGTATGTCTATAACCATGATCAAAAAATCCATTTCATTAGACGAGGTGGTCATTAAAGCCGACCCAATGGAAGATATTACACATTCCGTTGTGGTCATGGACGATGTAGTTAAGAGCAGCCAGCCGCGTAATGTTGCCGATTTATTTAAGGATATTCCGGGTTTTAGCATTCAAAAACGAAGTGCAACCGCCATGGAACCGTCCTTGCGCTCATTTAAATACGAAGAAATGAACATCAAATACGATGGCGGTAACAAAATGGTTAACGCTTGCCCCAATCGTATGGACCCGATTACAGCACATGTGATACCCGAATCCGTTAGAAAAATAGAAGTAGTCAAAGGACCTTTTACCGTACGTTTCGGGCAAACTTTCGGTGGTTTGGTCAATATGGTAACCCGTCAACCCACACCGGATGATTACGGCCTGCATGGTGATTTACAATCGGGTTATGAAACTAATGGTAACAATCTGGTTTTACGTGCCGATATACTATATGCAACCGAAAAATTAGACCTTAATGTCGATGGTGAGCATCGCTATTTCGGTGATTATACCGATGGTGCCGGCGTGGTAACACCTGCCGGTTTTAAAACCGACAGTTATTCGGTTAAGTTGGGCTACAATCCGACTAAAAACCAACGTTTGCAAGTCAATTGGCATCAAAAATTCGGTAGTGAAATTAAACACGCCGGATTACCTATGGACTCACCCAAAGACGATAGTTATCTGTTAGGATTGGATTATAAGATAAAGCAATTGTCAGAAAAAATCAGATATGTACAATTCAAATCTTATTATTCCTACGTGGACCATTTGATGACCAATGGTTACGGCATGGAGAAACCGCGTCCAAACTATCCCGGAATTGATGCTCGTACACCGGTTTCTTCCAATACCATGGGGGGTAAACTGGAGGTTGCCTTAACACCGAAAAAGGACTGGCTGATCTATACCGGATTGGATGCCGATATCATCAAACGAGATGGTACTAAAACTGTCATCATCAATAATAATCCGAATACAGGAGTACCATTAAATCCGCCAACAATCAAAAAATTAAAAGTTTGGCAAGATGCTTATATCAATGATTTCGGTGTTTTTGCCGAAGCCAATCATAAATTGTCAGAGCATTATTATTTGACTGCCGGTTTACGAACCGATTATGTGGTTTCGGAATCCAGAGATCCTGCACAAGGCTTTGTTGATATTTACGATAACACCGGTCAAAAAACCGATATAACGGTGGGCGGTAATGTGTCTGTTAAATATAAAAAAGACGATTACCAATTACAGTTGGCTTTTGGTCGCGGTACCCGAACCCCGTCAATGCTGGAACGCTATATTTACCGTTTTATCGTAGGACGGGATAGTCGGGAATATATTGGAAATCCTAATTTGAAACCGGAAATCAATAATCAGGTGGAAGTATCGGTTCAAAGAAAATGGACAAAATTCCAAGCAGGTGGTAGCATCTTTTATTCTTATTTTCAAGACTATATCACGCCTGTTTTAACTCCGGCGCTGACGTCATCGGAAGGTAGTTGTGGCGCACCGCCAAAGCCCCCCAAAGTGTTTAAAAATGTCGATGCTTATCAATATGGTTTTGATTCGTATGTTGCTTACCAACTGACTGATCGTTGGTTGATTAAAGCCGATATAGCATTTACCAAAGCTTATGACATTACTTTGGATGAGCCGCTGGCACAAGTCGCTCCGCCCAATGCACATTTGGAAGTGAAATATGATACCGGCACCTACTGGGTAGATGTTCGCGGAGAGCTGGTTGCCACACAAACCGGTTATGCACCGAGTTTCTTGGAAACCGAAACACCCGGACACAATACCATTGATTTGCGCTTAGGCTGGAAACCCTATAAGGGCTTATCGCTGGGTGCTGCGGTACTCAATTTGACCGATGAAGCCTATTATAATCACTTAAACTTCGGTTTTGTGAATGCTGATGATCTGACAGGTCGTCGTATTTACGAACCCGGACGTAGTTACAGTGTGTTTTTGAAATACAAATTTTAACCTAAACCTGTTAGGTCTTTAAGACCTGATAGGTTTTGTAAACCTGTTAGGTCTTGACCAATAAAAAAAATAATTACTAACAATTAAAAACAAATTAAAAATGAAAACAATCAATAAAATATTATACTTATTCATATTAACTGGCTTATTAACTTTAACCGCTTGTAGTACTGATGATGATGACGAAGTTATCAATACCCACGACGATGCTTACGGTGATGTCCTTACCAAAAAAATGATGATGATGAGCAACACCAAATACGTACCGGTATTTTTTGCGGGTGCAGAAGATATCGTTGAAGACGGTAGTAGTGTCAAAGCGCCGGACGGCACCGTTTATGACTTACATGAATTTTGGGCAGGTCCCGGTAAGTTGACTGCCGGCGGTACGGTAGGTAATACTCCACCACCTGCCGGTACTTATACGTTTACTTTAAAATTTAGCGACGGATATGTCAAAACTGTAACCGATGTACTGGAAGGTGAAGAAACAACCGTACCGCAAATTACAGTCAATTACAATACCAACACCAATCCGCAAACCATTGATGTCAGTTGGACGCCATCACCCGAAGCAGATTTTTATTGTATCAAAATGACTGATTTGGATATGGCAAACAACAAACCTTATTTTAAAGTCCCGATGATTGACAAGTCGCTAAATTCGTTTACCATTACGCTGGATGGTAGCAACGGTTGGATGCGTCCGGTTTCCGAATTGCAAAACGGCACGGAATATTATATCGTTATTTCTGCCAAAAAAGTAGAAAGCGGAACGCCTGTTTTAGGTATGAGCAAGGATTTTGAAATTAACGGTTGTAGTAAAACAAAAATTACGTATCAACAATAAAAACATTATAGTTTGATTTTGATATAAAAATTTTGCTCATAATAGAATTGATAAGCCGATAACACGAACTAAAAGCGTCAAAATGCGGACAAATGCCGTCAAAAGGACAGGAAGCCGGGACATTTTGACGCTTTTTGTTCTTTGGAATGTTTATTGAGCATTCTAAACCGATACTAACTTAAAAAACAAAGAATTATGGAAGCAGTATATAAATTACAAGCTAAAATCAACCACTGGTGGTTACCGGTTTTGTTGGGAACATTACTGGTGTTAACCGCTATTTTGATGATAATCTTCCCCATAGCAACCTTTTCAGGTTTAGCCGTTTTATTCGGTTGGAGTTTGTTTGCTTACGGCGGTGCCAATTTTATTTTCGGTGTAAGAAACCGCAAAGTATTTCATGCATGGCTGTGGTATTTAATGGCAGGTTTGTTGGAAATGGTATTAGGAGCTTATCTCCTGTTTCAACCTGATATAGCGGCCCAAGCACTGGTATTATATTTGGGATTTTGGTTTACTTTTATCGGCATTTCGCGTATCAGTTTATCCTTTTTAATGAAAGATATGGAGATTAAAAACTGGTGGTGGACCTTGATAGGTGGTATGCTGGTGTTATTCTTAGCATTTTTTACCATTTTAAATCCTGTAATAGGTATGTTTAGTGCCGTTTATTTGGTAAGTTTTGCTATCTTTGTAACCGGTATTTTGGCTGCCTCATTAGGTTGGGAACTTAAAAAATTGGAAAAATCATTAATCGTTTAAAATTTATTTATGGTAAAACTTATAATTAAAAATTTAAAAGAAGTAGAATTACCTTATCGTAAAGAAGTAGAGGAGATTTGCAACGAAAAACTGGAATTTTTTCAAAATCTCTTTAAAAAATACGGCAAAGAATTAACCCTGGAAGTCATTATCAACAAATCGGCTAAAACCTATACTGTCAGTGCCGCCATTGATTTGAAAAGTAAAAAGGTGTTGATTGCCGAAGAAGATAGAGATATTTTAAAAGCCGTTCACAGTTTGCTTAACGAATTTAAAAAAGCCGTCAAACGGCAATACGAACTGGAACGCAAAGATTACGAATACAAAAGGAAAAATAGAAAGTAATTGCCAATAACAAGTGGAGGCGCACGGTTGGGCGTCTCTACTTTATTATTTTTTTCGTTTTTTTATAACTTTGTATTGTTCACAATTCCAAATATGCCATATAAAGCCAAACATATTATTCTTTCCCGCCTGCTTTTGTTGGCACTAATTCTGCCACCTTTATGGCAATTAGAACACGTTTTTGACAATAATCACGGCATTGTTTATCAACAAGATACCGAAACCATACATAAGGTTTATGACAACTCTTGTGTCCCGTTGCACCGGCAATTTCAGTTTCATTCGGTTTTCAATTTATTTATTTTCCGGGCCTTTGAAATTGACCTTCCCGTTTTAAAAAATTCCAATTTACTTTGTAAACCTTATGTTTATACCCCTCATCTCTTTTTGTTGAGAGCGCCACCTGCTCTGGTCTAAAATATGGTCTAAAACTGTCCCTACTTATTTAGTTCCAAACCGGATTTTGTTTTATTCTCAAAAATCATGACTTTTACAGCATTTTATGTTGTTTAAATGCCGGTTTTTGAAAAAATACTTTTACAAAAACAACATACCAACAATTAAAGACCAAGCTGGTTTTTTTAATACTTGTAAAACCTATTAAGTTATAAAAACTTACCGGACATGTCAGGTTTTAAAAAATTTGCAAGACCTACCAGGTTTTAAAAACCTAGCAGGTCTATAAGGTTATCAAAACCAGTAAGTTACGAAAGACCGGCAGGTCTAAATTCCAACAAAAAAATTAAAAATCATGAAAAAATACATTTCAATCATTATAATCATCCTGAATGTTATCCTAACATACGGACAACACAGCGTATCAGGCACGGTAAAAGATGCGAAAACCGAAGAGCTTTTGGCCGGTGTCAATATTTATATCCCGGCAACCCAACAAGGTACCGTCACGGATTTGGACGGTAAATTTCAAATAAAAAACATCACTCAAAACGATATCGATATTATTTTTAATTATGAAGGTTACAAAACGGTAAATCGTCATCTCCATTTTGATACACCGCATAAAGAAATAAACATAACGATGCAAGAAGCCGTTTTTGAAATGGATGAAGTCATTGTGTCCACAGGCTTTAACAAGTTACAGAAAGACAACGTGATGAAAGTGGCCCATAAAAGTTTGGAAAATCTGGCTCAAAAAGGTATGCAAAATATTATGGAAGGCATTGCTCAAATTCCCGGTGTTTCCAATTTGAGTACCGGCACGGGAATTGTCAAACCGGTTATCAGGGGACTGAGCGGTAACCGTGTTTTGGTTTATAACCAAGGTGTAAGGCTCGAAAACTATCAATTCGGTGAAGAACACGGTATGGGCATTGACCCTTCCGGTATTGCCGGTGTTGAAGTCATCAAAGGGCCCGCTTCCCTGCTCTATGGCTCCGATGCTTTGGGTGGTGTCATTTATTTGATACCCGAAAAATTTGCTCCCGCCAACCGGACAATTTTTAATCTCAGTTCCGCATATTTCAGCAATACCGCAGGCGGACAAAGTTCCCTCGGCATCAAAACATCCAAAGAACATTGGCAATTTTTAGCCCGTGGCAGTGGCAAAATAAACGGCGACTATCAAATTCCGTCCAATGAACGGGTTATCAATTCCGCTAACAAAGATACCGATATCAAACTTGCGATCGGCTACCGGAAGACCGGACTGAAAAGTGCTTTGCGATACAACTTCAACCATACTTTAAACGGCTTAGCCACCGGTATGGCTCCCGGAAAAGTTAAATATAATTTTACCGGTAAATACCAAGATTTGACCAACCACAATATCAGTTGGAAAAACGATATCAATTGGAAAAATTCTCATTTCAAAACCAATATCGGTTTTTCACAAGTACGTAGAGCTTTAATTAAACAAAACACAGGCGCTTTTATAGATATGACCTTACGCACTTTAAATGCCGATCTCAAATGGTATGCCCCTAAAACAAACCATTGGGAATGGATAACCGGCACTCAAATGATGTGGCAAACCAACTCCAATGCCGGACAACATTTTTTGCTTCCTAATGGTCGCATTGCCAATGCCGGTGTTTTTGCCAATATGAACCGCGAATTTGACAACGGCGTCTTACAAGCCGGTATCCGCTACGATTTTAGAAACACACACACCGAAACCATTGATACTAACCGCCCCGGATTTGACAAAAATGCTAGTAGTTTTTCAGGCGCTTTAGGATACAAACAGGATTTAAGTGACAAAATGCGATTACGTCTCAATTTAGCTTCCGGATTTAGAGCACCCAATCTGGCAGAACTAACCTCCAACGGCATACACGAAGGTCGAATTGAAATAGGAAATCCGGATTTGAAAAACGAACAAAATATACAAGTAGATTTTAATTGGGAATACAACAACTCCCATGTTGAATTTTTTGTAAACGGTTTCTACAATCATATCAAGCATTATATCTATTTACAACCCGATAACCGTCCGGCTATTTTGTTACCGGTTTATATTTACCAACAAGATAACGCTTATTTGTATGGCGGCGAAGCAGGACTGCATTTTCATCCGCATCCTTGGGATTGGCTGCATATCCAAAGTAGCTTTGAAACAGTTACCGGTAAAAAACAAAACGGCGAATATTTGCCTTTAATTCCGGCAGACCAATGGAAAAACGAAATCCGTTTGGTCAACAAACACCCCAATAAAAATTTAAAAAAGTATTTTTGGTTTGCCGAAGTCAATCACACATTCGAAGCCCATAGTAATCCCGATGAAAACAATTATCCGGCTTATACACTTGTCAATACCGGTATAGGTGCTAAATGGCAATTCAAAAAAACAAAAGCCGTTCTTAACATCAGCGTGCACAATTTGTTGAATAAAACCTATATTTCGAATTTGTCGGTTTTACGGGAAGACCATATCCCTAATCAAGGACGTAATATCATTATCGGCATGAATATTATTTTGGACTGATTTGCCGTTTACAAGTCATTTTACAGCGTTTACAAACTAAAATCCGCCATTCATACAATAATGTGACAATTAGCCGGATAGTTAGATTATATTTGTATTGTCTAACCTTTAAATTTTACATTATGAAAAAATTTATCAAACTTTCCGGTACATTATTAATTGCGTTTATATTACTGTCCGGTCTTTCAAGTTGTGTCCGGTCGGAACACGAATATCCTGTTTCTATAAAAAAGAATTTTATGAAAGGATGTCTGTCTTCACCTGCCACCAACGAAAAGATTTGCGATTGTATGTTTGATAAAATTCAAAAAAAATACACTTATAAAGAATTTTTGAAAATAGACAAGCAAATAACCAAAGGCCATACACCAAAAGATTATATGGATTTTATTGAAAAAGCCGCTATGGAATGTGTCAAGAACAAGAAAAAAAATGGTAACAGTAATAAATGAGAATTGGTATAACCTTAAATGATCCTAAAAAAAATCCCGCTTTGATTTGAAGCGGGATTTTTCTCTTACAAAAATTTATTTTTTATTTCAAAACAGCAAGCCAATAGTCCAACATACCTCCGTGATAATTATCTACATCTCCACCGTCCGATCCAACATATCCGGCAACAGCAATCTTACCGTCAGTATTGACATCAACACTATAACCGGCATCTAATGCCGGGCTTCCCAAACATTTTTGCCATTTCATATTCAAATCGCTGTCGAGCTTGAACACCCATATATCCACTTGACCATTATTGCCCGATACATCTTGATCATTAGATCTCACTTCTCCGGTAATTAAATAATCATTATTTGCAGTAATAAATAAATCATGTGCAAAATCATTAGCCCCCCCTCCAAATGATTTTTTATCCAATACATTACCATTATTATCGGTTTTAACAACATAAAAATCAGTAGCACCATGATTATCCGAAGCCTCATGATTTAATCCGACAATAACAATATTGCCGTCTTTATCTTCCTTGGCAATCATACCTTTTCCGTAGTCTATACATTTTTCCCAAATAATAGAACCGTCTGCCGATGATATTTTGGACAGATAAATATTATCACTACCATCATTGGTATTTCCGGCTATACCCGGGGAAGTCGAGTCACCGGTTACAATTAAATTCCCATCTGACAATAATTTAATACTTCTCATCATATCGTCTCCCGTACCTCCCAAATATTTTATCCATTGAACTGTGCCTGACGAAGAAAGTCTTGCTACGAAATTTGTGAGATTTCCGTTTTGAACGGAAACATTGCCGTTTGTAGAAGCCGTATTACCTAAAAGATAAACCGAACCGTCACTCTTTTCGGTAACTGCCATAATATAGTCATCACCATTTCCACAAGCTTTATATACCCATTGCAGATTGCCTGAATGATCTACTTTCATAAGAAATCCGTCAATGATGGAACAGCCTGTGTTAAAATCCCCGTCATTAGAACCGGTATAACCCGAAATCAAATACCCGCCGTCAACAGAAACTTTCATACCGGAAGGATTATCCAATGCCATGTCGGGTTGATTCCCGCCAAAAGTCTTTTGCCACTCGATATCACCTTGCGCATTGATTTTTACCAACCACAAATCATTAGAAGCAAAACGTTTACTAACATCACCATCCGTTGAAAGGGTATGGCCGTAAAGTACATAACCGTCATCAGTGGTTCTTTTCATGGAATAAAGCGCATCAACATCAGAGCCACCATAAGTTTTTTCCCACACAATTTCCGGAGCGTTTTCTTTGTTTCCTGTGTCGTCTTTTTTACATCCCGTAAATAAGAATGTCAGTATCATAATTGCATATAATACATATTGTTTCATAATATTCATTTTTTTTTGTAATTTAATGTCATCTACTCAATAAAACAATGATAATAGTCATTTCCGGTTTAATAATTACACATAATTTTAAGCGTACCAATCAAAACTTATTTTCCTTTTTGCCAATCCGGTTAATATTCCGTAAATTTGAAGGATTATAAAATCATTTTTTATGGAAAACATAACTATCCCCCAAAAATACATCAATCGCGAAATCAGTTGGTTATCTTTCAACGAACGTGTCTTGCAAGAAGCCTCTGACCCCAAAGTACCTTTACTGGAACGCTTACGGTTTGTCGGGATTTTCTCCAACAATATGGACGAATTTTTTAAAGTCAGGTATGCCAAAATTCAACGCATCAGTTTGGGAAAATTTCCCGAAAAAAGTAAATTTGAAGTACGCCAAGCCAAAAAACTCCTGAAAGAAATCACCAGTATTGCCATCAAACAGCAAAACGAGATGCGTCATGTTAGACGGGGTATTTTTGAAGAACTCAAAGAACACGATATCCACTTAATTGACGAACGGGAAATCAACAAATCACAAGGCGAATTTCTAAAAAAATTTTTTATCGATAAAGTCAGTCCTTCCTTGGTGACCATTGTATTAAATGACTTACCAGAATTTCCTATTATCAAAGATTCATCTGTTTATTTGGCAGTTAAGATGAGTAAGAAAAAAGGTCGTGAAATCAAAGATGATATTACCGAACCTATCTATGCTTTGGTCGAAATTCCGACTGACGATTTGGGACGTTTCGTCGTATTACCCAAAGAAGATGAAAAAAATTACATCATGTTGATGGACGATGTCATCCGTTACAATCTCGACGAAATTTTCAATATTTTCGATTATGATAAAATTGAAGCACACGTCATTAAAATTTCGCGCGATGCTCAGTTTGAAGAAGATACAGACCGCACCAAAAGTATTTTGGAAAAAGTCAGTTTTTACGTCCGCCAACGTCAAAAAGGAGAACCGGTAAGGCTTATTTACGATGATGCCATCGCCGATGATACTTTGGAATTTTTAAAACAAAAAATGGGAATCGACGAATTGGACAGTTTAATTCCGGGTGGCCGCATTCATAACCACCGCGACTTTATGGGGTTCCCTGATTTAGGCAAAAAAGATTTACTTTACAAACAATATCCCCCCTTGCCTATCAAAGATTTATCGCTTCAAGGCAGTATCCTGAAACAAATTAAAGAAAAAGATTATCTGCTTTATGCCCCTTATCACAATTACAAATACGTGATAAAATTTTTACGTGAAGCGGCGCTCGACCCCAAAGTCAAAGAAATCAAGATTACCATATACCGTCTGGCTAAAAATTCGCAAATAGCCAGTTCATTGATAAATGCCGCCAAAAACGGTAAAAAAGTGACGGTTCAAATAGAATTACGCGCCCGTTTTGACGAAGCCCAAAATATCAAATACGCCGAAATCTTTAAACACGAAGGTATTAACCTCGTTTTCGGTTTGCCGGACATTAAAGTTCACAGTAAAATTTGTATGATAGAACGCGAAGAACATGGCAAAATTAAACGTTACGGTTTTATCAGCACAGGTAACTTCAACGAAAAAACCGCCAAAATATATACCGATTATACTTTATTTACCGCCAACCAGGAAATACTGGAAGATGTATCCAAAGTTTTCGACTTTTTTGATATCAATTACAAAATACCTAAATACAAACACTTATTGGTATCACCACATTACCTACGCCGTAAAATTTACGCGTTAATCAACGAACAAATCAAACGGGCCAAACAAGGCAAAAAAGCATTGATACGCCTGAAAATGAACAGTTTATCCGACCTCAAAATGATTAACCGTTTGTACCAAGCCAGCCAATCGGGAGTTGAAATTCAATTGATTGTCCGCGGCATCAACCGGTTGATTCCGGGCATCATAGGTTTGAGCGAAAATATCACGGCTATCAGTATTGTCGATAAATTTTTAGAACACCCGCGTTTGTTTATTTTCGGACCGGACGAAGAAGCCAAAGTATTTATCGGTTCCGCCGATTTAATGCCTCGCAATCTTGACCGGCGAGTAGAAGTAACAGCACCCGTTTACGATGAAAAAATCAAAAAAGAACTTATCGATACTTTCAATATTTCGTGGAACGACAACGTCAAAGCCCGTATCTTTAACCAAACCCAGGATAACCAATACAAACGGGATGGTAAAAAACCGTTAAGGTCTCAGTTTGTGTTGTATGATTATTATCTTGATAAGTTGAGGAAATGAGGAGTGAGGAACTGAGGAAGTGAGGAAATGAGGAATGCACCTCGATACATCCCGTCTTGACTTCGTCACGACGGGACACTCGGTGACCTTTCCTCAATTCCTCAATTTATGAAACGAATAATACGGTTTATAATAACAAGCAATCATCAATAAACGAAATATTCAATGAAACACAATAAGTCCTCAATTACTCAATTAAAAAACGAGCATAAGGTTTGAAGTAATAAACAAACATCAAAGTATGAAATACGCAATGAAACTGAACAAATCCTCAATTCCTCAATTCATAAGACGAACATAAGGTATGAAATAGAAAACAAACATCAAACAACGTCATATTCAGTGAAGCACAATAAATCCTCAATTCCTCAAATTATAAGACGAGAATACGGTATGAAGTAATAAGTAATCATCAATGAATACGATACGCAATGAAACGAGATAATTCCTCAATTCCTCAATGAAAAAAATATCCTTCAAAACCATCAACAAACTCGCTATTCCCTCCATACTTGCCGGAATTATCGAGCCGGTGATTTCCATAACGGATACGGCTATTATCGGGCATGTCAAAGTGTTTCCTACGGAAAGTTTGGCGGCTGTGGGATTGGTGGGGTCGTTTATGTCGGCTTTATTTTGGATTTTGGCACAGACCAAAAACGCTATTTCCAGTATCGTCAGTCAGCATTTGGGGGCTAAAAAATTAGAGCAAATCAAAACATTGATACCGCAAGTTTTGTTTATGAATATGTTGCTCGGTATCGTTCTCGTCTTTTTAACCCGCATCTTTGCCCGTGAAATTTTCGAGCTTTACGCCGCCAAAGACCGGATTTTGGATTTCTCGGTTTCATATTACAGCATCAGAGTATTCGGATTAATTTTTACGTTAATCACCTTTACGCTATTCGGGATTTTTCGCGGGCTTCAAAATACGTATTGGGCAATGCTCATCAGTTTTACAGGTGGGATTATCAATATCGTTTTGGATTATGTTTTGGTTTACGGTATACCGGGATTGATAAATCCTATGCATATAAAAGGTGCCGCTTGGGCAAGTTTGATTGCTCAGCTGGTTATGATGATATCGGCTATTGCCGTTTTCTTACGCAAAACACCTTTTGATTTGCATTTAGTCCGGCAAATTCATCCGGTTATAAAACGGTTTTTGAGTATGACCGGCAATTTGATTATCCGTACCATTGCTTTGAACACGGCTATTTTCCTGTCAAACCGTTACGCTACATCTTATGGCAAAAATGCCATTGCCGTTCACGTCATTTTGACCAATATCTGGTTATTTACCACCTTCTTCCTCGACGGCTATGCCGATGCCGGCAATTCGCTCGCAGGTAAACTTTACGGTGAAAAAGATTTTTTGAATTTGAAAAGATTAGCTGGAAAGTTGCTGCGTTACAGCGAATTTGTAGCCCTTGGATTGGCTTTGGTTTTCATGATTTTTTATAAACCCATCGGGTTGTTGTTTACCAATGAGCCGGAAGTTATAAAACTGTACGAAAAAATCTTTTGGCTGGTTATTTTGATGCAACCCGTCGGGGCTGTTGCCTTCATCTTTGATGGGATTTTTAAAGGCTTGGGTTGGGTCAAATTTTTACGAAATATGCAGCTGGTTGCAACTTTTGTGGTCTTTATTCCGGCATTACTGATTTTAGATGCTTACGGATTACAGCTTTATGGCGTTTGGACGGCTTTCTTACTCTGGATGGCGGTTAGAGCCGGTAGTTTGTGGTGGCGGTTTGAGACCTCTACTTAAAAAAATGCTTAATAATATCATTCCCGTTTGCCAATAACACCAAAGCCAAGAGTAAGATAAATCCGGCTATTTGGGCATATTCCAAGAATTTTTCATTGGGTTTGCGTCCGGTTATCATTTCGTATATGGTAAACATAGCGTGACCACCGTCCAAGGCCGGAATAGGCAATACATTGAGCACCGCCAACATAATGGACAAAAATGCCGTAATTGTCCAAAAACGACCCCAATCCCACGTGCCGGGAAAAATTTTAGCTATGGATATAAAACCACCTACACCTTTATAAGCGCCTGTTTTGGGATTAAAAATCATTTTCAATTGGTCGATATACCCCACAAAGGTTTCTTTCGTCCGTTTCAATCCGGCGGGAATGGCCTCTAAAAAACTATATTTTTTATTGACAACCATCAGATAACCGCGTTTTTCCCATTCTTTGTAATCGGTATTGAGTTGTACGCCTATTTTTCCATTTTCATTCACTTTCAAATCCACTTCTACCGGTTTGCCATTACGTAAAACGGTAGCTTTGACCGTCTCACCTTTATGCGCTTCAATAAGCGGTTTTATCTCGTCAAAATATTCAACTTTTTGTCCGTTAAGGGCTATGATTTGGTCGCCTTTTTGCAATTTGCCTTTATTGGCTTTCGAAGCGACATTTTCCACTATAAAAGGAATTCTGATACTCGTCAGTCCCCTGACATTTTTACCCTTTTGTTCCACCAGATTTTCGATAAAATTAACCGGAAATTCAATGGTTTTCCGTTCGCCGTTCCGTTCAATCTCAACCGTATGTGCCGTGATTAATTTGGCATCAACGGTATTAGCATATTCAACCGGTTCATTGTTGATTTTCAATATCTTATCACCTGTTTTTAATCCGGCTTCTTTAAGAGCGGGATGTACGATTTCCAAACCGCCTTTAAGGGACTGCATCGGAATCAGTTGTTCACCGTAGGCATAAGCCAAACCGATATAAATAGCGATAGCCAACAAAATATTGACAATAATACCGCCCAGCATAATGATTAAGCGTTGCCAAGCCGGTTTGCTGCGAAATTCCCAAGGTTGCGGTTCCCGGTTGAGAAATTCCTTATCCATACTTTCATCTATCATCCCGGCTATTTTGACATAACCGCCCAAAGGCAACCAACCGATACCGTATTCGGTATCTCCTATTTTTTTCTTATAAAGCGAAAACCAAGGATTGAAAAACAAATAAAATTTTTCGACTTTGGTGCCAAAAAGTTTAGCCGCTAAAAAATGACCCATTTCGTGTAAAACCACCAAAATACTTAAACTTAAAAGTAATTGGAATATTATTATCAATGTTGAATTCATACCGGTAATTTAATTGTCAGCAAAAATACACTATTTTACAAGAATGCTAAAATAATCATCAAAAATTTCATTTTTTAAATTTTTAATATGACTTTAACAAAAATAACATTCATCGAATGAAAACGGCATTTCGTCAAACCAAAACCATCATTCATCAAATGGATATTGATTTTTAAATACAAAATCCTTTCTTTTGTATGTTATTTTAAATTAAAATATACTTTTAACAGTCAAATTGTTCAACGGATAATTCAAATTATTAATGAAAAAAAAATCTATTTTTTTGTTTTTTTTAGTAACTCTGAACCATTTTGCGCAGGGTTACGAACACTATACCGTTGAACAAGGTTTGCCAAGTAACAGAATATATAAAATTTTACAAGATTACGACGGTTTTATATGGATTGCAACCGACAAAGGTTTGTCTAAATTTGACGGCAGTTCTTTTAAAAATTTTACCATCGCTTCCGGTTTGTCGAGCAATGATATTTGGGAAATGTTTTTGACCGGAGATAATAAAATATGGTATTTGACCATTTCAAACAGGTTGGGATACATCAAAAACGATTCGGTTTACACCTTCAAAACCCAAAACAATGTTTTGTTATACCCGAGTATTTTTTCAACGGATTTAAAAAGTCTGATTTTAAATAATACCGCAGAAGAATATGGCAAAAACTACCGGTTGGCAAACGGTCAATGGCAAAAAATTCCGGAACCTCCCGCTTTACGGCCTTACAAACCTGCTGTGCTCATTCACCCGGTTTACTATTTTTCCTATCTAAATGAAGCCGAAAATACATTTTTCTTTACCGATAGTTTGGGACATCATGTTACCAAAGTAAAGTGGCCATATAAAGATACTTATTTTAAAGGCCAAATTAACGACAGTTTAGCTGCTTTTACATCGAAAAACGGTGTGCATTTTTTCAATTTAAACACCGGCAAAACACATCATATCATTAACCCGGAATTTTTTAAAGAAAATATTTTTATCCGGATTTTAGCAACCGGTGATGAAGTGCAAATCTCAACCGAAAATTTTTGGGCAAAATTAGGTAAAGACTATCGCTTAACGGATATAAAAACTTTTCCGGAAAAATTCCACTTAACTACTGTATTCAAAGACCGTGAGGGTAATTTTTGGGGAACCACCTTTGCCGAAGGTGTATATTTTTTTCCAAAAAATGCTTTATCAAGCCAAAATTTTTTCACTGGAAAACCTGTGCAATTTATTAAATTTTCCGGTAATAATTTATTTACCGCTATTTTAAACAAAGGTATATATAAATACAATCCGGTTTCAAACAAATTTGAAAAATTTTTAGAACACAACGAGTATTTCTTTGATATATACTATATCGATAACGACAATTTTGCCGTTGTTACAACCAAAACAATTTTTATAAAAAAACACGGAAAATTAACCGAATATTTTTCCTCCGGAAAAGGTATTTTACCATTGGAAAACAATTTGTTTGCTTTACGAGAACGAAATGGTATTTCCCTTTATGACGGTAACACCATTAAATTGTTAAAAACTTATCCCGTTAAAGGAACTAATGATTTTACGACCTACAATAATCATATCGTAAGCGGCACACCAGTTGGCATTTTTACCATTAAAAACGATTCGGTCAAACAAATACCAATCGACCGCAACATACCCGAAATTCCCGTTTTATCACTTGCCAAAACTTCAAGACACTTAATCGTCGGGACCGAAGGCTACGGCGCTTTTATATGGGACGGCAAAAATAATATGAAACCGGTTAAAGACACCGATGATCTGATCGTTAATGATATTTTTACCAAAAATGATTCGATATGGTTAGCTACTCAAAAAGGTGTTTTCAATTATTCTTATGATAAAAATGTTTGGCGATTAAACCGGATTTATCGCAAAAGCGACGGTATCGTATCCAACAGGGTCAATTATGTCGCCGTTTTTAACGGTAAAATTTTTACATCCAATTACAGCAATATTACCTCCGTCAACAAAAATACCGTTAAACAAATACCGTTTCAAAAATTATATTTTAAATCGGTCGAATATAACGGAAAAAAGATTCACGATAACCAACGCATCAGCTATACTAAAAACAACAATCTACTGGTCAACTTCGGAATGATCGATTTTTCGGGACAAGTCAACAACCGGTATTTTTACCAATTATTACCCGTTCAAAACAATTGGATTGAAACCGGCTCAAAAGATATCAATTTTAACGACTTAAAACCCGATAATTACATTTTTAATCTCAAAACGGTGAACCCTTACGGGCAAGAAAGTTCAAAATCTTTCCGTTTTGTTATCACGCCTTTGTGGTGGCAAACCTTAGCGGTAAAAATTTTATCTGTCATACTTTTGGCTTTCATTATTTTTTTGATAGCATACTATTACCGGCGCAAAGCCCTTATCAAACAAAGAAATAAGTTGTTAGCTCAAAAACAAATAGCGGAATTCGAATTACACGCCCTTCGCAGTCAAATGAATCCGCATTTTGTTTTCAATTCGCTGAACGCCATATTATATTACATCAACGATGAAAATTACGACCAATCGGAAAGTTATTTAATCAAATTCTCCAGGTTGATTAGGATGATTTTTGAATTTTCACGCAAAAAAGAAATTACCATCCGTCAAGAAATAGAATTGCTTAAATCATACCTCAATTTGGAAAAAATGCGTTTTCCGGAAAAACTCGATTATTGTATCCACACCGACCCGGAAATCAATATCGATAAAGTCACCATTCCGACTTTGTTATTACAACCTATCGTTGAAAATGCCGTCAACCACGGAATATTTCACAAAAAAAGTAAAGGAACGGTTTGTATCGAATTCCGTTATATAGACGAAAATTCTTATGAAGTTTTAATCAAAGATGATGGCATCGGTATTAAAAAATCGGCTGAAATCAACAAAAAATCGCTGAAAAAACACCAATCCCGTTCCACTCAAATCTTGATGGACCGGATTAAATTGCTGAATACATCCGGTAAATGGCAGATTGTATATGAATTAAAAGATGAAACAGATAACGAACAAATAACTTACAATACGATTGTTAACCTTAAAATCACAAAATTATGATACGATGTATTCTAATTGACGATGAAGCTAAAGCTTTAAAAATGCTTCAAAAAAAAATTGAAAAGAAGTTTCCCCAATTGCAAATTATAGCCACTTATCAAGAACCCGAAAAAGCCGTTAAAGGTATCAAACAATTAAAACCGGATTTGATTTTTCTGGACATTGCTATGCCTAATATGAGCGGGTTTGATGTTTTGTCACAATTTGAAGAACCGGAATTTGAAGTAATTTTTGTCACGGCTTATGACAATTTTGCCATTCAAGCTATCCAACACGCTGCTATCGGATATATTGTCAAACCAATCGATGACGAAATGCTTGCCGACGCAATTGCCAATGCCAAAAAAAATATCCAACTCAAAACAGCCAAAAGGAATAATAAAATTCTGCTGGATTTACTCAACGAAAAAAATAATACGATATCCATTCCGACCTATGAAGGTTATGTGTTTGTAAAAAAAGATAATATTGTAAGAATGGAAGGTGCTGACGGTTATACAAAAATTGTTTGCAACAATAACAATGAATATTTAAGTTCTTACAATCTGGGAAAATTTATGGAAATTTTAGGACCGGCATTTTTTCAACCGCACCGTTCTCACGTGGTCAATATCAAACATATTTCCCGGTACTTAAAAGAAGGTTATTTGGAAATGACCGACCAAACCAGAGTACCGTTGTCAAAAAGTAAAAGAAAAGAATTTATGGAAATTATGGCACAATTGTAATTTTTATATTAGTTAGTTATACTTCGACAGGCTCAGTGACCTCACTTCGACAAGCTCAGTGATCTGAATTGAAAGTTTGTAACATGTATCAAGTGGAAACCTTTTAGATTTTGGAAAACTGGTAGGTCTTTAAGTTTTAAAAAACTTTTAAAGCTATTAGTATTTACAATAAAAATAACAGATTTTACGCCAAAGTGTCAATACACACGTATTATTCTTTCATTTTAAAGATAAAATCACATATTTTTTAATCAAAAATTACTTACATTTGTCGCACAAAATTTAACTGTTTTGGAAACAAAAACTTCGAGAAAAACCTTGATAGACGGCTCCAAACTGATGATTGAAGCATTGGTGCGAGCCGGAGCAGACACATTTGTCGGTTACCCTATTACACCTTCCAATTGGATGTATCGATATGGTAAACAACGGTTTCCGCAATTTTATGCAGCACCTGATGAAATCACAACTTTTCAATGGATGGCTGGCATGTCGGCAGCAGGTAGACTGCCTGTGACTTCCAGTGCTTTTCCGGGTATTGCTTTGATGGTTGAAAGTATCAATATGGCTTATGCGATGGAATTGCCTTTGGTGGTGATTATAACCCAACGTTTAGGACCCAGTACAGGCTCGGCAACAACCGGAGCGCAAGGCGATTTAAGTCTTTTAAACGGTATTATATCAGGCGGCTATCCCGTACCGGTATTTTCACCATCCAATTTCGAAGATGCTTGGGAACTTTCGGCAAAAGCCGTTGAAACCGCTGTAAAATTCCGTTCGCCTGTATTTTTATTGACCTCCAAAGAAATGGTCATGTATCAAAAATCATTTGACTTGTCCAAACTCAAACCTATTAATAAAATCGACAGACCGGAACCGGAAATTGAAGGTGAATATTTACCTTACAAAGCAGACGACAGTTTAGTGCCACCTTTTTTGCCCTTAGGCAATGATGAACATTTGGTACGGATAACAGCCTCTACCCACGACGAAGCGGCAAATATCCGTAAAAATGATCCGGAAGCATTGGCAAACACCAAACGCTTGCGTGATAAGTTTATCAAACGGATTGACGAACTGACTATTTACGATTTGGATAATCAAGAAGGTGCCAATGACTTAATCGTCACCTGGGGTATTACTGCCGACGCCGCACGCGATGCCCTTCAATATTTACGGAAGCAAGGGAAAAAAGTCGATTTACTGGTTGTAAAATCATTATTACCGGTAGCCCCGGTTATTTACGATATCATAGACCGTTATGACAATATCGTTATAGCCGAAGAAAATCTGACCGGACAATACAAAGAAATTTTATTCGGTACCCGCCCGGTAAAACATATCAAACAAGTCAATAAAATAGGCAATATGATTCACCCCAAAGAAATTATTGACACCGTTTTACAAGCTTAAAAATTTTTTATGATGACAAAAAATCCGAAAACTAACTTTTTAACAGGGAAAAAATTTCCGTTTTGTCCGGGATGCGGGCACGGGATATCCATAAATGCGTTAAACAAAGCTTTACAAGAACTCAATTACGGTCCAAATGATGTCATTGTAGTCAGTGATATCGGTTGTAGCGGTTTGATTGACCCGCTTTTTGCCACCCATACCATACACGGTTTGCACGGGCGTTCGCCGGCTTTGGGACTGGGTGTCGCTATGGGTGTAGCGCAAAAACAAAACAAAAAAGTCATTGCTTTTATAGGCGACGGCGGTGCTACTATCGGATTACAACACATTCTGGAAGCCGCACGGCGTAACGTTGATATGACTTTAATCGTTTTGAACAACTTGCTTTACGGTATGACCGGCGGACAAATCAGCGGTTTATCCACTCAAAAATTCAAAGAAATTATAGATTTTGAAAAAGATGTGCCGCCATTTGATTTGATTCAATTAGCTCACGCTTCCGGCGCCCGTTTAGCTGTCAGGGTCAATGCCCCTAACAAAATCAAAGACACTTTGAAAAAAGCTATTGAAACCGAAGGTTTCTCTATCGTGGAAGCCGCCAGTTTGTGTCCGTCTTACGGTATGAAACGAATGAACGAACTGATGGAAGTGGTTGAACATGAAAATATTTTGGAACACAAGCGTCCGGCTACAAAAATCATTGATAGAGAAACAAATTCTTTATTGGAACAAGCCAATATTATAGAACCAAAATATGATGCCGGACTGAAAGAACGTAAAGGCATTTTAATAGCTGGCTCTGCCGGTGGCGGAGCGCAGTCAGTTGCCCGTTTTTTGGCAATGGCAGGTATGTATGCCGGATTGGAAACTACAATGAAAGGAGAATATCCCATTACCGTAGGTACCGGTTTTTCGGTAGCCGAAGTCATTTTTGACCACCAACCTATCAATTATACCGGATTGGATAAACCCGATTATTTTGTTATCGTTACCGAAGACGGTTTGAACAAAATCAAATCCAAATTACACAAAGATGCCAAAATCTATATCGATGACAAATTGGTTACGGATGAATTAAAATCAGAATTTCCGGATTTGATGGCAGTACCTTTCGGCAAAATGGCCAACCGTAAAAGCACCGCATTGGCAGCTGTCACTTATGTTTTAAATAAAGAGAAAATTTTGCCGGTTGAAACTCTAAAAGAAGCTGTCAGTACACACCGGTTGAAAGACATTTTTGTTGATGTGATCAACAAAGTAGTCGAAAGTTAAATGTTTATAACGTTCATAAAGTTATACAAAAAATAATTATTAAAAAAATCTTTTCCGCTTCTTCCGGAGACAGGGATTTAAATGACAAATTAACGCTTTAAATAAACCCGGATTCCGCAAAATTGCAGAATCCGGGTTTTATTATGTTTGTTTGTGTGTTAAAATAGAACAATCAAGTCTTGAAAACTGAACGTTTGGTGACCGGGTCCATTTTATCTGATAAACAATATTTCACGGTATTTGCTCAAAGGCCAGATTTCATCATCAATCATCATCTCCAATTTATCGGTATAATGTCTTATTTTGTCAAATTCCGGTTTGATTTTACGGGCTAATTTTTCCGCTTTGGCTTCCCAATCGAGTTTTTCCAGCTTCTCCAAGTCTTTACGGAGTTTTCCAACCAATTCCGATACTTTTGCAATATTATCCGATAAATCTTTTAGCATTTTAAGAGGTTCTTGTCCCAAAGTTTGATAAGTCTTCGAATCGATATTTTTTAAGTTTTTGACCACTTTTGCTAATTCTTTTTGATACTTGACAGCTGCCGGAATAACGTGATTCATCGTCATATCCGCCAATACGCCCGCTTCAATAATCACTTTCATAGCATATTGTTCTATTTCCACTTCGTATTTGGCTTCGAGTTCGCGTTCAGTAAGAACCCCCATTTCTTCAAAAAGTTTTTTGACGTTTTTATCCTTATAAACTTTAAGCGCTTCGGGTGTGGTTTTGGCATTACTCAAACCGCGTTTTTCGGCCTCTTTTTCCCATTCTTTACTGTATCCGTCGCCTTCAAACAGGATGCGTTCAGATTGTTTGATATATTCTCGCAACACGTTAAAAATCGCTTCATCTTTTTTCAACTTGTCTTTTTGGATGATAGTATCCACTTCTTTTTTGAATTCCCGTAATTGTTTAGCAACAATCATATTTAATATGGTCATCGGATTACCTGTGTTGGCTGACGAACCGACCGCTCTAAATTCAAAACGGTTACCCGTAAAAGCAAAAGGTGATGTGCGGTTACGGTCGGTATTGTCCAATAAAATTTCCGGTATTTTTCCTACGACGTTCAATTTTAAATCCGTTTTTTCTTGGGGAGATAATTTGCCGCTTGAAACGTTTTTTAGTTCTTGTAAAATTTTGGTTAATTGCTCTCCGATAAATACCGAAATAATGGCCGGTGGTGCTTCATTAGCACCGAGACGATGGTCATTGCCTGCCGATGCAATGGAAGCACGCAATAAAGCTTCGTTATCGTTTACAGCTTTAATCGTATTGATAAAAAACACTAAAAACTCCAAATTTTTCATCGGCGTTTTGCCCGGACTTAACAAATTGATACCGGTATTGGTCATCATCGACCAATTGTTGTGTTTACCGGAACCATTGATGCCTTCAAAAGGTTTTTCGTGTAATAAAACTTCAAAATGATGTTTGTGCGCAATCTTTTTCATAATATCCATTAAAAGCAAATTGTGGTCAACGGCCAAGTTAGCTTCTTCAAATACGGGTGCTACCTCAAACTGAGCCGGTGCCACTTCATTGTGCCGGGTTTTAACGGGAATACCGAGTTTTAAACTTTCTATTTCCAATTCGCGCATAAAAGCCATAACCCTTTCGGGGATGGAGCCGAAATAATGGTCATCCAATTGCTGACCACGTGCCGGTTGGTGTCCCATCAATGTTCTGCCTGTCAATGTCAAGTCAGGACGGGCTTTATAAAAGGCCGAATCGATTAAAAAATATTCTTGTTCCCAACCCAAAGTGGCGATGACCTTATTGACATCACGGTGAAAATACCGGGAAACCGCCGTAGCCGCTTCGTCCAAAGCACTTAACGAACGAAGTAGAGGCGTTTTAACATCCAAAGCCTCACCGGTATAAGAAACAAATACCGTTGGAATACAAAGTGTTGTGCCGTGAATAAAAGCCGGTGAAGTCGGGTCCCAAGCCGTATAACCGCGGGCTTCAAAAGTGTTGCGGATACCACCACTGGGAAAACTGGAAGCATCCGGTTCTTGTTGAACCAACTGACTGCCACTGAATTTTTCCAGATAACTGCCATCCGGATTGAGCTCAAAAAACGAATCGTGTTTTTCGGCCGTAGTACCGGTCAAAGGTTGAAACCAGTGTGTGTAATGCGTAGCGCCGTTCTCAATAGCCCAATTTTTCATACCCGCAGCAATATGTTCCGCTATTTCACGGTCTATTTTCTTGCCTTTATCTATCGCTTCCGTTACAGCCTTAAAAGCGGTTTTTGATAAATATAATTTCATTTTCTCACGGTCAAACACTTTTTCGGCAAAAATTGCCGAACGTTTGACAACAGGGTCAATTTTACGGGGTTTTCGACCTAAAATTTCTTTTAATGCGCTAAATCTGACTTTTGACATAGGGTTATTTTTAAAAATATCTGCAAAAATAGATTTTTTACCCGGAAAAACAAGGGGGTTATTTTATTTTTTATATTTTTTTGAAATCATAATTTTTTCATAAATTTACAAACTTTATTTTTTAAATATTTTTTATAATTTAATATATGCCCATCAAAAAAACACAACTCTACACACACCTGTGGGAAGCGGCCAATGCTTTGCGCGGCGGTATGGATGCCAGCCAATACAAAGATTATGTGCTCACCATTTTGTTTGTGAAATACGTAACCGATAAATACAAGGACAAGCCATACAACGATGACGGATTTATTGTCCCCGAAGGCGGTAGTTTTGATGATATTTTGGCCTTCAAAGGCAATAAGGAAATCGGTGAAAAAATCAATGAAGTATTACACAAGTTGGCCGATGAAAATGAACTCAAAGGCGTGATTGACAGGGTGGATTTTGACGACGATACCAAGCTGGGCAAAGGGAAGGAAAAAGTGGATAAACTAACCAAATTGGTTGCTATTTTTGAAGATCCGCAACTGGATTTTTCGGGCAACCACGCCGGTGGCGATGATATTTTGGGCGATGTATATGAATATTTTATGAAAAAATTTGCCACCGAAGCCGGCAAAAGCAAGGGGCAATTCTATACGCCCGCCGAAGTCTCGCGCACCATGGCCAAAATTATCGGTATTGAAAAAGCCCAAGGCACCAAATTAAGCGCCTATGACCCCGCTTGCGGTAGTGGCTCGTTACTCTTGAAAGTGGATGCCGAAGCGCCGGTAAAAATAGCCCTCTACGGTCAGGAAAAAGACATTGATGTGGCTAATATTGCCCGGATGAATATGATTTTGCACGGCCGCCCCGATGCTATTATCAAACAAGGCAACACCTTGTCCGACCCGCAATTTAAAAACGACGACGGCACACTAAAAACCTTTGACTATGCCGTAGCCAATCCGCCGTTTTCACAAAAAAACTGGATGGACGGAGTGAATCCGCAAAACGATCCTTATCACCGCTTTGACGATGGCATTCCGCCGGCCAAAAACGGCGATTATGCTTTCCTGTTACATTTCATTAAATCGCTAAAACCCAAAGGTAAAGGCGCCATCATTCTGCCGCACGGCGTTTTGTTTCGCGGTAATGCCGAAGCCATCATCCGACGCAACATTGTGCGAAAGGGTTACATCAAGGGTATTATCGGTTTGCCGCCCAACCTGTTCTACGGCACGGGTATTCCGGCGGTTATTTTGGTCATTGACAAAGAAAATGCCGCATCACGCAAAGGAATCTTTATCGTCGATACCTCCAAGGGATTTCGTAAAGACGGCAATAAAAACCGCCTGCGCGAACGCGATATACATAAAATAGTGGACACCTTTACCCGCTTTAAAGAAATACCGGGCTATGCCCGTATGGTATCATTGGCCGAAATAGAAAAAAACGATTTCAACCTCAATATTCCACGCTATATTGACAATGTAGAGGAAGAAGACATTCAAGATATTTATGCCCACCTGCACGGCGGTATTCCTGCGCGCGATGTGGACAAATTGCCCGTCCTCAACGCCTTTCCCAAACTCAAAGAACGGATTTTTAAACTCAAAGAAAAAAACTATTACCGGCTCAACATTCTGCCGGACGATTTACCCGGAGCAGTGGAACATTCCGAGGAAATCACAAGTTTTAAACAAAAGACAGAACAAGCGTTTGACACTTGGACACAAGCGGTAAAACCCGTTTTGGAAGGCATCAATGAAAAAACCCGCCCCAAAAAACTCATTGAAAATATCAGCGAAAGTTTACTGGAAACATACAAGAGGGTTCCGCTGATAGATGCCTATGCCGTGTATCAAATTTTGATGGACTACCGGGATGAAACACTCAAAGACGATGTGTATTTGATTATGGAAAACGGCTGGAATGCCAAACCGCAAATAGATTATGACAAAAAAGGCAAGTTGAAATCTTGGAATAGCGATTTACTCCCAAAAAATATTGTTATCGATGCCTATTTTCCTACTGAAAAACAAGAAATAGAAGACTTGGAAGCAAAAAAAGAAGATGTTTTACGGCAACTGGAAGAACTAACCGAAACCCATTCCGGCGATGACGGCATACTGGAAGAGGTAAAAAACGAAAAAGGCAAAATCACCAAAGCCGCGTTAAAGGCAAAAATCAAAGAACTAAGAAACAATGCCGGCGCATTTGCCATAGAACTCGATGTGTTGGAAAAATACCTTCAATTGCTGGGAACCGAAAGCCGGCTCAAAAAACAAATCAAAAACAAAGAGGCGGAATTGGATATGGCTTTGCTCAAAAAATATAACGAATTAACCACGGACGAAGTGCGTTATTTAGTCATTAACCAAAAGTGGTTAAAAACTCTGGCACAAGGTATCAACGACGAAGCCGAAGATATCATTTTGCAAATGCTTAACCGCATCAAAGAACTCTACGAACGCTATGAAACGCCTTTACCCGAAATAGAACGACAAGTAAACGAATTGGAACATAAAGTAAAAGCTCACTTAAAACTTATGGGATTTGAATTATGAATATAATTGAACAGATAAAAAACGGTGAATCAAAAACGCTGGAATTAAAAGAAAAACTACCAGCGTCTCAAAAACTTGCTGCTACGGCTATCGCGTTTTCTAATACTGCCGGAGGTAAAATTATTATCGGCGTAAATGATAAAAGAGAGATTGTTGGCGTCAGCGACGACGAAATTTTTGATATGCAAGAAAAAGTTTCATCTGTTATTTATGATTTGTGTTATCCCAATATTTTACCCGAAATATATGTGCAGAATGTTGATGGTAAACTTTTATTAGTCATTGAAATTTATAGAGGTAGTTTGCTGCCTTATTATTTGAAAAATAAAGGAAAATTGAATGGAACTTATATAAGAATTGGCACAACAAACCGGCTGGCTGACGAAAATATAATCCAAGAATTGGAAAGACAGAGAATGGGAAAGACTTTTGATGAAGAAGAAAACTATTCCGTAACATCCGGAGAAATTGATTTAACGCCAATATACAACGAATTTGATAAGATTAGTAAAAGCGTATCAATTTCTCAACTTAGAAATCTGAAACTGTTTAAAAACATACAAGGCAAGGATATCCCCACAAATGCACTTTTAATCATTACCGGAAATTTGGAAAATACCGGCATTAAGTGCGCCCGTTTTAAGGGAACTACAAGCGATATTTTTCTTGACAAAAAGGAGTTTACGGCAGATGCTTTTTCCAATTTGAACAATACCATTTTATTTCTTAAAAATCATCTCAATTTAGAAGCAAATATCAAAGGACTGAAAAGAGTGGAACAATATGAAATACCTTTGGTTGTATTACGGGAGGCATTACTGAATGCCATTATTCACAGGGATTATACCCGCAACAGCGACATAAAAGTAGCCGTATATGATGATATTGTCGAAATCGTATCGCCCGGCGGACTACCCAACGGATTGACTGTAAACGATGTGTTTGAGGGCAGAAGTGAATTAAGAAACAAGATTATAGCAAAAGTTTTTAAAGAACTCGGTTATGTAGAAACTTGGGGAACCGGCATAAAAAGAATAGAAAAAATGTGTAAAAACAACAATATTAAATTTGAATTCAAAGAAAACAGCAATTTTGTGTCGGTGATATTTTACCGAGACAAAATCGTAGATAAAGTACAAGAAAGTATCGAAAAAGTAGCGGAAAAGTATCGGAAAAGTAGCAGAAAAGTAGCGAATAAACAGCGAAAAAGTAGCGAAAAAATTATCCTAACAAAACAAGAAGCAAAAATAATTGACTATATAAATAATAAAAACAAAATAACGACAAGTGAAGTAAAATCTCTCTTTAATATTAAATCTGCAAGAGCAAGAAGAATACTATTGAGAATGTCCAAAAAAGGCATTCTTAAAAAAATAGGCAAAACAAAAGGTAGTTTTTATATTTTGAATGAGGACAATGGAAATAAATTTATCTGACATAATGGTAAAAACTATTGAAGTAACGGACGATTACGGACGATTACGGACGATTACGGACGATTAAACGATAATGAACAAAAAGTGCTTTTATATCTTTTGGATAACGATAAAATCACGAGAAAAACAGTAATGGATATTTTGGAAGTTCAAAAAACAAAAGC
>JALWFE010000078.1 GCA_027039975.1 Flavobacteriales bacterium
CTATTTATACAATATCATTTTGGAAAGTATGGTTCACAGGGCACATGACGAAACTACGGAAGGCAAAGTTTTCTTTTATATCAAAAGTGCCAATTTTCTGCTAAGAAAACAATTACCCGAGCAAGCCTACGACATCATAAATAAAGCATTGGCATTGGTCAAAAAATATGAAATGTTCGGATACCATCTGGCTATTTTAGATTTAGAAAAAGAAGTAAGACTTTTTACCAATCCGTCTAATTACAGGCCCGACAATGAAATTATTGAAGAAGAAAAAAATCTAATTGAATACCAAAAAGAATTACAAACCCTTAAATTAATTTTCAGCCACATCCGTAATTATAAAAAAAGATACGGTTTTATTGATATACAACGTTGGCTGGAACTCAAAGACGAAGTTACCAGAATGGGATTTTTTACAAATGAACAACATTACAAAACCAATAAAGCTAAGTTTTATTATTTTTATAGCCAAGCATTATTGCACTTGCTGGGTCATCAATATAAAAAAGCTTATCATTACGGAAAAAAAATCAAAGAATTGCCGAAAACCAATCTGGCTAAATCCAAAATCCTTAATGCCGAATTGGATTACTCGACTTTCGCTTTGGAAACCGGTAATACACAAGCCGTCTTAAAAATTATGTCCGATATTAAAAAAGCTTATGACCGTGGCGAATACGGATTTTACGAAAGAACCGCTTTACGCATTTTTTATTACAGGTCTAATAACGAATTACTCTCTTATGTTTTTGAAGGTCAAAAAGACAAAATTATTTCAAAATTAAAAGAAATTGAAAAAGAAATGGCTTATTGGGGAGACAAAATCCCGTTGGAAATGAAAATAATTATCAGAACCGCCATGAAATTGGGTTATTACGCTCTTGGTGAAACCAAAAAAGCTATTAGACATATTCATTTTATCCTTCAACATAAAAAATCAGGATTACGTTTAGACGCTTATGAAGATGCTTTAATGTTTCATTTGATTTCAATTTTTGACAAAAATGATATGGCCTATCTGGAAAATGAAGCCCGCAAAATTTTTTACTATTATAAATATAGAGACCTTGAATCGAAAAACAGGGATGTTATCATAAAAAAAAGAATAGCAAAACTGTTTTTACAATATGCAATGTATAAAATGGATAAAGAGGAAATGCTTACCGAGTTAAAAAAAATTCTATTAGATTTATTAGAAGAAAACAGTGGTTTTGCCGAAATTAAATATCCCTATTTAATTTGGACAAACAGCAGACTGCAAAACAAAGATTTTATCACCACTGCAAAGGAAATGGCTAAGACATATCTCAACAAAATAGATTAAAAATTCTGTAAATCCGCATTTTTTTATATCATACCCAAATTCAATAATTTACCAAATATAATTTTAGGTATTATTATTTTTCTTTAAAAAACCCGGTAAACATTTTGCTTACCGGGCTTTTTCACATTAATGTTTGTTTGTGCAACAAAGGGTTTGTGTAAACAAGTGTGTGTTAAATTGAGTTTTGCTATATGTAAATACTGTGTGTTATTGCTTTATTCGGATTTAAGATTCTTTAAAATTTCTTTAAAATTCAATAATTTAACCGGAAATCTTAAATCCTGTCTTGTAAACATTCGTGATATTCACATTCTTATCCTTCTTCAACAATTTTCTCAACCTACTGATATAAACATTCATACTGCCGAAACTGACATTTTCATCATTATACCAAACTTTCTTTTGCAACGTGTTTTTATGAACCAACTTATTATTGTGCATTATTAGCAACTTCAATAATTTTGTTTCTTTAGGAGTTAATTTTACACTGTCACCATCTTTGTACCGCAGCACTCTCTTTCTCGGATCCAATGTAAAACCACCAATTTTGTAAACTTCCGGTTCTTTCCGGTTTTCTTGCTCTTTCGATTGTAAGCTTTGCTCAGTGACTGTTCTCATAATACGCCCGAAATCTTTTTCAAAACTGTCATATTTAATTGAAAAAAACACCTCGTCATCTTCTTGATCTACTATAAAAACAACAGGCGTTTTTAAATTTTTGTTTTTGATACTTCTGTAAAGGGTCATCGCATCATTGTAAGGTAAACTTCTGTCAATGATGAACAAGTCATACGTGCCGGTATTAATTTTTTCAGAAGCAGTCATACCGTCTTTTGCCACTTCAACCTCGTGTTTTTGCTGTTTTAGAAACCTTTCCAAGCTTCCACGTTTTACCGGATCGTGTTCAACCAATAAAATCTTTTTACTGATTTTCAACAATCTGTCAATTTGATTTACGAAATTTTTAGTCATCTTTGTTTGTGTTTAAATTATTTGTGTTAAATTCTGATACGAACATAGACAGTAAAACATCAAAAATAAAATAAGAAATTCCGGTTTGTGTGAACTATAAAAGATGTTTTTAGTGTTTAATCGCTTGATTTATAACGATTTAATATTAGTTTTTAAAAAATTTATTATATATTTTTTTTTAAAATTTTTTTTTTATTTTTTACTCAATATATTTAATATGTTTTAAATATACTGCAAAAATAGCCTTGAAAACCTTCAAATATTATTTTTTCTATACTAATAATTTTTACTTAAATGACATAAAATTTTACTCAAAAAAAAGTCCGGTAAAATTTTGTTTTACGAGACTATTACGACTAGCTCAAATTTTAGTTTGTTTGTAATTCTATTTCAAAATCAATCGGAAATTTTAAATCCGGTTTTATAAACATTTTTAATATTTACATTTTTGTCTTTTTTAAGTAGTTTTCTCAATCTGCTGATATAAACGTTCATACTACTAAAACTGACATTTTCGTCATTATGCCAAACTTTTTTCTGCAAAACACTTTTATGTACCAGCTTGTTATTGTGAGTTATTAACAACTTTAAAAGTTTGCTTTCTTTCGGAGTCAATTTAATCGGTGCATTGTCTTTGTAACGTAGCAACCTCTTTTGAGGATCCAAAGTAAATGCTCCTATTCTATATACTCCTTTTTCTATTTCCGATTTTCTGAGATTTTCTCGTAAATTATTTTCAATAATTTTTTTAAGTATCTCAACAAAATTATTTTTAAATTCACGGTACTCAACGGTATAAAAATCATCCGTTCCGGATTGCTTTTTATTTGTGATAAAAATCGCCGAAATATTTAAATTCTTATTCCGGATACTTTGATACAAAGTCACGGCATCATTAAAAGGCAAATTTTTATCAATAACCAACAAATCAAAAGTTTCGTTATTTATCTTTTCCAATGCACTCATACCATCCTTTACGGCAACAACTTCGTGATTATGCTTATTCAAAAAAGCCACCAAATCCGCACGTTTTACCGGATCATTTTCTACCAACAAAATCCTTTTACTAACCTTTAATAATAAGCTTACTTGATTTGCCAAATTTCCTGTCATTTTTCCTTGCTTTTTAAAATTCGTTACAAACATATATTCAAAAACTCCGATGAAAAAATAAGAAATAATTATTTATGTGAATTATAATTCATTAAATAATTAAAGAGAATATTGATTTTCAATTCATTAATAAATTTTTTTAATAATTTTATGAATAATTTTTTTTTGTAAATTGCGAGTAAAATTTTAACAAATGGGAGGATATATATTGATAATATTGATTGCTTTGGTTGGCATGATTGTCCAAAGCAAACTGAAAAGCAAATTCAAATACTACGGAAAAATCCGTCTAAAAAAAGGTTATACCGGCGTCGAAGTGGCCCAAATGATGTTGGAGGACAATGGTATTCATGATGTTAAAGTTATTTCCACACGGGGTTATTTGACCGACCATTACCATCCTGTCAAAAAAACCGTAAACCTCAGCGAACCGGTTTACAATTCTAATAGTATAGCTGCTGTTGCCGTAGCGGCTCATGAGTGTGGTCATGCCGTGCAACATGCCCGTGGCTACAAATGGTTACAGATGCGTTCGGCTTTGGTCCCGGTCGTACAATTTTCCTCTTCGGTTGTACAATGGATTTTAATTGCCGGCATCTTATTGATCAACCGCTTTCCGCAATTACTCCTTGCCGGTATCATACTGTTTGCCGCTACTGTTGTTTTCAGTTTCATTACATTGCCTGTAGAATATGATGCCAGCCGCAGAGCCAAAAAATGGCTCATCGAAAAAGGTATAGTTGATCAAGAAGAAAGTCGCGGTGTCGCCGATGCTTTGAAATGGGCCGCAAGAACTTATGTCGTTGCCGCTTTAAGCTCATTGGCAACGCTGATTTATTATTTACAAATTTATAACAACAGACGTTAACCGGTTAAACCCCAATTACTTTTGTAGTCGGGGTTTTTAATTATTTTACTATGAAAATCAATCACATTTCAAAGCAAAATTCCATTCTCAACAAATTTCTATCCGAAATAAGAGACATAAATATTCAAAAAGACCCTTTACGGTTTCGTACCAACATAGAACGGATAGGTGAAATTCTCTCTTATGAACTGAGCAAAAACTTAAACTACAAATCAAAGCAAATTCAAACACCCTTAGGTATAAAACAAATGAATGTTTTGGACGACCAAATAGTAGTGGCATCCATATTACGTGCCGGCTTGCCTTTACATATGGGTGTTCTGCGTATTTTTGACAATGCCGAAAATGCTTTCATATCAGCTTACAGATATCATCCTCACAACAATAACGAATTTTCCATTCAAGTCGATTATATCGCAACTCCCGGCATTCAAGACAAGATTTTAATTCTTGCAGACCCGATGCTAGCCACAGGACAATCACTAATAGCGGTTTACAATAAATTGTTACAATTCGGAAAACCTAAAAAATTGCATATCATTTCTATCATCGGAGCTGTACAAGGTATGGATTATATTGCCGACAGGTTGCCGGAAGAAACTCAATTGTGGATAGCCGATTTTGACAAAAACCTGAATGATAAAGGTTATATTGTTCCCGGATTGGGAGATGCAGGTGATTTAGCTTACGGTAAAAAATTATGAAAAAAAAAATTATGCGACGCAAAGCGCCGCATAAAACTTTCAACTTAGGTTATTGAGCTTGTCGAAATACAATCTTCAACTTTTAACTACTTTTTAAAAGCTTTAATCCCGGGATAAATCGCATAATCACCCAATTCTTCTTCGATACGAAGTAATTGGTTATACTTTGCCATTCTATCAGTTCTCGATAACGAACCTGTTTTGATTTGCCCTGTATTCATAGCCACAGCCAAGTCGGCAATAGTCGTATCTTCCGTTTCACCGGAGCGGTGAGAGACCACAGCGGTATAACCGGCTTTATGCGCCATATTGATAGCATCCAATGTTTCGGATAACGTGCCTATTTGATTTAACTTAATCAAAATGGAATTGGCAATACCTTCTTTAATACCGCGTTCGAGAATCTTAGTATTGGTCACAAAAATATCGTCACCCACCAATTGGATTTTATCTCCTAACAATTCCTGTTGGATTTTCCAACCGTCCCAATCATTTTCACTCATCCCGTCTTCAATAGAAATAATAGGATACTTGTTGACCAATTCTACCAAATATTCCGCTTGTTCACGAGGCGTTCGTTTGGCGGCATCAGGTCCTTCAAATATGGTATAATCATAAATTCCATCTTTATAAAATTCGGAAGCCGCTACATCCAAAGCCAAAGAAATATCTTCACCCGGCTTATAATCGGCTGCTTCAATAGCCGACAAAATGGTTTCAATAGCATCTTCCGTACCTTTAAATACAGGGGCAAAACCGCCTTCATCTCCAACGGCTGTCGATAAACCGCGATTTTTTAAGATAGCTTTCAGATGATGAAAAACTTCCGTTGCCATTTTCATCGCACTTGCAAAACTGTCAACACCATGCGGTACAATCATAAACTCTTGAAAAGCAATTGGTGCATCGGAATGCGACCCCCCGTTAACAATGTTCATCATCGGAACCGGTAAGGTCTTGGCACCTACACCTCCAATGTATTTATACAAAGGCATATCGCTTTCCAAAGCCGCCGCTTTGGCTACTGCCAAAGAAACTCCCAAAATGGCATTAGCTCCTAATTTCGATTTGTTTTCAGTTCCGTCCAAAGCTATCAAAGTCCGGTCAATAGCCAATTGGTCTTGTACATCATATCCTATAATTTCACCGGCAATGGTTATATTAACGTTTTCTATCGCTTTAAAAACGGATTTACCCATATAACCTGCATCACCGTCTCTAAGCTCCACAGCTTCAAGTTCGCCTGTCGAAGCTCCTGACGGCACAGCGGCACGTCCCAAAATGCCTAATTCGGTTATCACATCGACTTCTACCGTAGGATTGCCACGGGAATCAAATATTTGTCTGGCAGTAATATCAATAATTGTGCTCATATCTAAAAATTTTTTTGTAAAATTACGAAATAAAAAAACGGTTGCCAATGACAACCGCTTTTTTTTTTTATGATAAAAAATTTATTCTTCCGTTTTTTCTTCAGTAGTTGTAGCCGTATTCGTCTCAGCCGTTGCTTCTGTCTTTTTAGCCGATTTTTTTCTTCTACGACGCGTTTTCTTTTTAGCCGGCTTGTCGGCATTATAAACCGTATTGTAATCCACAAACTCTATCATGGCCATTTCTGCATTATCACCCAAACGGTTCCCCAGTTTGATTATACGTAAATAACCACCCGGCCTATCGGCTATTTTTGTGGAAATTTCTCTAAACAATTCCGTTACCGCATATTTATCACGCAACCGGCTAAATACAACACGGCGGTTGTGCATCGTATCATTTTTCGACTTGGTAATCAACGGCTCTAAAAACATACGCAAAGCTTTGGCTTTGGCCAAAGTGGTATTAATTCTTTTGTGTTTTATCAAAGAACTTCCCATATTGGCCAACATAGCTTTTCTATGGGCCGATTTTCTACCTAAATGGTTAAATTTCTTTCTATGTCTCATATCATATTATCTTTAATCGTCCAATTTATAATTTGAAAGGTCCATACCAAAGGTCAAACCTTTCTTATCAACTAATTTCTCCAATTCGGTCATCGATTTTTTACCGAAATTTCTGAATTTCATCAAATCGGATTTATTGTATTGTACCAAATCTCCCAAAGTTTCTACATCTGCGGCTTTTAAACAATTCAATGCTCTTACAGACAAATCCAAATCCACCAGTTTGGTTTTTAAAAGTTGTCGCATGTGCAGAGATTCTTCGTCATAAGTTTCCGGTCTGGATGCCACATCGTCATCGATGGAAATACGTTCGTCTGAGAACAACATAAAATGTTGTATCAATATTTTAGCCGCCTCGGTCAAAGCGTCTTTCGGATGAATGGAACCGTCCGTTTCTATCTCGATAATCAATTTATCATAATCCGTTTTTTGCTCAACCCTGAAATCTTCCACCGTATATTTAACGTGTTTTATAGGGGTATAGATAGAATCGAGAAAAATGGTACCGAACGGCACATCTTGTCTTTTGTTCTCTTCTGCCGGAACATAACCGCGACCCTTTTCAATGGTAAATTCAAAATCGATTGACGTCTTAGGGTCAAGATTCATAATCACCAAATCGGTATTCAAGATTTGAAAACCGGAAATAAATTCTTGTAAATCGCCGGCAGTTACCTGTTCCTTACCGCTAATCGACACTTTAACCGTTTCAGAATCAATATCTTCCACTTGATTTTTGAAACGGACTTGTTTCAAATTCAAAACAATTTTGGTGACGTCTTCCACGACGCCGTCAATAGATGTAAATTCGTGTTCCACACCGTCAATACGCAATGATGTAATTGCATAACCTTCCAATGATGATAACAAAACACGTCGTAATGCATTACCTATTGTCAGCCCGTAACCGGGTTCCAAGGGTTTGAATTCAAATTTCCCGGTATAGTTATCAGCACTGATTTGTATAACCTTATCCGGTTTTTGAAAATTTAATATTGCCATAAAATTGATGTTATTATTTAGAGTATAACTCGACAATCAAGTGTTCTTGAATGTTTTCAGGAATTTGAATCCGTTCGGGACGGTTTACAAATTCTCCTTCCATCTTTTCGGAATTCCATTTCAACCATTCGTAACTCGACTTATTTTGGTCTAATGAATCGGTAATCACTTGTAATGATTTGGATTTTTCTCTTACACCGACCACATCACCGGGTTTCAACTGATAAGACGGGATATTTACCACCTCACCGTTGACGGTAATATGACGATGTGATACCAACTGGCGTGCCGCACGTCTGGTCGGTGCCAAACCGAAACGATAAACCACATTGTCAAGTCGCGATTCGACCAACTGCATCAACACTTCACCGGTATTACCACCTTGACGTGAAGCCTTTTCAAACAGATTTCTAAATTGTTTTTCAAGAATTCCGTAAGTATATTTTGCTTTTTGTTTTTCTGCTAACTGAATAGCATACTGTGATTTTTTGCCTCTTCTTCTGTTATTGCCGTGTTGTCCGGGAGGATATTTTTTTCTCTCAAAATATTTGTCTGCTCCATATATCGGTTCGCCAAACTTTCTGGCAATTTTGGTTTTAGGTCCTGTATATCTCGCCATAATTCTAATAATTTTTTTATACTCTTCTTCTTTTCGGTGGACGACAACCATTGTGAGGTATGGGTGTAACGTCGATTATTTCTACAACTTCAATACCGCTGTTATGAATGGTTCTAATAGCGGATTCTCTTCCGTTTCCGGGGCCTTTTACATAAACTTTAACACGTCTTAATCCTGCTTCATAAGCGGTTTTGGCCGCATCCTCAGCCGCTACTTGGGCCGCATAAGGTGTATTCTTCTTGGACCCTCTAAAACCGTTTTTACCGGCTGACGACCAAGATATAACTTCTCCGTTTTTATTGGTAAGAGAAATAATAACGTTATTAAATGTCGCTTTTATAAAAGCTTTACCGTTAGGTTCTACTTTTACCTTTCTTTTTTTAGCTTTTGATGATTTACTGTGCTTAGCCATATTACCTACTTACTTTTTATTTAGTTGCTTTTTTCTTATTGGCAACGGTTTTTCTTTTACCTTTTCGCGTACGGGAATTATTTTTGGTCTTCTGTCCTCTCAACGGCAAACCTATTCTGTGACGGATACCGCGATAACTACCGATATCCATCAACCGCTTGATGTTGAGCTGGACCTCCGAACGTAATTCACCTTCAATTCTGTAATTTGAAATTGTACGTCTGATACCGGCTATATCGGCATCATCCCAGTCTTTTACTTTTTTATCTTCATCTACACCGGCTTGAGCCAAAATCTCTTTGGCTCGTGATCTGCCTATACCGTAAATATAGGTCAGAGCGATAACGCCGCGTTTGTTTTTCGGTAAATCTACACCTGCTATTCTTGCCATAATTATCCTTGTCTTTGTTTATGTTTCGGATTCTTTTTGTTTATAACATACAAACGTCCTTTACGTCTGACAATAATGTCTTCGGGACTTCTCTTTTTTATTGATGCTCTTACTTTCATCTGTATATTTTTTTATTTTTTTATTGTAATTACCGGAAACCAAATTACCGTTTTCTCTGTGAACAATTGTTTCCGGATTCACTTGCTTAAACGGTTTTGAAGAATATCCTAACCGTCATTAATATCTGTAAGTTATTCTGCCTTTGGTTAAATCATACGGACTTAATTCCACTTTGACTTTATCTCCAGGCAACAGGCGTATATAGTGCATACGCATCTTTCCGGAAATATGAGCCGTGATAACGTGTCCGTTTTCCAATTCCACTTTAAACATGGCATTGGACAAAGCGTCTTTGATAATGCCGTCAACTTCTATTGCGGGTTGTTTAGCCATAATTTATTTTTTTCTTCCGGTTTTCATCAAAGCGTCATAATGACGGTTCAACAGATAAGCTTCCGCTTGTTGAATGGTATCCATAGCGACACCTACCATAATCAACAAGGAAGTTCCGCCGTAAAACATAGCCCAAGATACTTGCATACCGGGAAATAGATAATACACAAATCTCGGGAAAATAGCTATTAAAGCCAAAAATATGGACCCGGGTAAAGTAATTTTTGATAAAATGTCATCCAGATAATTGGCCGTATCCGTTCCCGGTCGCACACCGGCAATAAAGCCGTTGTTACGTTTCAAATCTTCGGCTATTTTGGTCGTTTGAACGGTTATTGCCGTATAAAAATAAGTAAATACTATCACCAAAATGGCAAATACCACATTATACCAAGGATCGAAAATATTACTAAAAGTTGCTTTTACCGATGCCGCCCAATCCGAATCGGATAAAGAAGCCAGCATCCCGGGGAAAAACATCAAGGCCTGTGCAAAAATGATAGGCATAACCCCAGCGGCATTTAATTTTAAGGGCAAATATTGTCTGGCACCGAAAATATTCTTTTCATAACCGCCACCAACAGCTCTACGCGCATATTGGATAGGCACCGGACGGTAAGCTTTTACCAGCATCACACTGGCCGCAATCACCACCAACCAAACAACAATCTCAAACAATAACAACATCGGACCACCGTTTTGATTGGTAACCCGGTAAGCAAACTCTTGTAAAAAAGCTTGCGGTAAACGGGCGATAATACCTACCATAATTAATAATGAAATACCGTTTCCGATACCTTTATCGGTAATTTTTTCTCCCAACCACATGGCAAAAATGGTACCGGCTGATAAAATAATAACCGAAATAATAACAAATAACCAAGTCTGTTCTATCAAAAATGCACTTTTTGGTAACTGGTTATACAAATTATAGACGTAACTGGGACCTTGTATCAAGGTTACACCGATAGTCAACCAACGGGTTATTTGTGTAATTTTTTTGTGACCGCTTTCACCGGCTTTTTGTAATTTTTGCAGATAGGGAACAGCTATCCCCATCAATTGTACCACAATGGAAGCCGAGATGTAAGGCATAATACCCAAAGCAAATATGGAAGCCCGTGCAAAGGCACCTCCCGTAAATTGGTTTAATAAGTTGAGCAAGGTATTGCTCTCGGCTTGTTGACCCAGATTGGCCAATTGTGTCGGATCGATACCCGGCAATGATACCTGGGCACCAAACCGGTAAACCAATATTAAACCAAGTGTAAACAAGATTTTTTTGCGAAGCTCCTCAATGCTCCATATCGCTTTGATTGTCTCAATAAACTTCTTCATGAAATTAACCGATTAAATAAGTTCAACTTTACCGCCTGCCGCTTCGATAGCTTCTTTGGCTTTTTTTGAAAATTTATGAGCATACACCGTAACGGCGGATTTAATTTCACCGCGACCGAGTATTTTCAACAATTCTCTTTTGCCTACCAAACCCAAAGCAACAAAGTCATCAAAGGTTACCGTATCTTTTATTTTACCTTTATCAATCAACTTTTGCAAAGTGTCGAGATTAACAGCTTGATAAGTTATATGGTTGATATTGGTAAATCCGAATTTCGGAACCCTTCTGTACAAAGGCATTTGACCTCCTTCGAAACCGGGTGTGCGTGAATAACCCGAACGGGATTTGGCTCCTTTGTGGCCGCGTGTCGCCGTACCGCCTTTTTTAGAACCTTCTCCTCTTCCTTTTCTGATATCTTTTTTTACCGAACCTGCGGCCGGTTTTAAATTATGTAATGTCATTGTTTCTTAGTTTTTAATTTCCTCTACACTGATTAAATGTTTAACCTTATTAATCATACCTTGTATCTGGGGTGTCAATTCGTGAACCTTTTCTTGCCCGATACGTCGCAACCCCAAAGCTTCCAAAGTTCTTTTTTGATCTTTGGGCCTGTTAATGGTACTTCTGACTTTTTTTACCTTAACTTTTGTCATCTTCCTCAAATTTATCCGTTAAAAACTTTATTCAAAGAAATACCGCGTTGTCTGGCAACCGTATGAGCATCACGCATTTTCAATAAAGCATCCATAGTTGCTTTAACAACGTTATTAGGGTCGGACGAACCATGCGATTTAGTCAAAACGTCATGCACCCCGGCTGATTCCAGAACGGCACGAACAGCACCACCTGCGATAACTCCGGTACCGGGAGAAGCCGGTTTTAAAAAGATACGTGCGCCACTGAATTTTCCTAATTGTTCATGAGGAATAGTGCCGTTAATAACCGGTACACGTACCAAATTTTTCTTGGCATTTTCAATCGCCTTTTGAATGGCGTCGGGTACTTCTTTGGATTTACCCATACCATAACCAACTACACCATTCTTATCACCAACGACTACAATAGCCGAAAAACTAAAAGTCCGTCCCCCTTTGGTTACTTTGGTAACCCTGTTTACGGCTACCAAACGGTCTTCCAATTCCAAACCGCCGGGTTTTATTCTTTCTACATCTTTGTATTTATCTAACATATCTTAAAATTTTAATCCTCCTTTTCTGGCGCCGTCCGCCAATGATTTTACACGTCCGTGATACAAAAAACCGGAACGATCAAAAGTTACGGTTTCAATACCTTTTTCCAATGCCAATTTGGCTATTTTCTCTCCAACCATAGCCGCTTTCTCGGTCTTAGTGCCTTTATGCGAAGCTACTTCTTTATCCCTTGACGAAGTAGCGGCTAAGGTAACACCTTTATCGTCATCTATCAATTGCGCATAAATTTCTTTATTACTTCTAAAAACAGAAAGTCGCGGACGGTCAGCCGTGCCTTTAACAATCTTTCTGATGCGCTTATGGATGCGTTTCCTTCTTTCTACTTTATTGAGTTTCATAACAATTTCTTAATTACGCTGTTTTACCTGCTTTTCTTCTGATTTGTTCTCCTACATATTTCACACCTTTACCTTTGTAAGGCTCCGGTTTACGGAATGATCTGATTTTAGCGGCAATATGTCCGATTAATTGTTTGTCGTAAGACGTCAATTTGACAATCGGATTTTTACCTTTTTCAGATACGGTTTCAACCTTTACTTCCGGTGGCAATTCAATCATAATATTGTGCGAAAAACCTAATGACAAATCCAAAATTTGTCCTTGACTGGAAGCTTTATATCCGACACCGACCAATTCCAATTCTTTGGTCCAGCCTTTTGAAACCCCTTCTATCATATTAAAAAGCAATGAACGGTATAATCCGTGAAAAGCTTTGTGTTTTTTACTGTCCGAAGGACGTTTGACATTGATAACACCGTCTTTCATCTCAAACTCTATTCCACCTTTGATTTCTTGGGTCAATTCACCCAATTTCCCTTTAACCGTTATCATATTGTCTTTGATATCGACCGTAACGCCTTCGGGTATGGTTATGGGTTTAAATCCTATTCTTGACATAATTCGATTTTTTTAATAAACGTAACATAAAACTTCACCACCGACATTCTCTTTACGAGCTTGTTTATCGGTCATCACCCCTTTTGAAGTGGAAAGAATGGCAATACCGAGACCGTTTAATACTTTCGGCATATTATCCACACCTACATATTTACGTAAACCCGGTTTACTAACCCTTTCCAATTTTTTGATAACGGGCAATTGACTGTCTTTATCGTATTTCAAAGCAATTTTGATAAATTCTCTATTTCCTTCATTATCAAATTTATAACTCAAAATATAACCTTGATCAAACAATATTTTGGTTATTTCTTTTTTGATTTTTGACGAAGGTATTTTAACTACTTTATGTCCTGCGCTTTGCGCATTTCTGATTCTCGTTAAATAATCTGCTATCGGATCTGTATTCATTTCTTTCCTGTTTTAAATTTACCAACTGGCTTTTTTAACCCCCGGTATTAATCCTTGATTAGCCATTTCTCTAAATGTAACACGGGAAATACCGAATACTCTCATATAACCTCTCGGACGACCGGTTATTTTGCAACGGTTGTGCAGTCTCACCGGTGATGCATTTTTAGGAAGTTTTTGTAATGCTTCCCAGTCTCCCGCTTCTTTCAAAGCTTTACGTTTAGCCGCATATTTTGCAACCAACTTTTCACGCTTGCGTTCGCGGGCTTTCATTGATTCTTTTGCCATATTATTTTTTCTTTTTAAATGGTAAACCTAATTCTCTTAACAACGCTTTTGCTTCTTTGTCGGTTTTGGCCGACGTAACAAAAGTAATATCCATTCCACTGATTTTATTGATTTTATCAAAATCAATTTCAGGAAATATAATTTGTTCGCTGATACCTAAATTATAATTTCCACGTCCATCAAATCCGTCCGGCTTCACCCCTTGAAAATCTCTTACTCGCGGTAAAGCAACAGTAATCAACCTGTCGAGAAATTCATACATCTTATCTCTACGGAGTGTGACTTTGGCACCTATTGGCATACCTCTTCTTAATTTGAATGAGGCAACGTCTTTTTTAGAGATAGTCGGAATAGCTTTTTGACCGGTAATTGCCGTTAATTCTTCAACGGCATAATCGACCAATTTTTTGTCCGATACAGCCGCACCGACACCTCTACTGACAACTATTTTTTCCAATTTCGGCACCTGCATCACATTTTTATAACCGAATTCTTTCATCAACGCATCGATGATACGTTCTTTATATTCTTTTTCTAATCTTGGTACGTAATTCTTCATGGCTTATATAACCTCTTTTGATTTTTTGGAAACTCTTACTTTTTTTCCATCTCTGATTTCATAACCAACCCTGGTAGGTTCCCCGGTTTTAGGGTCAACCAAAGCAACATTTGAAATATGAATCGGAGCTTCTCTTTCTTCGATGCCACCTTTGGGATTTTCAGTACTGGGTTTGACATGTTTTTTTATCATATTGACATGCTCGACCAAAACCCTGTCTTTGTCTCTGTAAACTTTCAGCACTCTGCCTTTCATTCCTTTATCTTTTCCGGCTATTACGATAACTTCGTCACCGGTTTTTATTTTGAATTTTTTCATACTTCTTTAAATTTTACAATACCTCAGGGGCTAACGATACGATTTTCATAAATTGTTTATCACGTAATTCCCTGGCCACGGGACCGAAAACACGTGTTCCTCTCATTTCACCGGCCGGATTGAGCAATACGACTGCGTTGTCATCAAATCTGATGTACGATCCGTCAGGTCGTCTGACTTCTTTTTTGGTTCTGACAACCACGCCGGTTGAAACGGTTCCTTTTTTTACGGTACCGTTGGGAGTAGCTTCTTTTACCGTTACTACGACTTTGTCACCTAATGAAGCATAACGTCTTCTGGTGCCTCCCAAAACTCTTATAACCAATGCCTCTTTGGCACCGGTATTATCTGCAACTTTAACTCTTGTTTCTTGTTGTACCATAATTACTTAGCTCTTTCTATTATTTCAACTAAACGCCATCTTTTGGTTTTACTCAAAGGACGCGTCTCCATTATTCTGACTTTATCGCCCACATTACATTCATTCTTTTCGTCATGAACGACATATTTTTTTGTTTTATGAACGAATTTACCGTAAAGCGGGTGTTTCATACGTTTTACTTCGGCAACGACGATGGTTTTATCCATCTTGTTTTTGGTAACCAAACCGATACGTTCTTTTCTTAAATTTCTTGTAATTTTTTCCATTTTCTTAAATCTAATTAGTTACCTTTTCTTTGGTTTAATTCCGTCATCAATCTGGCAATCGTTCTTCTCATTTGACGGAGTTGCATAGGATTTTCCAAAGGCGATACGATATGAGTTATTTTCAAACTCTCGTATTTTTTCTTCAAATCAGCCAAACGTTCTTGTAATTCGGCTGTTTCCATATTTCTGATTTCGGACATTTTCATAGTTCAAACTTATTTTTCTTGAAATTCCGGAGCGATAATGAATTTTGTTTTGACAGGCAATTTTTGAGCGGCTAAACGAAGTGCTTCCTTAGCCACATCCAATGATACACCGTCCACTTCAAACAAAACTTTACCGGGACGTACAACGGCCGCCCAGTATTCTACATTACCTTTTCCTTTACCCATCCTTACTTCCAAAGGTTTTTTAGTGATAGGTTTATCCGGAAAAATTTTAATCCATAGTTGCCCTTCCCTCTTCATATAACGAGTGGCAGCAACACGGGCAGCTTCTATTTGTCTGGATGTAATCCAAGATGATTCCAAAGCTTTGATACCGTAAATACCATAAGCCAAACGGTGTCCTCTTTGCGAATTACCTTTCATTCTACCCTTTTGCTGCTTTCGGTACTTATATCTTTTAGGTTGTAACATAATCTACACGTTTTTTAATCAAAATTATCTTCTTCTTCTATTGCCTCTCGCTTTACGTCCTTCTTTTTTGGCAAAACCAATCAAAGGTGACAATTCTCTTTTACCGTAAACTTCTCCTTTCATAATCCATACCTTTACACCAAGGCGTCCGTAAGTGGTATGTGCTTCTTCCAAAGCGTAATCGATATCGGCTCTGAATGTCGAAAGGGGAATTCTACCGTCTTTATAAGTCTCGGAACGAGCCATTTCCGCACCATTTAATCTTCCTGATATTTGAACTTTAATACCTTCGGCATTCATTCGCATAGTAGATGCAATGGCTTGTTTTATGGCTCTTCTGTACGAAATTCGATTTTCAATTTGACGGGCTATGTTTTGCGCCACCAAATTGGCATCCAATTCGGGTCTTTTTATTTCAAAAACATTGACTTGAACTTTTTTTCCGGTCAATTTTGAAAGCTCACTTTTCAATTTATCGACCTCTGCACCTTGCTTTCCGATAATAATACCGGGACGCGAAGTGGTAATGGTAACCGTTATGAGTTTTAAAGTTCTTTCAATGACAACTTTTGAAATATTGGCTTTTGGTAACCGTGCTTTAATATATTGTCTTATTTTGTGATCTTCTGCAATTTTATCACCATAGTTTTTGCCGCCATACCAATTGGAATCCCATCCTTTGATGATTCCTAATCTGTTTCCTATCGGATTTGTTTTTTGTCCCATACTACTTAACTATTTTTTTCGCCTAAAACTATGTTTATTTTACTGAATCTTTTTCTGATACGATGTGCCCGTCCTTGCGGCGCCGGTTGAATACGCTTCAACATACCTTTTTGATCAACGGTAATGGTTTTGATATACAAACCGGCTTCTTCAACATCCCTGTCGGGATTCTTAACTTCCCAATTGGCAATGGCACTCAATAAAAGTTTTTCTATGATAGAAGCACTTTTATTGGGTGTAAACTTCAATACGGCAAGGGCTTTTGCGACATCCAATCCTCTGACCAAATCAACAACCAACTTGGTTTTTTTGGCAGATACGCCATGATTATTCAAACTTGCAAAAGCTACATTCTTTTTTCTTTCTTTAATGGCTTCGGCCATCAAGCGTTTTCTTTTTCCCATAATCCCTATTTTTTGCCTTTATTTTTCTTATCTCCGGCGTGACCTCTAAAAGTTCTGGTAGGAGAAAATTCTCCTAATTTATGCCCGACCATATTTTCCGTGATATATACCGGAATAAACTGACGTCCGTTATGAACGGCTATTGTCTGACCTACAAAATCAGGTGTAATCATCGAAGCTCTTGACCAGGTTTTAATCACGGTTTTCTTACCGGATTCTACATTGGCAAGAACTTTTTTCTCTAATTTATAATGAACATAAGGTCCTTTTTTTAACGATCTAGCCATATCTTATTTCTTTCTACGTTCAATTATGTATTTGTTACTGTATTTCTTTTTAGGTCTGGTTCTGTATCCTTTGGCAGGAATACCTTTTTTAGATCTCGGATGTCCTCCGGATGCACGGCCTTCACCACCACCCATCGGGTGGTCAACAGGGTTCATCGCTACCGGTCTGGTTCGCGGTCTGCGGCCTAACCAACGGCTGCGTCCGGCTTTTCCCGATACTTCCAATTGGTGATCCGAATTGGATACCACGCCTACTGTTGCATAAGCTTCCGATAATATCAAACGGGTTTCACCGGAAGGCAACTTAATAGTTGCATATTTACCGTCTCTTGCCATTAACTGGGCAAATGTTCCGGCACTACGGGCTATTTGTCCACCACGGCCGGGTTTCAATTCAATATTATGAATAATCGTACCTAACGGAATTGCTTTCAAAGGCAAAGCATTACCGGTATCCGGTGCAACATTTTCTCCTGACATCACCGTTTGACCTACTTGCAAACCGTTAGGAGCAAGTATATAACGCTTTTCACCGTCTGCATAAACAACCAAAGCTATAAACGCCGACCTGTTAGGGTCATATTCTATGGTTTTAACCTTTGCAGGAATACCCTTTTTATTGCGTTTAAAATCAATAATTCTGTATTTTTGTTTATGACCGCCTCCTCTATGAGGTGCTGTTATCCTGCCTTTTTTATTACGACCTCCGGTCTTTTTCTTGGGAGCCAAAAGACTCTTTTCCGGCTTATCAGTCGTAATTTCGGCAAATTGATTAACGACTCTAAAACGCTGACCGGGGGTTATCGGTTTTAATTTTCTTACTGCCATTTTCTTAAATATTACTATAGAAATCTATACTTTGACCTTCTGCTATTTCAACAATTGCTTTTTTATAAGCATTTGTTTTACCGGTTACAATACCGCTTCTGGTATAGCGTGTCTTTCTTACGGGTGGATAATTCATGGTTCTTACTGCCAAAACATCCACACCATACAAATCTTCAATCGCTTTTTTGATTTCGATTTTATTCGCTTTTTTATCGACAACAAAACCGTAACGGTTAAATTTTTCGGTTTCGTTCATCATTTTTTCCGTCAAAATCGGCTTTTTTATAATACTCATAACACGCTTTTTTTAAAAATTTGCTTCAATTTCGGGAATTACATCCTCGGTAAACACTAATTTTCCCGCATTTAAAATAGCATAAGTGTTTAAATTTAAGCCATTTACAACTTTTGCTTTCGGCAAATTGCGTGACGACAAATATACGTTTTTATTTGGATTTGCAAACACAAAAACGGACTTTTTATCATATAACTTCAAGGATTTCAATACTTCTACAAAATTTTTGGTTTTAGGAGTATCGAAATCGAAGTTTTCCACCACCATAATATTACCATCTTTCATCATCGCACTTAATGCCGATTTACGGGCTAAACGTTTTACTTTTTTATTCAATTTAAACGAATAATTCCTCGGACGGGGACCGAAAACACGTCCACCACCTCTATACAAAGGGTTTCTGATAGCACCTGCTCTGGCGGTTCCCGTTCCTTTTTGTCTTTTTATTTTGCGGGTACTTCCTTTGACTTCACCACGTTCCTTGGATTTGTGCGTTCCTTGACGTTGATTAGCCAAATATTGCTTTACCGCCAAATATATAACATGCTCATTGGGTTCTATTCCGAATATTTCTTCGGAAAGTTGAACGGTTCTTCCCGTCTCATTACCTTTTATATCATATACTTTCAGTTCCATCATTTCTTAATTATTAAATAAGCATTTTTATGTCCGGGAACACTCCCTTTTACAACCAAAAGATTTTTCTCGGGAATGATTTTCATAACTTTCAGGTTTTGAATGGTAACTCTTTCGTTACCCATATGACCTGCCATACGCATTCCTTTAAATACTCTGGAAGGATCTGATGAAGCACCGATAGAACCAGGTGCTCTTAATCTGTTGTGTTGTCCATGTGTTGCTTGACCGACACCACCAAATCCGTGTCTTTTAACAACACCTTGAAATCCTTTTCCTTTGGAAACTCCGGTAACATCAACATATTCCCCTTCTACAAAAATGTCTTCCACTCTGATTTCATCTCCCAATTTTACTTCTTTTTCAAAATCCCGGAATTCAACGACACGTTTTTTAGGTGACACGCCCGCTTTTTCAAAATGACCCCTGAGGGCTTTGGGTGTGTTCTTTTCTTTTTTGTCATCGAAACCGAGCTGCACAGCTTCGTACCCGTCAACTTCTTCGGTTCTGACTTGGGTAACATAATTCGGACCGGCCAATATGACTGTTACGGGAATATTTTTCCCGTTTTCGTCAAAGATGCTGGTCATCCCTACTTTTTTTCCGATTATACCCAACATTATATTATTGTTTATTTTTAATTTCCGTTATTATCAAACTTTAATTTCAACCTCCACACCACTGGGTAATTCCAGTTTCATAAGAGCATCTACCGTTTTTGGTGACGAACTGTAAATATCCAACAAACGTTTGTGGGTATTGAGCTCGAATTGCTCTCTTGATTTTTTATTGACGTGGGGTGAACGTAATACCGTAAAAATTCTCTTATGCGTCGGTAAAGGTATGGGACCTGTAACCACCGCACCGGTTCCTTTTACGGTTTTTACGATTTTTTCGGCAGATTTATCCACCAAATTGTGATCGTAAGATTTTAATTTTATTCTGATTTTTTGAGCCATGTTTTATAATTTATCCGTTTACTTTTTCTATTACTTCGTCTGCAATATTTTTAGGTGTTTCCGCATAATGCGAAAACTCCATAGATGATGTGGCACGACCGGAGGACAAAGTTCGCAATGTCGTTACATAACCAAACATTTCCGAAAGCGGCACATGTGCTTTGATGACTTTGGCACCGGCTCTTTCGTCCATACTCAATACTTGTCCGCGACGTCTGTTTAAATCTCCTACAATATCACCCATATTTTCTTCGGGTGTCACCACTTCCAACTTCATAATCGGTTCCAACAAAACAGGTTGAGCCTTTTTTGACGCTTCTTTAAATCCGAGTTTAGCCGCCAATTCGAATGATAACGAATCGGAATCGACCGGGTGGAACGAACCGTCTATTAAAGTCACTTTCATCGCTTCCACTTCAAATCCGGCCAAAGGTCCGGTTTTCATAGCTTCGGCAAAACCTTTTTCTACCGAAGGGATATATTCTTTCGGAATATTACCACCTTTGATTTCATTGATAAATTCCAAACCTTCCTTGCCTTCATCGGCCGGCTCCAACCGGAAAATGATATCGGCGAACTTACCGCGACCACCTGTTTGTTTTTTATAAACTTCCCTGTGGTCAACAGGCGCCGTCAATGCTTCTTTGTATTCAACACGCGGTTGACCGACATTGACCTCTACTTTAAATTCTCTCTTTAAACGGTCAACAATAATCTCCAAATGCAATTCTCCCATACCGGATATAATGGTTTGACCGGAAGCTTCATCGGTTTTGACCTGGAAAGTCGGGTCTTCCTCAGCTAATTTTGACAAAGCCATACCCAATTTATCCACATCGGCTTTGGTTTTAGGTTCAACCGCAATACCGATAACCGGATCGGGAAAATCCATGGATTCCAAAACTATCGGATGTTTCTCGTCTGATAAGGTATCACCTGTTTTAATATCTTTAAAGCCGACACCGGCAGCTATATCTCCGGCTTCAACCCGTTTGATAGGGTTTTGCTTGTTGGCGTGCATTTGGTAAATACGTGAAATTCGCTCTTTCTTGTCTGTTCTATTGTTCAATACATAAGAACCGGCATCCAAATAACCCGAATAGACTCTGAAAAACGCCAAACGTCCTACAAACGGGTCGGTAGCTATCTTGAATGCCAAAGCTGCAAACGGATCTTTAACATCGGGATGACGTAATTCTTTTTCGCCTGTTTTAGGATTTACCCCTTCAATAGCCCCGATATCCAAAGGGGAAGGTAAGAAACGCATTACACCGTCCAACAAGGCTTGCACACCTTTATTCTTAAAAGCCGAACCGGCAAACATCGGAATGATAGACATATCAATGGTCGCAGCTCTCAAAGCGGCGATGATTTCGTCCTCGGTAATAGAATTCTCGTCTTCAAAGAATTTTTCCATCAATTCATCATCGTATTCCGCTACGGCTTCTATCAAATTGGCACGGTGTTTTTCCACTTCATCTATCAAATCTTCCGGAATAGGCACTTCTTCATAAGTCATGCCTTTATCCTCCTCGTTCCAAATAATCGCTTTTTTGGAAATTAAATCGACAACGCCTTTAAAGTCGGCTTCTTCCCCTATCGGAACTTGTAACGGTACGGGGTTACCCCCGAGCATTTCTTCTATTTGTGTGCAAACATTAAAAAAATCGGCGCCTTGACGGTCCATTTTATTAACGAATCCTATTCGAGGCACCTTATATTTATCTGCTTGTCGCCATACGGTTTCCGATTGCGGTTCTACACCGTCAACGGCACTGAACAATGCTACCATGCCGTCCAAAACTCTTAACGAACGTTCCACTTCAACCGTAAAATCAACGTGTCCGGGAGTATCGATAATATTGACAATATAATTCTCACCATTATACGGCCATACACATTGCGTCGCTGCCGATGTAATGGTAATACCGCGTTCTTGTTCTTGTTCCATCCAATCCATAGTGGCGGCACCGTCGTGCACTTCACCTATTTTGTGACTGATGCCCGTATAATACAATATACGTTCCGTGACGGTGGTTTTACCCGCGTCAATATGCGCTGCAATACCAATATTTCTTACTTTACTTAAATCTTTTGCCATTGCTACTCAATATTAAAATCTGAAATGTGAGAACGCTTTATTAGCTTCCGCCATTCTGTGCGTATCGTTTTTCTTCTTAACGGCACCGCCTTCTTCTTTATAAGCAGCCAAAATTTCGGAAGCTAATTTTTGCGGATATGATTTTTCATTACGTTTACGTGCAAAATTAATCATCCATTTCATCGCCAAGGAAACTTTTCGTTCGGGTCTGATAGGCATCGGTATTTGGAAGGTAGCCCCTCCCACACGACGACTTCTGACCTCAACATGCGGCATCACATTGGTCAAAGCGTCTTTCCAAATCTCCAAGGCGGATTTTTCTTCATCACCTTTCCTTTTATCTACGATATCCAATGCTTCGTAAAACAAATTGAAAGCAAGGGATTTTTTACCGTTCCACATCAAATTATTAACGAATCTTGTTACCAAAGGGTCGTTAAATTTAGGGTCCGGTAAAAGTTGTCTTTTCTTAGGTCTTCCTTTTCTCATTGTTAATTTTTTTCAATTACTACTTTTTAGGGCGTTTGGTTCCGTATTTGGAACGACGTTGTTTTCTACCTTCCACTCCGGCGGTATCCAACGCACCGCGAATGATATGATATCTCACACCGGGTAAATCTTTCACCCTGCCACCTCTAACTAATACTATCGAGTGCTCTTGTAAGTTGTGTCCTTCTCCGCCAATGTATGCGTTTACTTCATTGCCATTAGTCAAACGAACCCGTGCGACTTTTCGCATCGCTGAATTCGGTTTTTTAGGCGTTGTCGTGTAAACACGTACACATACACCGCGTTTTTGCGGACTTCCTTTCAAAGCAGCCGATTTACTCTTCTTAGTTATTTTGGTTCTTCCTTTTCTAACTAATTGTTGAATTGTAGGCATATTTGTTATTTAATTTTTACTTTAATCTTTTTCGGACGGCAAAGATAGAAATATTTTTTTGTTTTTCAAATTGATTTTTACATATTTACCAAAAAAATATTTTAAACTTGCAATAACGGATATTTTAAGACGTTTTATTTGATTTGATGAACTGATGAATTGATGAGTTGATGAGTTGATGAAATGAGGAATTGAGGAATTGAGGAAATGAGGAGTAAGAAGTAGGTCATTGAGTGATTTTGTGAAGTATGAACAAAATTGTATCGAAATGACCGGGTTGATGAATTGAGGAATTGATAAATTGAGGAATTGAGGATTTCATTAGTTGAAAGTTGAAAGTTAAAAGTTGAAAGTTATGGTTCATTGCATATTTCATACTTAGATGTTTGTTTATTACTTCATACCAAATTATCGTCTATTAAATTGAGGAAATGAGGAGTGACTTGTCCTGAAATAGGTTGACTCGAAAAGTCAACAAAATCAGGTATGAAAAAAAACATATAAGACATAAAAGAAAAACTTATAAAAAAACTTTTATGAACTTTTAATACCTTTATGGTTCAAAAGAACCAAAATCCATAATGAAAAAAAGCTTCGTTATTATACTTTTATTACTACACGGCTTGATAGCGGCGCAACAGGAAACATCCGGGTTATCAAGAAATGATACATTAATTAATATACTCTTAAAAAAACACTTGTTAGGGGCATATACAGACTACACAAGTATACCAAAACAAGTCAAAGGAAAAAAAATTGCAGATACATTATATATATATATAGATGATAAGCAGAAAAAAATTGCGTTGACAGACTTGGATAAACGCTTACAAAACATCAACGACTCATTGATTTATGCCGGTTTTCTGTTCAACCGTTTACAACCGGATAGCATCCGGATTAAACAACAAAATCTGCATATCTATTATCACATTTTAAAAAATAATCAAAGCAAAATAGACAGTTTGGTCATTGTTACAAACAAAAATTTCCCGGCTAACATCCGCAAAAATCTTAACAAATCTTTTGCCAGAAAATTAATTAATTTACAAAACATAAAGCTGGTTGTAAATTTCATTAACAATAATTCCGGTTACAAACTTACTTCCCAACCGGTTATTAATTTTTACAAAGAAAAAAAATTACTTGTCTTAAAACTGCAAAAATCACAAAGCAACCGGCTCGACGGTATTTTGGGATTCAATTACGACTCAGAGAAAAGCAAACTTCGATTGGAAGGCACCATTAACACGAAATTTTTCAACTTATTTAATACAGGCGAACAAATCTATCTGGAATGGCAAAGAAAAGATGAAAAACAACTGATCCGGTTCAACACCGAATTTCCTTACATCAGAGGCTGTAATTTTATTTTTTCCAATTTTTTTTCTTCCAAAAGACAAGATACAACAGGTTTTTCGGTAACCAATCAATCCCGTCTGGCTTACCGGCTTAAAAACCAAAGTTTCGGATTTAATTTTACCTATCAATTCACAGCAGAAAACGGCAGTGAATATAACAACCGGCTTGCCGGTATCTATTACCAAAATTTTTTCATAACAAAAACGAGGAATTGGTCGGGCGGTATTAAGGTCCGATTGGATTTAAACATCAGCGAACCGGACAAAAAATTATTATATACACAACTATATGCGAATGAACGTGTAAGACGTCATATTATCCTGTCTCATAACATCCGGATATATACAACCAATCAAAAAAACTTGAAGACACTACCCGAACTGCAAAGTGGCATGTTAAGAAAAGCAAGTAGCATTGAAGATGAGTTTACAGCTATTACGAGTTTTAAAAATGAGTTGATTTACCGGACAAATCATATCGATTTTTATCTTATTGGCGATTATATTCGCAGAAATACTCTGCAAAACTCAACAAAAGTTTATATAAATACAGGAGCGGGGCTCAATTTTTTACAGAAAAATCAAATACTAAGTATAGAAATAGTTAAGCCTGTATATATTACTTATGATGCTGATTTACAGGGTATTTACATAAACATCAAGCAGTCTCTGAGATTTTAGACTGGCAAACCGGACAAAAAAATGAGATTAAAATTTGCGTATTTAACTTTTTATTAAGATATTTGTATTTGACAAACTCAAAAATAATAGAAGATGAGAACAAAGTTTAATGTAATCTTAACGCTTATACTGGCGTTAGTGGTGCAACTATCGTTTGCACAAGGTAAAGTAATCACCGGTGTGGTTACTGATGCCGGAAACGGAGAACCGCTTCCGGGAGTTAACATTCTCGTTAAAGGTACCAATACCGGTACTACAACGGATTTTGACGGTAAATACAGCATTAAGGCAAATCCGGGGCAAACCCTCGTGTTTTCTTATGTTGGATATAATACCGTCGAAAGAAAGGTAGGTAGCTCCAACGTCATCAATGTCCAGATGAAAGAGGGCTCCAAGTTATCCGAAGTGGTTGTAACCGCACAAGGTATCAAACGTGAAAAGAAAGCTTTGGGTTACTCCGTAACCAGTGTAAAAGCAGAAGCTCTTAATGAAAAGCCGGTTGGTGATATTGCACGTGTATTGGATGGTAAAGTATCCGGTGTACAAATCATCCAACAAAACGGTTTGTCCGGTTCCGGAACAAACATTTTAATCCGTGGTATGGCTACTTTCTCAGGTAGTAACCAACCTTTATTTATCGTGGATGGCGTACCTTTTGATTCTTCCACTCATGCTATGGGTAATTTTATTGACGGTAATAACGGTTCAAGCCGTTTCTTGGATCTTGACCCTAACAATATCGAAAGAATAGATATCTTAAAAGGTTTGGCCGCTACCACTTTGTATGGTTCCGAAGGTCGAAACGGTGTTGTTTTGATTACCACCAAAACCGGAAGTTTCAAGAAGAAAGCATACAACAAAATGGGTATAAACGTTAAATCGTCTTTCTTCTATAATGAAATTGCTTCTATGCCCAAATACCAAAATAAATTCGGTAACGGATTTGACCAAGCTTTCGGTTGGTATTTTAGTAACTGGGGACCCGGATTCTACAAAGACGGACCCGGCGGCTGGGGAAGTGATTCTCATTTTGATGCCAACGGCACATTACCTCATCCATACAGTACATCTATTTTTGCAGATGCATTCCCCGAATTCCAAGGTGTTCGCTATAAGTGGCAACCTTATAAGAGTGTTGAAAACTTCTTTAGAAAAGGAACCGTTCAATCTGTTAACTTAAACGTAAACGGAGCTTCTAATGACGGAAAAGTTATTTACAATGTCGGTTTCGGTCATTTAAGCGATGCAGGATTTACTCCCGGTAACGAATTAACCAGAAACAGTTTTAATGTCGGTGGTAAAGCGGCATTAGGTAATAAATTTACTTTTACCGGTACCTTGAATTATGCCAGCACCGATTTTGAATCGCCACCTGTAGCTGCCGGATTCGGTAGTAACGTATACGGTGACTATGCTTCTATTTTTGCAAATCTGTTCTATACTCCACGTAGTGTTGATATGATGGGCTTGCCCTATCAGCATCCTATTACCGGTGGCTCTGTATATTACAGACAAAACAACAGTATCCAACACCCGTTATGGACAGTGCATAATGCTAAAAACATACAAAAAAATGACAGATTCTTCGGTAAGGTCAGTGTCAGCTATGACCTACCTCAAAATATGAAAATTTCTTACCGTTACGGTTTCGATACTTATAACGAATCCAATATCAACTACTCTAATAAAGGTGGTGTAACCGGTAGTGTTAAAAACAGATCAGGTATTTATGAAACTTGGAATAACGTAAATACTATTCAAGACCACAACTTGATGTTAACCGGTAAGAGAAATCTTACAGACGATATCGATATGAACTTTATCGTCGGTGCTACTGCACGTTCATTTGAATTCGATCGAAAAGGATTGGCAAGTTCCAAACAAATTGTTTTCAACGTTTTAAGACACTCTAATTTCTTGGAAAAAGAAGAAATTCAATATTCTTCTGCAAGAAACGTATTAGGTGTTTACGGTCAAGCTGATTTCGGTTACAAAGATTACGCATTTGTTACCTTATCAGCCCGTAAAGACTGGACTTCCATCTTGACCAAAGAACACAACAGTATTTTATATCCTTCGGCCAGTATCTCGTTTATTCCGACAAAAGCCATAGATGCATTGGCTGATAATGATATGATTAATTTCTTGAAATTGAGATTAGGTTACGGTACATCCGCTCACTTCCCCGAAGGATATTATACTCAAGACGGTGTTTATGAAGATGTTAAATTATTCAAAACAGACGATGGTGAATACATCATCTCGAACTCTATATTAAATCAAAAAGGTAATCCGGATTTGAAACCCGAGTTATTAACCGAAATAGAAGTCGGTTTGGAATCCAAATTACTTAAAAACCGTATGAAATTCGACTTCTCAATCTTCTCAAGAAAAACCAATGACTTGCTTGTAAGACAAAACTTAGCGCCTGAAAGTGGTTTTACTTACAGAAGAACTAATATCGGGGAAATCCAATCAAACGGTATCGAATTTGATGTAGCTTATGATATTTTTAAGAAAAAAGACGGTGTCAACTGGAATGTTGGTGCAAACTTTACCACAAATAAAACTATTGTCACCGACTTGGGAGATACCGATAAAATTAACATTGACGGATTCTCGGATTTAGGTAACTTTGCCGTAGAAGGTGAACAATTGGGAATCATAATGGGATATGGTATCAAACGTGATGATGACGGTAATTTATTAGTCAATACAAAAGGTGATTATGTTTGGGATTCTGAAATCAGCATTATCGGTAATCCTAACCCCGATTTCTTAGCCAACTTCTCAACCGAAGTATCTTATAAAAACTTCTCATTAAGAGGTTTATTCCACTGGAAACAAGGTGGTGATATTTACACCAGAACCGTTTCAACCTTACTAGGCCGGGGTGTTGTTGACCAAGAAGGAGTTGACAGAATTCACCCGTTTGCTTTACCCGGTGTAAGACAAGACAACGGACAAGAAAGTCATATCCTCATCACCAACGCTCAATATTACTTCGGTAATATCTTATACGGTCCGTATGAATTACAAGTATATGACGGGACTGTAATGCGTTTGCAAGAACTTGCTTTAACTTATACTTTCCCTAAGAAAATGTTAAGCAAATTACCTTTTGGTAAATTAAGCGTTACATTATCCGGAAACAATTTGTGGTGGTATGCACCCAATATGCCTAAAAATACCCACTTTGATCCCGAAGTTAACGGGCTTGGAGTTGGTAACGGTGGCGGATTCGATTACTTGAATTCACCTACATCCAGAAGATACGGTTTAAGCGTTAGCGCATCGTTCTAATTAAAAAAAAATTAAAGTTATGAAAAAGATAAATTTTTTGAAAATAATAATCTTCCTAGGGTTAATTTTAAATTACTCTTGTAAGGATACATTTGATTTGGATTTGACACAGAATCCGAATTATTTGACCAATGATCAAGCTGATCCGGATTACTTATTAAACAGTGCGCAAGTAAATTTTGCGTATTTTGTTGAAAGATTAGGCTCGGTAGGAGCACGTCTCACTCGTATTTACCACATGAGTGGTAGGAATTACGATGCGGCATATACACCGCAATCATTTGACGGTGCTTGGAGAAGAGCTTATGCCGGTATTATGAAAGATTTGCAAGTAATGGAAAAAATCGCTGAAGAAAAAAATCTAAAACACCATACCGGTATGGGCAAAGTTATAAAAGCTTATACTTTAATGACTTTGGTTGATTTCTTCGGTGATGTACCATACTCCGAAGCTCTTAATGATGATATTCTTTTCCCTCATCCTGACAGTGGTGCGGATGTTTACGCCGCAGCTCTCGACTTGCTGGATAGTGCTATTGACGATTTCAATGATACAGCCGGTGCAGAGCCTACTGACTTATATTATGGAGGCGATTGGGATAAGTGGATCAAATTGGCTAATACATTAAAAATGAAAGCTTATTTGACCACCAGATTAGTTGATAGCGATGCTCTTAACAAATTTAACACTATTATGACAGCCGGTGATTATATAGGTGCTGATGTCAACGACGGTTCGAGTAACGACTTTCAATTCAGATGGGGAACCAATGACATCAATCCTGATTCAAGACATCCCCGTTACAGAGTTACTTACACCTCAACCGGTGGTCAAGAATATCAATCCAACTCATTTATGGATTATATGATTGGAGATGATAATGCCACTGCTTACGGAAGTGCTTATAGCCCTGCATTAAACAATCACTTTGACCCGAGAGCTTGGTTCTATTTTTACAGACAAACTTATGAAACTCCCGGACAAGACGGTGCTCCAACTGATGAACAAACTCTCGAATGTTCTATAATTCCGCCGCCACCACACTACACAGGATATGCTTACTGTGGTTTACCTCGTGGATATTGGGGTCGTGATCATGGTAACGATAACGGTATCCCGCCGGATAGTTTCTTGAGAACACTATATGGTGTTTATCCTGCTGGTGGTGCTCTTGATGATTTCTCTTATTCTCCACAAAAAAATGGTGACGGCAATGGAGGAAACGGAATCACTCCTATTATGTTAGCATCTTGGGTACAATTTATGATTGCCGAATATTATATGGCTCAAAATGATTTTGCCAATGCCAAAACTTCTGTATTCCAAGGCATTGAATTATCAATGGATAAAGTTTTTAATTTTGCGCCTCATACTGAAAGATTTGATGTTATTTTACCTACTTATTTCGCACCATTGGATGATTATAAAAACGGTTTAATATCAAGTCTCAGTGCCGATTGGGACAACGGAACCGATGAAGACAAATGGAATATCTGGGCACGTCAATACTTTGTTGCCTTGTTTGGTAACGGAATTGATGCCTACAATGCATATCGTAGAACGGGCTATCCTCACGATTTGCAACCTAACCTGGAACCTGATCCGGGTCCGTTTATCAGATCATTCTATTATCCGTCCAATTCGGTTAACAACAACCCTAATATGAGTCAAAAACCGGGTGTTACCGTTCAAGTATTCTGGGACAACAATCCTCCTTCACCCGGATTCCCTCAGTCTAACTAAAAAATTATAAAAATATGAAAAAGATAATAACAATAAGTTTTGCAATTGTATTAGCTCTTACAATTACAAAATGTAAAAAACCGGATAACGTCATTTATGACGTGTTAGATACAACAAACTCTATGCAAGGAGCTATACTACGGACTATTGACAGGGTTAATACAGCCTTTGATTTCTCAGACCTGTCATCAACTTTTGAAGTTATAGTGGAAGAACAAGATCCCGAATATGGTGACTTATTGGATAAGGTAAACATCTATGTTTCATTTATTGATAATTTTGACGATGGCAATGATTACAGTAAAGATGAAATACTCTATGAAAGTGTACCCAAAAGTAGTTTTACAAAAAGCGAAAATGATCTACCGCTGTTAGACTACTTGACAACATTTCAAGATGTATTAAATGCATTTAACTTACAAACCGGTGAATATAATCCGGGAGATAGTTTCAAATTCCGATTTGAAATTGTCTTGACAGACGGTAGAAAATTCAGTGCGGAAAATTCTGGCAGCACAGTACAACAATCATTTTTTAGATCACCATTTGTATACTATGCCGACATCGTTTGTCCGCCCGTATCAGGAGATTATACTGTTGTTTTGCATGATTCTTATGGAGACGGCTGGCAAGGTTCAAAAATTATAGTTAAAATTGACGGTAATGATGCTTACGAATTATCATTACCCAATTATTGGGAAGTAGGTACAGGAAATGTTGGAGATCCGGAATATGTCCAACAAAGCTTTACGGTAACTGTTCCCTCAAATTTCCAAACTTTAAATTGGATTTGGGTATCAGGTTCGTGGGTACAAGAAGCAACTTTTGAAATTTACGGTCCTAATAGTGGCAATATTATCTATCAAGGTGGACCAAGTGAACCTGACGGTGAATTCTATCCTTACTATTGTGATGAATAAAATTAAATTCATAGCAATAAAAAAGACCGCCAAATTTGGCGGTCTTTTTTTTAATATATCTTAAAATATAGCCGATAATGATAAAAATATTTTTTAAAAATGTGAATAAATTAA